>LR590083.2:600000-785000 GCA_901457705.2 Beijerinckiaceae bacterium RH AL1
GAGATCGGCGTTGAGCGCGACGAGGCGCGCCATGTTGAGGCCCTGCTCGCCCTCCGGGAAGGCGCAGCCGAGCACCAGGTCCTCGATTTCGTTGGGGTCGATGCCGGTCCGCTTGACCAGCGCGCGCACGACCTCGGTGACGAGGTCGTCGGGGCGCACCTTGGTCAGCGCGCCCTTCTTGGCGAGGGTGAAGGGCGAGCGGGCGTAGCCGGCTATCACGATGTTGGTCATGTCGCTTCCTTTCCGGCCGTGACGGGCACGGCGTCCGTTCAGATCTTGGCTGCGGCCTTGCGCGCCACGGCTTGGGCTTTCGCGAGGATCGCGCTCGCATCGCGTTCGAGGTCGTCGAGGCCGGCGAGGGCCTCGGCGATGGCGGTCTGCTTGTCGACGAGCTCGGCGCGCCGCTCCGCGATGCGCTCGAGCAGGGCGCGCGTCTGCGTCACCTGCCGCGGGTCGGCGTCGTAGAGGTCGAGATAGTCCTTGATCTCGCGCAGCGAGAAGCCGAGCCGCTTGCCGCGCAGCACGAGGATCATGCGGGCCCGCTCGCGCGCCGTGTAGATGCGCGTCGCGCCGACGCGGTGCGGCGTGATCAGCCCCTTGTCCTCGTAGAAGCGCAGTGCGCGCGCCGTGATGCCGAGCTCGCGCGCGAGGTCGGTCACCATCACGAAGGTGCGGTCGCGCGCCGCGTCCGTCCGGCGCGACGGTTGGGTTCCGGACAATGTGGTTTCCGTCATGACCATCAGGCTGCGGCCGCCGGCGCCTTCGCGCTCTCCTCGGCGACCAGCTCCTTCTTGGAGAGCTTGCCGACCGCCGTCTTCGGCAGCGCGTCGCGGATCTCGATCTGCTTCGGCAGCTCGATCTTCGAGACGTAGTCCTTCAGGAAGGTCTGCAGCTCGTCGGGCGTCGCACTGCTGCCGGGCCGCAGCGTGACGAAGGCCTTCGGCGCCTGGCCGCGGTAGGAATCGGGGATACCGACGACGACCGCCTCGGCGACGGCGGGGTGCTGGTAGAGCGCGTCCTCGATGACGCGCGGATAGACGTTGTAGCCGCCGCAGAGGATCACGTCCTTGATGCGGTCGACGATGAACAGGTAGCCCTCGGAATCGAGGATGCCGATGTCGCCGGTGCGAAGACCATGCTCGTCGAGCACGTCGGCGGTGGCCTCGGGCCGGTTCCAGTAGCCCTTCATCACCTGCGGGCCGCGCACGACGACCTCGCCCTTCTCGCCGGTCGGCATAAGCGCGCGGGTGATCGGATCGCGGATCTCGACGATCGTGCCGGGCAACGGGCGGCCGACCGAGCCGTCCTTCGAGGCGCCGTGGCGCGAGTTGCAGGAGACGCAGGGCGACGTCTCGGTGAGGCCGTAGCCTTCGACGAGCTTCGCGCCGGTCAGCGCCCGGAACTGCTCGGCGACCTCGGCCGGCAGCGGCGCGCCGCCGGAGATGCAGAGCTCGATGCTGGAGAGATCGCGCTTCTCCTTCGCCGCCAGCTTGGCGATCGCCGCATAGATCGTCGGCACGGCGGGGAAGACGGTCGGCTTCGTCTTCAGCAGCGTCTTCAGCGTCGTCGCGAGTTCGTAGCGCGGCAGCAGCACCATCTCGGCGGCGATCTCGACCGCGTAGTTCATCACCACCGTCATCGCGAAGACGTGGAACAGCGGCAGCACGCCGAGCACGCGCTCCTGTCCCATCTTGCGTTCGGGGTCGAACGCGACGTTCTGCGCACAGTTGGCGACGATGTTGGCATGGGTCAGCATCGCGCCCTTCGGCACGCCGGTCGTGCCGCCGGTGTACTGCAGCACGGCGATGTCGTCGGCAGCGATGTCGACCGGCGTCGGCGCCGCCTTGGTGGCGAGCAGCGACGCATACGTGATGTGGCGGCCATCGGCCGGCGCCTTGGCGATCGCCTTGCGCTTCAGCAGCTTGTAGAGCGCGCCCTTGGTCGCCGGCAGCGCCTCGGCGAGCGGGCAGAGCACGATGGTCTCGAGGCCGGCGCGCGCGGCGACGGCGACGATCTTGTTGTGCACGTCGGGCACGTCGATCACGAACATCAGCTTGGTGCCGGAGTCCTTGATCTGGTGCTCGAGCTCGCGCTCGACGTAGAGCGGGTTGTAGTTGACGACGATGGCGCCAATCCGCAGCGCCGCATAGTAGGCGACGACGAAGAACGGCGTGTTGGGCAGGCAGAGCCCGACGCGGTCGCCCTTGCCGATGCCGCGCGCCTGCAGGCCGGCGGCGACGTGCTCGGCGGCGTCGGCCACCTCGGCGTAGGTCCAGCGGCGTCCCAGGAAGTTGATGGCCGGGCGGCTGCCGTGCAGCTTCGCGGCGCGGGCCAGCAGCTCGGGCGCCGTCTTCGCCCAGATCGTCAGCCCGGCGGCAGGCGCCGGCGCAGAGCGCTCGTCCCCGATTGCCATCGACTTCGTCATCAATGTCCCTTTCGAGCGAGCGGAGGCTGAGCCATTCCGCTTACCGGATGAGGTTCACCTATACGGCAGGCTTATAGCGCTGCGCCGGCTGGGAGAAAAGAGCTCGATTTTCCCTCTTTCGTAGGATCGCGATGTCGAGAAGGCCCGCGCCGCTGCCGCAACTATCGGCTTTTTGAGACAGCGGTATGGATCACGCGCCAGCCGGGCTCGCCGTTGCGGGCGCGGCGCGGTCGATGCGTCCCGCCATCTCGTCGATGAAGCGGACGGTGCGCTCCGTCGCGGTGATCGGCAGCATGTGGCCGCCGTTCTCCACGACGTCGAGCACGAGGCCCGGCACCAGGTCGACCATCGGCTTGCCCTGCACCTCGAGGTTCAGGATGCGGTCGGCCGTCCCGTAGAGGATGCCGACCGGCATGCGCAGGCCGGAGTAGCGCGCCGCCATGTCGTCGAGATCGTCGATCACCGCCACCATGTCGGAGGAGGCGGCGTAAAAAGCCTTGGGGCGCACGCCGAGCAGGCCGCCGCCGCGGGTGCCGAAGTCGGCCGGGATGGAGTCGGGCGCGAACACCTGGGCGAGCGAGGCCGGGCCGCCGATGATCGTCATCGGCACGGCGAGCGTCCAGGCGACGAGCTGGCGCCGGGCCGGCGAGGGGACGGCAAGCCGCGACAGCGCTTCGGGCACGTCCTCCTGGCTGCGGGTGAGCGGCGCGACCAGCGCCAGCGCGCCGACGCAGTCGGGATGGTCGAGCGCGGTCGCGAGCGCCACGGCGCCGCCGAGCGAATGGCCGACGACAAGCGGGCGCTGCAGCCCGAGCTTGCGGATGAGCGCCGCGATCATGTCGCCCTGCGCCGGCAGCCTCGCCGAGGCGCCGGGCCGCCGCTCGGAATAGCCGGACCCGGGCCGATCGACGAAGATGACGCGGTACTTGCCCTTCAGCGCCTCGCGCAGGCCGTAGGTGAGGTGCTGCATCTGGGCGGCGAGACCGTGCACGAGCACGATCGGCTGGCCCTCGCCCTCGTCGAGATAGTGCAGCCGCGTGCCGTCGACCTCGATGAACGAGCCGATCGGCGGCACCGCCTTCTCGATGCGGGCGGCGGTCCAGGCCGCGAAGGCGGCGAGGCCGCCCCCGAGCAGGGCCAGCGCGACGACGAGCCAGAGGAGGATCCAGGCGACGATCATGAGCATGTGGTCTCCGGTGCGGGGCGGGTCGCCGGGGAGGGCGGCAACGCCTCGGTCTTGGTGCAAGAAAGCCACGCAGGCGGCTCGAACGCCGCCTTGCGATTTCGGCGCTACTCATAATGCGGTAACTTCGCACAGCAATGCTTAGAGCGCGCAAGCGTACGAACGGCCGGAAAAGGATAGCGATGTTGTCTCGCCGACGGCCCCGAAGCCTCGGAGCGCGAGCGTTTGCGCTGGCCGGGGGCGTCGCGATCGGGGTGCTCGCGCTCGCCGGCTGCTCGACGGTGCCCTCGCCCGGCCCCTCGCGCAATGCGGTGATCGACCAGGGCTCCCAGGCTAACGCGCCCTACCTGCTGGTGCCGATCTCCGATTTCGCGATCCAGCGCCTCTCCAGGTTCCCGGGGCCGAGCCTCTACGGCAAGTTCGGCGACTACCGGCCGGCGCTCGAGCAGACGGTCGGCGTCGGCGACACGCTCACCGTGACGATCTTCGAGGCAGCCGGCGGCGGCCTGTTCTCGCAGCCGGTCTCCTCGGACCAGCAGACAGGCTCCCACACCGCCGAGCTGCCGCAGCAGGTGGTGCAGCAGGACGGCTCGATCACCGTGCCCTACGCCGGCCGCGTCAACGTCGACGGCAAGACGACGCCGCAGATCGAGAAGGAGATCGTCGCGAAGCTGACCGGCAAGGCGATCGAGCCGCAGGTCGTCGTCTCGCTGTCGAAGAACGTGGCGACGAGCGCGACGGTGACCGGCGAGGTCAACAGCGCCGCCCGCGTGCCGCTCTCGGCGCGCGGCGACCGCCTGCTCGACGTCATCGCCGATGCCGGCGGCATCCGCGCCCCGGCGTACGAAAGCTTCATCGACCTGATGCGCGGCGGCAAGACGGTGCGCGTGCCCTACCAGACGCTCATCAACACGCCGAAGGAGAACATCTACGCGCGGCCGGGCGACACGATCACCGTCGTGCGCTACCCCCTCACTTTCACCGCGGTCGGCGCGACGCTCTACAACGCGGTCGTGCAGTTCGACGCCGTCGGCATCTCGCTCGAGGAGGCCATCGGCAAGGCGCAGGGCCTCGTCGACGAGCGCGCCGATCCCGAGGGCGTCTTCGTGCTGCGCTACGAGCCGGTGGCGATCGCCCGCGGCTACCCCGGCATCACGCCGGCCCAGGCGGCGCTGAACCTCGTGCCGGTCGTCTATCTCATCAACATGCGCGAGCCGCAGTCGCTGTTCCGCGCCCGCCGCTTCGCGGTGCACGACAAGGACATCATCTACGTCTCGAACTCGCCGTTCAGCGACCTGCAGAAGCTGTTCAACCTGGTCTCGGCGCTCGAGGCACCGGTCGGGCAGGGCCTCGTGGCGCAGCAGATCATCCGCTCGAACACGATCAACTCGGCGAGCGGCGTGATCAGCGCGCAGGCCCCGGCCCAGGCGGCGCCCTCGACGCCGGTGGTGCCGGCCGCGGCTCCGGCCGCGCAGTAGGCGTGCCGCTTAACCGCGCTGGGGCGTCGGCGTAACCGCCGCGCCGGGGCGGGCGAACTTGCGCTGATCCCCCTCGGGATCGCGACGGGGCTAACGTATGACTGACCAGGCGCAGACGCGCGCGCGACCAACGCTGCTTCGCCGCATCTGGCGCGCCTGGACGCGCCTCGTGAAGCTCCTCTCCACCGCGCTCTTCGGCACGCTGCTCTTCGCCGTCGGTCTGCTGTTCTTCAACTACGTCGTCGTCGCGACCCCGAAGGACCACGCCTACCGCAACCTCGATCCGGCGGCGCCGGTCTGCGTGGAGGGACTCGCGCACGGATGGACGGCGATCGCCGATCGCGGGCTCGACGCGCTCGGCGCCGGGGCGGCGATGGAGGGCGACGGCTGGCACGACCTCACCGACGACGAGACGGCCGTCGTCGCCGCCGACCCGTCCTTCAAGACCAAGCTGCGCTGCGCGGTCCAGCGCCACATCATCCCCGCGCGTGCCGCCGGCGGCACGCCGATCGACTTCACGCTCGGCTTCCTCGAGTTCAAGGAGGACGGCGAGCCCTACGCCCTCGTCGCCGACGATGCCGGCCACGACACCGCGATCGACTCGGCGATGCTGAAGCATGCGATGGAAGCCGCGATGCACGTCAACGGCGGCACCATGGCGCAGGTGCATCCGGTGATCAGCCAGCTCGACGCGCTGCAGCAGCGGCTGCGCACCGGCGCCAACTACGTGCTGGTGTTCATCCACGGCTGGCGCCACAGCGCCGCGATCGGCGACCAGAATGTCGCCGACGCGCGCCTCTACGCGGCGCATGCCGCGCGCTTCCTCGCCCTGCGCTGCAAGACGCTGGGGCGGGACTGCGCGACGCACGTGACGGCGATCTTCGTCGGCTGGCGCGGCGCCCGCGTCGACGAGCCGGCGCTGAAGCAGGCGTTCGGCGACAGCCTCGGCGGCGTGTTCGGCAGCGTCGCCGCCGGCTCGACGCTGTTCGACCGCAAGCCGGTCGCCGAGGCGATCGCGCCCGCCGCGGTCTCGGCGCTGCGCTCGATCGAGGGCGTGCTCGCGGCAGGCGACCCGCGCAACCGGATGATCGTCATCGGCCACAGCCTCGGCGGCGACATGCTGGCCACCGGGCTCAAGGACGACCTTCTGCGCGCGGTCGACCGGCACCAGGCCGGCACCCCAATGCGGCCGGTGCTCGGCAGCCTGGTCGTGCTGGTGAACCCCGCCGCCGAAGCGCGCAAGTGGACCGATATCCAGCGCGAGATTTTTGTGCGCGAGGCGGAGCTCGGGCGGCGGCCCGCGCCGCAGCAGCCGGGCGACCCGGTCACCGGCTTCTTCCCAGCCCTGCAGCGGCCCTCCGTCGTCTCGGTCACGTCGGCGCTCTCCTTCCCGCCGGGCGGCCTGCGGCCTGGCGACTGCGCGTGGATCGGCCTCGACGTCGACGACCAGTTCAAGCGGGCGCGCGAGCTGATCCGCATCGGGCTCGCGCACACCGACGACATGTTCACGACCGGCGTCGACTACGACTTCGCGACGCACGACCTGTTCCCGACCTTCAAGCTCGACTTCCGGCCGGCCGCCGCCTACCTCGACCGCGTCGCGGCGCGGCTCGAGCACCGCCAGCCGAGCGGCGAGAGCTGCAAGGCCTATCCGCCGCCGGGCGCCGCGGCGGCGCTGACAACCCTGCCGATCCGCGCTTTGTCGTCGCTCGCCGCGACGCTGCCGTTCCAGGCCTCGGCGGTCGAGGACACGCACACGATCGGCAACCTCGATCCGCCGCGCCCGCCCGCCGGCGTGCTCGCCGACGCGGTGCCCTCGGCGGCACCGTTCGGCACGACCCACGAGATGCTTGGGCTCCAAACCTTCGGCGCCGAGCACCACAATCCCTATGCCACCCTCGCCGACGCGCCGCTCGACTGCCCGGCGACGGACGGCTGGCTGGTGCGCGCCCGCGCGGCGCGGGCCGACCAGGACGGCCTCTTCTGGGACAGCGCCAGCCTCGCGCCGACGGCGGCCGGGGGCGCGGGGCAGGGCATGCCGGCGGTGCGTATCCTGCACGGCCTGCCGCTCGCCGGCAGCGCGCCGATCACCGGCGCGAACGACCCGTTCTGGAACATCCGCGCCTTCGACAACGCGCTGTCGCGCCACGACGGCTACCGGCTGTCGTCCTTCATCTGCGCGATCAACGCGCTCGTCATGGACGACATCACGCCGGACCGGCCGGCCTTGCGCGTGATGTCGAGCCCGGCGCACCAGCCGGGCTCCGCCGTGCTTAACTGAGGCGCGGGGGCGCCTTGTCGTACTGAGCGCACCGAGGGCGCTGCTACTCCTCGTCCTCGCCGCCTTCGGCGGTGTCGAGGATGCGGTCGGCGATGAGGCCGGAGTTCTCGCGGATCGCCCGCTCGATGCGTTCTGCCATCGGCGGGTTGGCCTTGAGGAACGCCTTGGCGTTCTCGCGGCCCTGGCCGAGGCGCTGCGAATCGAAGGAGAACCAGGCGCCCGACTTCTCGACCACGCCGGCCTTGACGCCGAGGTCGACGAGCTCGCCCATCTTCGAGACGCCCTCGCCGTACATGATGTCGAACTCGACCTGCTTGAACGGCGGCGCCACCTTGTTCTTGACGACCTTGACGCGGGTCTGGTTGCCGGTGACCTCCTCGCGGTCCTTGATCGAGCCGATGCGGCGGATGTCGAGACGCACCGAGGCGTAGAACTTCAGCGCGTTGCCGCCCGTCGTGGTCTCGGGCGAGCCGTACATGACGCCGATCTTCATGCGGATCTGGTTGATGAAGATGACCATCGTCTGCGAGCGCGAGATCGAGGCGGTGAGCTTGCGCAGCGCCTGGCTCATCAGCCGCGCCTGCAGGCCGGGCTGGCTGTCGCCCATCTCGCCGTCGATTTCCGCACGGGGCGTGAGGGCTGCGACCGAGTCGATGACAAGCACGTCGACGGCGCCCGAGCGCACCAGCGTGTCGGTGATCTCGAGCGCCTGCTCGCCGGTGTCGGGCTGCGAGATGAGCAGGTCCTCGAGGTTGACGCCGAGCTTGCGGGCGTAGACGGGGTCGAGCGCGTGCTCGGCGTCGATGAAGGCGCAGACGCCGCCCTTCTTCTGGGCCTCGGCGATGACGTGCAGCGTGAGCGTGGTCTTGCCTGACGATTCCGGCCCGTAGATCTCGACGACGCGCCCGCGCGGCAGGCCGCCGACGCCGAGCGCGATGTCGAGCCCGAGCGAGCCCGTGGACACGGTCTCGATCTCGACCGCCTTCTGGTTCTTGCCCAGGCGCATGATCGAGCCCTTGCCGAAGCTCCGCTCGATCTGCGACAGCGCCGCATCGAGCGCCTTGGTCTTGTCCACGGAGGTCCCTTCCACGAGGCGGAGATTGGCGTTCGTCATGGCGTGAACCGTCCTTCTGGCACGGGGTCGAGGGCTCGCGCAATTGCGAGGCCCACGCCTTAATGTACATGATCTGTTCTCACCCGCAAGGGTGTTTCGAACGTTGTCCGCGGCGGATATTTTGTTGCGGCCGGCTGTGGATATCGCTTTGGCGTGTGACCATCGTCGGACTTGTCGCAAAAACGTAATGCGGCCCATGATCGCCTTACGATACGTGAGGCTAGAGTAATGCAGGACGAGTGGCGCCCGATCGCAAGTGTGCCGGATGGTGCGCCGGTCGATGTCTTCTACAGGAACCCGACGTTCGAGCGGCCTGTCGAGGGCGTGCTTTCGATGGCGCGGCGCACGCGCGGCTTTTGGGTCGACGCGCGCGGCGCGGGCGTTCCGTCGAAGTTCGTGGTGTCGTGGCGTCACGCCGGCGTGGCCGCCGCGCTGCATGACGCCTACCGGAAGACCAGCCTCGGTTCGCGAGAGCCGAGCGACCTGCGCTAGCGGCGCGGCCGCGGGTCGTCTCCGCCTGAGCCCAAGGCACCGGGCTCCCGCCCGCGCGCATCGCGCGGCCTTGCGTGTAAAACTCTGCGATTGTTGAGCCCCTCGGCCCCCTCGGCTACAAGCCCGGCGACGTTCTCGCAGCAGCAGGCCCGCATGACCCCGCTTCCGACCGATCCGCAGCTGCAGGCGCAGATCCTCACCCAGGCGCTGCCGCACATGCTGCGCTACGACGACGCGACCGTCGTCGTGAAGTACGGCGGCCATGCGATGGGCGACGAGGCGAAGGCGCGCGAGTTCGCGCGCGACATCGTGCTGCTCGAGCAGTCCGGCATCAACCCGGTGGTGGTGCACGGCGGCGGCCCGCAGATCGGCGCGATGCTGGCGAAGCTCGGCATCCAGTCGCAGTTCGCCGGCGGCCTGCGCGTCACCGACAAGCCGACCGTCGAGATCGTCGAGATGGTCCTCGCCGGCGCCATCAACAAGCAGATCGTCGGCATGATCAACGCCGAGGGCGGCCATGCGCTCGGCCTCTGCGGCAAGGACGGCAACATGGTCATCGCCCGCAAGGCGGACGGGCCGATCGATGCCGAGGGCCACGACATCGACCTCGGCTACGTCGGCGAGCCGTCGCGCGTCTCCACCATGGTGCTCGACCAGCTGCTCGGCCGCGAGCTGATCCCGGTGCTGGCCCCCGTCTGCATGGGCGAGGACGGCCAGACCTACAACGTCAACGCCGATACGTTTGCCGGCGCCATCGCCGGGGCGCTGCGCGCCAAGCGCCTGCTCTTCCTCACCGACGTGCCGGGCGTGCTCGACGCCGACAAGAAGCTGATCGAGCAGCTCTCCGCCGACGAGATCCGCACGCTGATCGCGGAAGGGGTGATCACCGGCGGCATGATCCCCAAGGTGCAGACCTGCCTCTATGCGATCGAGCAGGGGGTCGAGGGCGTCGTCATCCTCGACGGCAAGCAGCCGCACTCCGTGCTGGTCGAGCTTCTGACCGACGGCGGCGCCGGCACGCTGATCACCAGGTGACCGCAGGGACGCCGGCCGACGCCCGGCGCCCGGTCGCGCCGGCCGCCTTCGCGCAGGTCGACACCTGGGTGTTCGATCTCGACAACACGCTCTATCCCGCCGGCTCCGACCTGTGGCCGAAGATCGACCAGCGCATCACGCTGTGGATCATGGCGCGCTACGGGCTCGACGGGCTGTCGGCGCGCGCGCTGCAGAAGTTCTACTACGAACGCTACGGCACGAGCCTGCGCGGCCTCATGGAGACCGACGCCATCGACGCCGAGTCGTTCCTGCGCTTCGTGCACGACATCGACCGCTCGTCGATCGCGGCGGATGCGCCGCTCGCCGCCGCCATCGCCGCACTGCCGGGCCGCAGGCTGATCCTCACCAACGGCTCGCGCTTCCATGCGCTGGCGACCGCCGAGGCGCTGGGTCTCGCGGGCCTCTTCGAGGACGTGTTCGACATCGTCTCGGGCGACCTGCTGCCGAAGCCGGAGCCCGCGGTCTACGAGCGCTTCCTCGCCCGCCACGGCGTCGATCCGACGCGCGCGGTGATGCTCGAGGATATCCCGCGCAACCTCGTCGTGCCGAAGGCGCTCGGCATGATCACGGTGCTCGTGGTGCCGAAGCCGGGCGACCTCGACCCGCGCGAGGCCTTCGAGATCGTCAGCGAGGCCGTGCCGGCGCACATCGACTACGTGACGAGCGACCTCGCCGGCTTTTTGCGCGCGGCGGTGGCGTGAGCGCGACAGTTCGTCCGCCGCCGAAGCATGAGCCCAAGGCCGCCTGCTAGACCGGCTCCGCACTCGAAGGAGACGATCTCGTGGACACGCAGGCGCCTCGCGCCAAAAGCTCGACCGTGCGCTGGACGACGCTGGCGACCAGCTTCGGCTTCGCGCTCGTCCAGCTCGACGTCACCATCGTCAACGTCGCCCTGCCGCGCATCGGCGAAAGCCTGCGCAACGGGACGGCCGGGCTGCAGTGGGTGGTCGACGCCTACGCGCTCGTCTTCGCGGCGCTGCTGCTGACGGCGGGCTACCTCGGCGACCGTTTCGGCGCGCGGAAGGTCTATCTCGGCGGCCTGGCGCTGTTCGCTCTCGCCTCGCTCGCCTGCGGTCTGGCGCCCGGCGCCGCAGCCCTGATCGCCGGCCGCATCCTGCAGGGCGTCGGCGCGGCGGCGATGCTGCCGGCGTCGCTGACGCTGCTCAACCATGCCGCCGGTCACGATGCGAAGCTGAGGGCGCAGGCCGTCGGCTGGTGGACGGCGGCCGGCAGCATCACCATCGCCGCCGGCCCGGTCGTCGGTGGCCTCGTCCTCGCGGTGGCGAGCTGGCGCATGATCTTCCTCGTCAACCTGCCGGTCTGCCTTCTCGGCGCGGTGCTGACGCTGCGGGTGCCGGAGACGGAGCGCCGGCCGGGCGGTCGCGGCTTCGATGTCCTCGGGCAGATCCTCGGCATCGTCGCGCTGGCGGCGCTGGTCGGCGCGGTGACCGAGGCCAAGCCGCTCGGCATCGGCGATCCGCGGGTGCTGGCGCTGTTCGCCGCGGGCGTCGCCGCCGGCCTCGGCTTCGTCGTCGCGGAATCGCGCGTCGCGGCGCCGATGCTGCCGCTGAAGCTTTTTCGCGCGCCGGGGTTCGCCGTCTGCGTCGTCTACGGCATGGTGGCGAACCTCACCTACTACGGCATCGTCTTCGTCCTCAGCCTCTACCTGCAGCAGGGGCTCGGCTACAGCCCGGCGAAGGCCGGTCTCGCCTTCCTGCCGCTCACCGCCACCTTCTTCGTCGTCAACGTGGCGAGCGGCACGCTGGTCGGCCGCTTCGGCTCGCGGCTGCCGATGGTCGGCGGCGCGCTCTGCGATGCGCTCGGCTTTGCGCTGCTGCTGACGCTCGGCGCGCACTCTGCCTTCGCCGCGCTCGTCGTGCCGTTCGTGCTGATGCCGGCCGGCATGGGCACCGGCGTGCCGGCGATGACGACGGCGGTGCTCGCCGGCGTCGACAAGGCGCTGTCCGGCGTCGCCTCCGCCACGCTGAATGCGGCGCGCCAGGCCGGCGGGGCGATGGGCGTCGCGCTGTTCGGGGCGCTGGCCGGGGAGGGGCACGTCGTGGCGGGGCTGCACGCCTCGGCGATGTCGGCGGTGGCGCTCCTCGTGGCGATCGCCATCGCCGCGGCGATCCTGGTGCCGCGGCGGCGCTGAGCCCTACCGTCGGCGGCGATTTCGGTTCATAGAGCCGGCATGAGCAACAAGATCATCGCCTTCCAGGGCGAGCCCGGCGCCAACTCGCACATCGCCTGCCAGGAGGCCTATCCGAGCTGGACGCCGCTGCCCTGCGCCACCTTCGAGGATGCGCTCGCCGCCGTCGCCGAGGGGCGCGCCGCGCTCGCTATGATCCCGATCGAGAACACGATTGCCGGCCGCGTCGCCGACATCCACACGCTGCTGCCGGCCTCGGCCTCTTCATCGTCGCCGAGTACTTCCTGCCGATCCATTTCCACCTCATGGCGCTGAAGGGGGCCACGGCGGACGGCTTGACGAGTGTCTACAGCCACGTCCATGCGCTCGGGCAATGCCGCAAGGCGATCCGCGCGCGCGGCCTGAAGCCCGTCGTGACGGCGGACACCGCAGGCTCGGCGCGCGAGGTGGCGGAGTGGGGCGACCCGACGCGCGCCTCGATCGCGCCGCGGCTCGCCGCCGAGATCTACGGGCTCGACATCGTCGCCGAGCACATCGAGGACGAGAGCCACAACACCACCCGCTTCGTCGTGCTGTCGCCGGTGCCGCAATGGCCCGAGGCCGGGACGACCCCTACCGTCACGACCTTCGTCTTCCGCGTGCGCAACGTGCCGGCGGCGCTCTACAAGGCGCTCGGTGGTTTTGCGACCAACGGCGTCAACATGACCAAGCTCGAGAGCTACATGGTCGACGGCGCCTTCACCGCGACGCAGTTTCTGGCCGACGTCGACGGGCACCCCTACAGCCCGGGCCTGGCGCGGGCGCTCGAGGAGCTGGCCTTCTTCTGCAAGGAGATCCGCGTGCTCGGCGTCTACCCCGCGCATCCCGAGCGGCTGCGCGCCAACGGCCACGCCGACCTCGAGCCCGCCGGCCCGGGGATGCCGTCGATGCCGGACTACGCGCAGGCGTTCCGGTAGCGGGCGCCGGGCGGGATGGCGTCGCCCCGGCTTCGTCCCGCCGCCGTCGCGGTAGGCTGCGGCGCCGGCCTCGCCGCCCTCGCCTGGCTTGCCGGGACGATCGCGGTGGCCGCCCCCAGCCTGACCCGCCGGCGCGGGCGGCCGAACCCCGCCGACGTGCGGATCGAAAGCCTCGACGGCCTATCGCTCGCCGCGACCTATCTGCCGGGCGCGGGGGCCGAGGCGCCCGGCGTGCTCATCGTCCATGGCGTCGCCGCGTCGCGGCGGGATGCACGAGCCAACGCCGACTGGCTTGCGGCGCAGGGCTACGCCGTGCTGGCGATCGACCTGCGCGGCCACGGCGGCTCCGATGCGGCGGCGTGCGGCTACGGCTGGAGCGAGGCGCAGGACGTTCACGCCGCGCTCGCCTGGCTGCGGCAACGGCATCCGGGCGCCCGCGTGGCGGTCGTCGGCGTCTCGATGGGCGGCGCCGCGACGCTGATCGGGCCGCATGGGCCCGTCCAGGCCGACGCCTTCGTGCTGCAGGGCGTCTACGCGACGTTCCGCGACACGGTGCGCAGCCGCATCGCGCCCGCCGGCGGGGTCGGGCTCGCGTGGCTGCTCGAGCCGCTGCTGTCGCTGCAGACGCGGCCGCGGCTCGGCGTGTGGCCGTCGCGCCTCTCGCCGCTGGCCGCCGCGCGCCGCGTCACATGCCCGGTCCTCGTCATCGGCGGCGAGGCCGACGTCTTCACGCCGCCGGCCGAGACGCGGCGGCTCTTCGAGGCCTTCGCCGGGCCGAAGTCGCTCTGGCTGGCGCCGGGCCTCGGCCACAACGGCGTCTCGACGACCACGCGCCAGGACTATCGCGATCACCTGCTCGCGTTTCTCAGAGGGGCGATCGGCGTCCCCTAGGGCGTTCGCGTCAGGACGCGTGCATCTCGACGGCGAGCCGGATCAGGTCGCTGGTGCGGTCGACGAGCAGCTTGTGCTTGATCGAGGTGCAGGTGTTGGCGACCGTCTTGTAGGAGATGCCGAGCGCATCGGCGATCTCGGAGAGGCCTTTGCCCTTGGCGAGCAGGCGCATGATGTCGAGCTCGCGCGGCGACAGCGGCTTGCCGGAATCATCCGAGCCCAGAACGTTGACGGCGAGGTCGGCCGCAAGCTCGCGCTCGACGTACTTGCCGCCGGCCATCACGGTGCGGATCGCCTCGACGAGCTCCTCGGCGCCGGCGCTCTTCGAGATGTAGCCCTTGGCGCCGGCCTGCAGGGCGCGGGCGACGTAGAGCGGCGTCGTGTGCATCGAGAAGATCAGGACCTTGGTCTTGGGGTCCTCGATCAGCAGCCGGCGCAGGAGATCGAGGCCGCCGGAGCCCGGCAGGTTGAGGTCGAGGATCACCACCTCCGGCTTCTCGGCGCGGAAGACGGTGAGGGCCTCGCGGCCGGTCTGCGCCTCGATCAGCGTCGCCTCGATCGACACGGAGAGCAGCCGCCGCACGCCCTCCCGCACCACGGCGTGATCGTCGACGAGCAGGAGCTTCATGCGGGCATTTCCAGGGACTGCGAGGGTTCGATGGGCCGGCGCTGGCGGATCGGCAGGCGCGCCTCGACGCGGGCCCCGCGGCCGCTCGCGCGGTTGGCGACCCGCAACGTGCCGCCGACGGCGCGGACGCGCTCCTGCATGCCGGTGAGGCCGAAGCCGAAGGTCGGGGCGGGCCCGGAAAAGCCCTTGCCGTCGTCCTCGACGAGGATCGTCGCCTGCTCGTCGTCGGCGTCGATCGTCACCTCGATGGTCGTCGGCGCGCCGTGGCGGATGGCGTTCGAGAAGGATTCCTGCACCACGCGGAACGCGACGGCGTCGAGCGGCGGGTCGATCGGATCGCCCGACACCTCGATCTCGAAGGCGATGCCCGGCTGGCGGCTGCGCCAGAAGGCGACGAGGTTGTCGATCGCGCCGGGCAGGCCGAGGTCGAGCAGGGCGCCGGGCGCAAGGCGGCGCAGCACGTCCTTCAGGTGGTGCTGCATGTGCCGCACGGCTTCCGCGATCGCCTCGGCGCGGGGGCCGACGGCGTCGCTCTCGCCCTTGGCCAGGAACTGCCGGATCATCGCAGCGTCGGCGCCGACGCTGAACAGGAACGGCGCGACGTCGTCGTGGAGGTCGCGCGCCAGCTCGGCGCGTTCCTCCTCCTGCAGGTTGAGGATCTGCTCGTTCAGCGCCCGGTTCTGGTGGCCCATCTCCTCGAGGCGCGAGGCCATGCGGTTGAAGCCGTCGCGCAAAGGCTCGAGCTCGGCCGCGACGGGCGCGGCGAGGCGGGTCGAGTAGTCGCCGGATCCGATGCGGTTCAGCGCCTGGCCGATCTCGCGCAGGGGCGCCAGGCCCGCCTTCACGGTGGCGAAGGCGAGCACCAGCACCATCGCGAAGAAGAACGCCAGGATCGTCAGCGTGAGGCGCGTGTCGCTCCACGCCTCGGCGACCTCGTTGTGCGAATCTGTCTGCAGGATCAGGCGGCCGACGCCGGCGAGCGCCGGCGGCAGCGGCAGCTCGAGGCGCTCCGGCGCGGCATGCACGAGATCGTAGAACCAGCCCGGCGCCGCCTCCTCGGGCGCCAGCGGCCGGGATTGGGCCAGCACCGCGCCGTCGGGCGCCTCGACGCGGGCGCGCAGGTGGCGGTCGCCGTCGAAGTCGGCGACGATGCCGCGCAGGACCTCGGCAGGGTCGGCGACCGGGCCCGGCACGTCGAGCGAGTGCCGCGCCGAATCCGCGCCGACGTTCAGCGCCGCCTGCGTCTCGGTGCGGACCTTCGAGAGGACGTGGCTATATGTCAGCCCGAGCCCTATCGCGAGGCTGAGCACCAGGACGAGCGAGAAAGACAGCGCCAGACGGCGTTGGATCGTCATTCGGGACGAGAGGGCCCTGCGGCGGCCGGTGAAGCCCGACCCGCTGCAATGACACCACAATTTTCCGCGGCACACATCGGGCAAAACTTCCCTCTGCCGCGGCATGGTCACCGGACCGGCGCGCTTGGGTCGGCCAGCAAGGCCATGCGCGGAACGCATGCCTATCGCGGCACTGGCGCGTGCAACCGAAACGATCGGTACGGATTTTCCAGCGGACAGACGCGAGGCGCGCGTAACCGGTCGCTAGACCTTGCGTATTTGTAATGCCGAGCAAGACTCGCCGACCCTTATAACCGGCCGACGAATGTCCACATAATCGAGTTGCGCCGCTGACGGCAACGTGGCGGTGCAAGCGGGCCTGCCGGTTCGGAGGCCCCGAGGAGGACGAATGGCTGCTGCCCTACCCATGATCTCGAGCGAGAGCGGGCTCTCCCGCTATCTCAACGAGATCCGCAAGTTTCCCATGCTCCAGCCGGAGCAGGAATACATGCTCGCCAAGCGCTGGCGCGAGCATGAGGATCCCGATGCCGCGCACAAGCTGGTCACCTCGCATCTGCGTCTCGTCGCGAAGATCGCGATGGGCTACCGCGGCTACGGATTGCCGATCGGCGAGGTGATTTCCGAAGGCAACGTCGGCCTGATGCAGGCCGTGAAGCGCTTCGAGCCCGACAAGGGCTTCCGCCTGGCGACGTACGCTATGTGGTGGATCCGCGCATCCATACAAGAGTACATCTTGAGGTCGTGGTCGCTCGTGAAGATGGGCACCACTGCGAGCCAGAAGAAGCTGTTCTTCAACCTGCGCAAGGCGAAGAGCCAGATCTCGGCGCTGGAGGAGGGTGATCTCCGCCCCGACCAGGTCGACGTCATCGCGACTCGCCTCGGCGTGTCGAAGCAGGACGTCATCGACATGAACCGCCGCATGTCCGGCGATGCCTCGCTCAACGCGCCGCTGCGCGAGGAGGGCGAAGGCGAGTGGCAGGACTGGCTGGTCGACGAGTCGTCGAGCCAGGAGAACCTGCTCGCCGACCGCGAGGAGACCGACAATCGCCTCGTGGCCCTGCGCAGCGCGCTCGGCGTGCTGAACGACCGCGAGCGTCGCATCTTCGAGGCGCGTCGCCTGTCGGACGACCCGATCACGCTCGAGGAGCTGTCGGACGAGTTCGACATCTCGCGCGAGCGCGTGCGGCAGATCGAGGTGCGCGCCTTCGAGAAGGTCCAGGCCGCCGTGAAGAGCGGCATGGCGACGATCGAGTCGCTGCCGCCGAAGGCGCCGCAGGTCACGCACGCGGCAATGTGAGACGCGTTTGCGGAGTACGACTTCGAAAGGCGGCCGCAGGGCCGCCTTTCTCGTTTCTGAGCCGAAGCGGCGCCGCCGTCGTGTGACGCGCTTAACCCTTTCCTAAGGTTAACGGCGGATCGTGCGGGGCCGCCTGACGACGCCCGTCGGCCAGCCGGCCTCACGGCGTGGTCGGCTCGGCGATGACATCAAGCAAATCCCGGCAGCTTCGGCGTCGGCACCCGGCGTCCGTGCCGCAGCCCGGCAAGGCGCTTTCCACCCTTTTCCAATCGGCCCTCGCCCATCACCAGAGCGGCGACTTCGTGGGCGCCGAGCACGGCTACCGCGCGCTGCTCGCCATCGACCCGAGCCAGGCGATGGTGTGGTCGAACCTCGCCGCCGTGCTGCACGAGACCGGGCGCAACGCCGAGGCGCTCCAGGCCTGCCGTGAGGCGCTGCGCCGCGTCCCCGATCATCTCAACGCGCAGCTCAACCTCGCCACGGCGCAGCAGTCGCTCGGCGACTTCGCCGCCGCCGCATCGACCTTCGAAGCCATCCTGACGCGGCATCCGCAGCGCGCCGACCTGCGCGCAAGCCTCGCCTTCGCGCTGGAGCGCTGCGAGCGCGGCGACGAGGCCGTGGCGATCTACGATCGGCTGCTTGAGGCCAACCCCCACGACGTGAAGCTCTGGAAGGCCAAGGCCGAAGCCGCGCAGCGTCTTCGCCGCCGCCCCGAGGCCATCGCCGCCTTCGCCGAGGTGGTGCGGCTGAAGCCGGACGACCCGTCAGCGCTGTCGAGCCTCGGCATCCTGCGGGCGATGCACTCGATCGACAACGATCTCGACGACGCCGCCGCGCTCTGCATCAAGGCGGCGATGCTCGAGCCGAGCTCGGGGCCGATCGTCAACAACCTCGGTGTCGTGCTCAACATGCGCGGCGAATGGGAGAACGCGCTGCTTGTGCTGCGCGAGCTTGTCGCGCAGCAGCCGACCTTCGCGCCCGCCCACAGCAACATCGGCTCGATCCTGTCCTCGCGCAGTCGCTACGACGAGGCGCAGGATGCCTTCGAGGAAGCCCTCCGGCTCGATCCCGATCTGTCGAGCGCGAAGATCGAGCTGACGAAGATCCGCCGGCACCTCTGCGACTGGACGACCGCCGACGCAGACGCGCGGACGATCCGCGGCATGGCCGGCGACGGCACCAACTTCATGATCGTCCTCATGGCGGTCTCGGCCTCCGGCGCGGAGCAGCTCGCCTACGCGCGCTCGGCGATGGCCGGATACCAGGGTCGGCGGCCGCGCCGCGCGATGGCTCCGGTCGAGAGCCGCCGCCTGCGCATCGGCTACATCTCGGCGGACTTTCGCGATCATCCGATCGGCCACCTGATGCCCGACGTGATCCGCTATCACGACCGCGAGCGCTTCGAGGTCTTCGGCTATTCGCTCGGCGCTGCCGAGATGGTCCCGCTGCGCGCGCGGTTCGCCGCGGCCTTCGATCACTTCATCGATCTCGACAAGATCTCCGATGCCGACGCCGCGACGCGGATCGTTCGGGATCAAATCGATATCCTGATCGACATCACCGGTCCGACCGCCGGCTCGCGCTTCGACATCCTCGCCGAACGCCCCGCACCTGTGCAGGTGTCGTTCCTCGGCCTGCCCGGCACATCGGGCTCGGACGCCTACGACTACATCGTCGCCGACCACTTCCTCGTGCCCGACGGATCGCAGCGCTTCTTCAGCGAGGCGGTCGTGCGCCTGCCGCACTGCTACCAGCCCAGCGACACGGCGCGGGCGCCGCTGGCGCCGCTGCCGAGCCGCGCGCAATGCGGCCTGCCGGAGCAAGGCTTCGTCTTCTGCAGCTTCAACAGCCCGGTGAAGATCACGCCCGAGATGTTCGACGTCTGGATGCGCCTGCTCCACGCCGTCGACGGCAGCGTGCTGTGGCTCTACTGCAAGGCGGATCGCGCCAAGCGCAACCTGCTGGCACGGGCGGCCGAGCGCGGCATCGCACCCGAGCGCATCGTCTTCGCGCCCGCGCTCGCCTTCGAGCCGTACCTGACGCGGATGACGCTCGCCGACCTGTTCCTCGACACGCATCCCTACGCGGCCGGCGCGACGTGCAACGACGTGCTTTGGGTCGGGGTGCCCGTCGTCACCTGCGTCGGCGAGACTTACGTCAGCCGGATGGCGGGAAGCCTGCTCTCGACGCTCGGCCTCGACGATCTCGTGACGACGTCGCTCGAGGCCTACGAGCGGATCGCCTTGCGGCTGGCGCGCGACCCCGAGGCGCTGCGCGCCGTGCGCGACAGGCTCGCCGCCGCGCGCGCCGACAGCCCGCTCTTCGACATGCCGCGCTTCACCCGGCACCTCGAAGCCGCCTACGCAGGAATGGCCGCGACCGCGAGCGACGGGCGCGAGCCCGCGGCGTTCGATGTCGAGGCGTAGATCGATCGTTAACCATGAATGGTGCGAGGGGTCGGGCCTTAACCTCTTGGCAGGCGCCGCAGCGTAACTTTTCTCGAACGCGAGGTTGGGCTGGCCCTAGGGGGGCGGCGCCAAGGGCATGATGCCGCTCTCGCGTGCCGGCTCGATCCGGACTGTCCCTAAACATCCAATCCAGGGGCAAAATCCATGACCAACAGCATCCTCCACAACATGTCGGCGATGACGGCCATCGCCAACCTGAACATGACGCAGCAGAACCTCGCTCAGGTTCAGAACCAGATCTCGACCGGTCTGAAGATCTCGACCGCCAGCGACAACGCCGCCTACTATTCGATCTCGACGCAGATGAACACGCAGACGAGCAACCTGTCGGCCGTCACCGACTCGCTGAACCTCGGCTCCTCGGTGCTCTCGACCTCGACCTCGGCGCTGTCGTCGATGACGAGCATCCTGACCAAGATCCAGTCCGACCTGGTCTCGGCCCAGCAGGCCGGCACCGACAAGGACGCGATCGGCACCGACATCAAGGCGCTGCAGAACCAGCTCTCCTCGGCGATCGGCTCGGCCTCGTTCAACGGCGTCAACCTGCTCGACGGCTCCTCGACGAGCGCGAAGTTCGTCTCGACGGTCACGGGCACGGGCTCGTCCACCGCGGTGAGCTATCTCTCGGTCGATACCGCCGCCTCCAACTTCGGCACCGGCACGGCGTCGAAGTTCACCGTTGCGGCCGCCTCGTCGGGCGCCAACGCCGCGGCGACGGTCGACATCTACGCGCTCTCGAGCACCGACGCGAACACGCTCGCCGTCTCTTCGACGACGACGTCGGACACGCTGGCCCAGTACATCTCGGCCGTCGGCACGGCGCTCTCCAACGTCAACGCCGCCTCCGAGTCGCTCGGTGCGTCGCAGAAGAACATCAGCCTGCAGTCGAGCTTCATCTCGTCTCTGTCGAACTCGATCACCGCGGGCGTCAGCTCGCTCGTCGACGCCGACATGAACCAGGCCTCGACCCGCCTTTCGGCTCTGCAGACGCAGCAGCAGCTCGGCGTGCAGGCCCTGTCGGTCGCCAACCAGAACAGCCAGCTCATCCTGAAGCTGTTCCAGTAAGCCTTCGCGACCTGCGAAAGCTTCGAGAGAGCCGGCCGCGGCGACGCGGTCGGCTCTTGTCGTTTCGTCATCCCCGCACAAGCTTGCGCGGGCAGGATCGGGGCTCACTATCGAGCACGTCCTGCACGGCATGAACTTCCCAGAGCAGCTTCAGACCCTCGGCGCGAGCCTCGCCAAGCTCGGCTGGCGACGGCTCACCGCGCTGGCGCTGATCGGCGTCACCGTCTTCACGATCGTCGGCGTCGCCGGTTACTACCTGTCGCGCCCCTCCCAGGAGGTGCTCTACGCCGGGCTCGACCGGCAGGACGTCTCGGGCATCGGTGCGGCGCTGACGGAAGCCGGCATCCCGTTCGACGTCTCCTCCGACGGCACGACGATCATGGTGCGCTACGCGCAGACCGCCCAGGCGCGCATGCTGCTCGCCGAGAAGGGCCTGCCGCACTCCACGAACTCCGGCTACGAGCTCTACGACAAGCTCGGCTCGCTCGGCCTCACCTCGTTCATGCAGGACGTGACGCGCGTGCGCGCCCTCGAGGGCGAGCTCGCCCGCACGATCCAGACGATGAACGGCGTGCGCGCCGCGCGCGTGCATCTCGTGATGCCGGACGAAGGCTCGTTCCGCCGCGCCCGCCAGCCGCCGTCGGCCTCGGTGATGATCCGCACCGACACGGTCTCCGATTCGCGCATGGGCCAGGCGATCCGCCATCTCGTCGCCGCGGCGCTGCCCGGCATGACGGTCGACCAGGTCACCGTGCTCAACACCGACGGCACGCTGCTCTCGTCGGGCAGCGATCTCGACGATGCCGCCGCCGGCAAGATGCTGACGCTCGAGAAGACCGTCTCGAAGGACATCCAGGACAGCGTGCGCAAGGAGCTCGCGCCCTATCTCGGCCTGCACAATTTTCAGATCAGCGTCGCGGCGAAGCTCAACACCGACGCCCGCCAGACCGCCGAGACGACCTACGATCCGGACTCGCGCGTCGAGCGCTCGACCCGCGTCGTGAAGGAGAACAACACGACGCAGAACAACACGAGCCAGGCGCCGACCACCGTCGGCACCGCGCTGCCGCAGGAGAACAAGAGCTCGAGCGACAGCAAGGCCTCGAACACCGACAACTCGAAGCGCGAGGAGCTGACGAACTACGAGCTGTCCTCGAAGACGGTGACGACGACGTCGGGCGGCTACTCGATCGACCACATGTCGATCGCGATCCTCGTCAACAAGACGGCGCTCTCCGCGACGACGCCGGCGGCGCTCGCCGCCAAGCTCGCCGACATCGAAAGCCTCGTCACGTCAGCATCGGGCCTGCGCAAGGAGCGCGGCGACACGATCAAGGTGCTGGCGGAGGAGTTCGCCGACGCCGGCCACGATCTCGAGCCGGTGCCGTCGGCCTCGATCGTCGACACGCTGATGCATCAGTCGGGCACCGCGATCAACGCGCTGGCGGCGATCGTCGTCGCGGTGCTGCTCATCATGTTCGGCCTGCGCCCGCTGACCCGCGCGCTGATGCCGGCGGAGCCCGAGGTGGCGGCGCTCGCCGCCGCGCCCGTCGTGCCGGCGCTCGAGGCACCCGCGCAGGGTCTCGCGCCGGACGGCACGCCGGTCATCGACATGCGGCAGGAGCCGAACCTCATCGAGGACGTCACCAACCGCCCGCGCCGCTCGCCGCAACGCCGGCTGGAGCAGATGGTCGAGTTCGACGAGACGCAGGCGGCGACGATCCTCAAGCAATGGGTCCGCCGCGAGAGCCTCGCCTGATGAACGCGCCGCTCTCGCGCTATCTCGCGCGCTTTGCCGCAGACGCCATCGTCGCCGCGCCGCTGCCGCCGGAGGCGATCGAGCCTGTCGTGACGATGACCGTCGCCGAGCTCGACGCCAGGCTCGCGGAGGTCGTCGTGGCGACGCAGGCCGAGGCCGAGGCGATGCACCTCGCCGCGCAAGCCGAGATGGAGCAGGCGCACGCCGCCGCCATCGCCGAGGCCGTCGCGGCGGCGCGCGCGGCGTGGTGCGCGGACACGGCGCAGGACGTCGCCGCGATGGTGGAGCGCAGCCTCGCCGCGCTGCAGTCGGAGATCGCCGAAGCGACGGCGAAGGCGCTGCGGCCGCTGTTGGCGGACGCCGCGCGCGAGCGGGCGCTTGCGGCCCTGACCGCCGTCGTCGCGCGCCTCGTCGCCGATCCCCTGCAGCCGGCGATCGCCGTGCGCGCGCCGGCCGATGTCGTCGCCGCGCTGCGGTCGCGCGGCCTGCCCGACGGAGTCGCGCTCGTCGCTGCCGAGACATCCGAGGCGGTCGTCACCTGTGGCGCCACGCGCATCGAGACGCGGCTTGCCGCCGCGCTCGCCGACATCAATGGGCTTGAAGCATGAGCGACGGCGGGCACCACCCCGAAATCCTGATCATTCGGCGCGGCCACGGCGGCGACCACGACGACCATCACGGCGGCGTCTGGAAGATCGCCTTCGCCGACTTCATGACCGCGATGATGGCCTTCTTCCTGGTGATGTGGCTCATCTCCGCGAACGAGAAGACGCGGGCCTCCGTCGCCCGCTACTTCAATCCCGTGAAGCTCGTCGATGCGACGACGTCGCCGCGCGGGCTCTCCGACCCGAAGAAGGACGATTCCGGCATCACCGCCAGCACCGCCGCCTCGCGGACGGACAAGACGGAGAAGGCCGACAAGATGAAGGCCGAGGGCACCGAGAAGACCGGCCCCGATGCCACCAAGGCGATGGAGAAATCGGAGAGCGCGTCCGGGCGCGAGAAGCGCCTCGACAAGGCGCTCGCCGAGAACCCCTATGCCGCGCTTGCCGAGATCGCCGAGACGAAAGGCCCCGGCGACGTGCCGCGCGACACCAAGGCGAGCCGCGCCCCGGTGCTCGGCCTGCGCGGCGGCGAGCAGTTCCGCGATCCCTTCGCGCCGCCCTCGCCGCCGGTCTCCGCCGAGGCGCGGGGCGAGGCGATCGCCGCCATCACGCCGGCCGAAGCGCCGGCGGAGCCGCCGCCGCCGGCGCAGGCCGAGAAGGCCAAGGGCCGGCTGGCGCAGCCCGCCAAGCTCGCCGCCGACACCAAGTCGGAGCTTGCCGCGTCGCTGAAGGCGGCGTCCCGCGAGCTTGGCGCCGGGCCCGCCGTCGACGTCACGCGCACGTCCGAGGGCCTCCTCGTCAGCCTCACCGACACCAGCGACTTCGCGATGTTCTCGAACGGCTCCGCCGTGCCCTCGCGCCGCGTGGTGCTGATGATGGAGCGCGTCGCCGGCGTGCTGAAGGGGAAGCCCGGCACGATCGTCGTGCGCGGCTACACCGACAACAAGCCGTTCCACGCCGCGCGCTACGACAACTGGCATCTCTCGTTGGATCGCGCGCAGGTCACGCACTACATGCTGGTGCGCGGCGGCCTTCCCGATGCCCGCATCAGCCACGTCGAAGGCTATGCCGACCACCGCGCACGGCCTGGCGTCGATCCGTCGAGCCCGCTCAACCGCCGTATCGAGATCCTGCTGAAGGATCCGGCGCCGCAGGCTACGGCCGGAGCGGCGCCGTGAGCCGCCTCGCCGCCGCGCTGCTCGCGGTCGCGCTCGTCGCCGGCGCGGCGCCCGTTCGCGCCGACGAGGCGCAGCCCTACGAGACCGTCCGCGCCATCGAGGCGCTGCAGGATCGCATCGCCGCCGGCGACACGGCCTCGCAGGCGGCGCACGCCCGCGCGGTGCTGCGCGCGGCGCGCAGCTTCGTGAGGGTCAAGGCCGAGACCTGGGCGGACAAGCGCAACGCGCGCGCGCTCGTTCTCTATCTCTTCAGCGGCGGCGACGCGAAGACCGTTGCCGACTCGGTGCCGATCGGGGTCGTCGCCCCGCAGATCGCCGAGCTCTATGCCGGTGCGCTCGCCTACGGCGTCGGCGACGACGTCACCGCGCGCGAGAAGCTGATGGCCATCGACGCGCGGAGCCTGCAGGGCGGCCTCGGCGGCCATCTCGCGCTGATCCAGGCGACGCTCGTCGCCGCCTCCGACAAGGCGAAGGCAGTCGGCCTGCTCGATCTCGCGCGCCTGCTCGCGCCGGGCACTCTCGTCGAGGAGGCGGCGCTGCGCAAGGAGATGTCGCTGATCGGCTCGACCGGCGATCTCGACAAGTTCGCGCTGCTCACGCGCCGCTATCTCGGCGCCTTTCCGCGCTCGTCCTATGCGCAAAACTTTCGCGAGCTCGTCGCGCGCACCGCGACCGAGATCGGGGCCGACGACGGGCCGGGCGCCGACAAGCGGCTCGCGCGGCTGATGACCGGGCTCGAGACCGCGGAGCGGCGCCGACTCTACCTCGCGATCGCCCATGCGGCGGCGCTCGAGGGGCGGATGAGCATGGCGATCTATGCCGGCACCGAGGCGCGCAAGCTCTCGCGCCCCGGCGACCAGGACGCGACGCGGGCGGCGATCTACGCCGGCGCCGCGGCGATCGTCGGCGACGGATACGACGATGCCGAGCGCGACCTGACCCGGGCGCCGACCGACGGGCTCGGTGCCGCGGATCGCGCGCTGCGCACGTCGGCGCTCGCCGTCGCCGAGATGATCCGCCAGCCGCTGAAGACCGATCGCGTCGCCAGCGCCCAGGCCGCGACCGCCGAGATCGTGACCGACGCCGAGCGCTCGCTCGTCGCCTCCGACGGCGCCCTGAAGGCCGCCGCGCCATGATCCCTGCCGCGATCACCCCGACGCGATCCGACGCCCGCTCGCTCAGCGGGCGCGGCAGCTCGGACGGTGCGCCGCACGAGGACGGCTTCGACGCGGCCCTCGCGCAGGCCGCGCCGGACAGCGCCACCGCGAAGTCGCCGGCCGCTGGCGCGGCGCCCGCGACGACCGCTGCGGCGACGGACGACGCGGCGCAGGGCCTCGCGGCGCTGCTCGCCAAGCTCGCCTCCGGGACGGCGACGGCCGCGGTCGATGTCGAGGCCGCCGCGCAGGGCAAGGCCGGCGCGCCAGGCAAGTCCGGCGCTAACGTCGCCGGCGACTCCGACGGCAAGTCCTCGAAATCCGACGACGGCAGCGACGAGGCCGCGGGCGCCGGGACGGCGGTCGCGGACCCCCTCGCGAGCCTGGCCGCGCTGCTGCCCGGCCTCGTCGCGGGCCCTGCCCCAGCGACGGTGACGGCGAAAGCGGCGTCGGACTCGGCGAAGCTCGCAGCCGCCACCGGCGCGTCGCTCGCGACATCCGCCGACGGGTCGAAGCCTGCGTCCGGCGCGCCTGTCGGCGGCGATGCGACCGCGGCCGAGCCCGGCACGGTGACGGTCCTCTCGTCGATCGCGACCGCCACGCACTTGGCACCTGTCACGCCTCCTGCGACGCAGGCGGTGCCGCACACTGCCGCAGATACCGCGCAAGCGACATCGAAGCCGGCGGCCGCCGCTGCCGGCGAGCCGAGCGTGACCGCCTCCGCCGCGGCCGATGCTTCCTCGCGCGATGCGGCGCCGACGGACGCTGTGGCGCCACGCGCCGAGCCGACGGCCGCACTCCCCAGCGCAACGCTGCAGGCGCTTGCCGCGGCGGTGACGTCGCTCGCCGCAGACACCTCGCCGGTGTCGAGCCCGGCGGCCCAAGGCGCCGCCGCCACACCGGCCGCCGATCCGGCGCCGGTCGCGACCACGGCCGCGCGCAGCCTGACGCTGCAGCTCTCGCCCGAAAACCTCGGGAGCGTCACGGTGCGGCTGCATCTCACCGAAGGCGGCCTCGACGTCCATCTCGCGGTCGACGACCGCAGGACGCTCGCCTCGATTACGCAGGCCCGCGACGACCTCGCGCAGGCGATCGGCAACAACGGCTACCGCGTCGAGTCCCTCGTCATCCGAGGGTCGGACGCCTCCTCGACCTCAACGGCAGGTTCCCATGATTCCGCGAGTTCTCAAGCCCAGGCCGGCGCCGGGCAGGGCTTTTCGGGCGGCGGCTCGGGTGGCGGGAGCGGCGATCCGCCGGCCTCGCGCCAGCGCGGCGCGCCGACCTCTCCTGCTCCGCGCGATCCTTCTCGCGATCGCGGCCACGACGGCGTCTTCGTCTGAGCTCTGCGCCGAGCCGCTCGCGCCCGTCGCGCCGATCTCGGCGGTCTCGTGCGAGCACGAGGTGTCGCTCGCCGCGCAGCGCTACCAGATCCCGCTCGCGGTCTTCTATGCCGTCGGCCTCAACGAGACCGGCGCGCACGGGCGGCTGCAGCCGTTCTCGATGAACATCGACGGGCGCCCGATGGCCAGCGCGTCGCTCGCCGAGGCGCTCGAGCGCTTCAGGCATGCCAAGGAGCATGGCGCGCGGATGATCGACATCGGCTGCATGCAGATCAACCACCATTACCACGGCGCGCGCTTCGCCTCGCTCGAGGCGATGTTCGATCCGGCGCGCAACGTCGACTATGCCGCGCGCTTCCTGCGCGAGCTGAAGGGCCGCGAGCGGACCTGGACTATGGCGGTGGCGCGCTACAACGCCGGCCCCGACAACGATCCGGCACAGAAACGTTACGTCTGCGGCGTGCTGACGCGGATGGTGGCGAGCGGCTTCGGCGCCTGGACCGACAATGCGCGGAATTTTTGCTTTTCCCAGCCTGTTGCAAAATCGCCCAGTTGAGCGTCGGCAAACGATTTTCGACACGCCGCGGCTGTTTTCGTGGCCGTTCTGCAACCCTTCGTCGCCCCGGAGTGCTTTCCGCAGAGGCATTCGTCTCGAATTTCGCGCAAAGCAGCGGGCGTTTACGCGATATTAAATTTTCGTCGAAGCTCTGCGTAAGCTCATTCGTTAATACTCATTTACCCTAATTTTTTACCGTCGATCTACCTTCTCCAGGGGTTGATTCGGGGGTCGCTATGCTTGTGATGGTGGATGCGCGCCGGCTGGTGATCGAAGGCTACGCGAAGGGCTTCGAGGGTGAGGGCATGGCGTTGGCGGGGTTCGCGCCGGCCGATTTCCTGGCGTGGATCGAGAGCGCGCCGGCCCCCGAGATCGCGGCCATCGAGGCGTTCCTGCTCGGCGATGCCGACGAGCGCGTCGCCTGCGCCCGCGCCATCGCGCTGCGCTCGCAGGCGCCCGTCGTCGCCATCAACGATGCCAACTCGCTCGAGACGACCCTGGCGCTGTTCGCCGGCGGCTTCGACGACGTCGTGCGCAAGCCGATCCATGTCCGCGAGCTGCTCGCCCGCCTCGGCGCGATCCGCCGCCGTGCCGGCGCGACCCGCATCGTCGAGAAGGCGCCCGCCGCCGGTGCCGTCAGCGTCTTCTTCGACGGGCGCGACCCGGTCATCGCCGGCGCGCCGCTCGATCTGCCGCGCCGCGAGCGCCGCATCCTCGAGTTCCTCATCGCCAACCGCGGCCGCCGCGTGACCAAGACCCAGATCTTCAACGCGATCTACGGCATCTTCGACGAGGACGTGGAAGAGAATGTCATCGAGAGCCACGTCTCGAAGCTGCGCAAGAAGCTGCGCCAGCGCCTCGGCTACGATCCGATCGATTCCAAACGGTTCCTCGGCTACTGCATCGAGCTCGACGACAAGCGGCTCGGCGCCGCGGCGATCGTCGCGCTGGATCACGCCGCCTAGCAGATCCCTCTCCGAGCCCCCCGAAGCGAGACCGAGATAAGATGAGCCTCTTCAACTCGATGCGGACCGCGGTGTCCGGCATGGCCGCGCAGAGCAATGCGCTGAGCGCGATCTCCGACAATATCGCGAACTCCTCCACCGTCGGCTACAAGGACGCGCAGGCGCAGTTCGAGACCGTGCTCGACCAGAACGCCACCTCCGAATACGAGTCCGGCGGCGTGCAGACGGACATCCGCTACGGCGTCTCGACGCAAGGCACGCTTGAGACGACGACCTCGTCGACCGACATGGCGATCAACGGCAACGGCTTCTTCGTCGTCAGCAACGGCGGCCAGGGCACGTATCTCACCCGCGCCGGCTCGTTCGTTCCGGATTCGACCGGCAATCTCGTCAACACCGCCGGCTACCAGCTGCAGGGCTACAAGATCAATCCGGACGGCACGACGAGCTCGACGCTGTCGACCGTCAACATCAACAACCAGACTCTGCAGGCCGCAGCCTCGACGACAGGGACGCTGACCGCGAACCTGCCGTCGACGGCGACGGCGGTCGCGGCCAACACGCCCGGCACGTCGAACTCGACGAGCACGACCTACACCGACAAGACCTCGATCACGGTCTACGACGATCTCGGCACGTCGCACGTGATGGACGTCTATCTCACCAAGACCGGCAACAACACCTGGGAGGCCGCGGCCTACCCGCAGGCGGATGCGTCGGCGTCCGGCGGCTTTCCCTATTCGAGCGGCGGCACCACCGACGCCGTCGCGACACCGACCACGCTGAAGTTCGACCCGACGACCGGCAACATGCTCAACACGCCGGTGACGATGAACATCCAGATCCCGGGCGGACAGGCGGGCCAGACGGTCGCTGTCAACCTCAGTGCGACGACCCAGCTCGCCAGCAGCTTCGCCGTCACCGCAGGGACCGCCGACGGCAACGCGCCGAGCAAGCTGTCGAACGTCAAGATCGGCACCGACGGCACGGTCACCGAGGTCTATGCCAGCGGCTACCAGCTCGCCGCCTACAAGATTCCGCTGGCGACGGTCGAGAGCCCGACCAACCTCACCAACCTCTCGGGCAACGTCTACCAGGTCAGCCAGAACTCGGGGCCGATGGTGCTCTCCACCGCGACCACCAACGGCACCGGCTCGATCCTCGCCGACACGCTGGAGGAATCGACCGTCGACCTTGCGACCGAGCTCACCAACATGATCTCGGCGCAGCGCTCCTACGAGGCGAACTCGAAGGTGCTGCAGGCCGCCTCCGACCTGCTCGGCGACCTCAACCGTCTCACCACCAACTGACGATAGGTGAGGGGGGCGGCTCTCGCCGCCCCGTTGTGGTGAACGGCCCTTGAAATCCTACGGTTAGCAAACGCGGTAAACGGACTGTCCATCTTTCGCGCGCATTCTGATCTTGTCGGACGGTTGGTGTCGACGGTAGCGCGGAACGGGTGTGATGAGTTTGTCGAGTGCTCTGGGCATCGCGCAATCCGCCCTGGCCAACACGTCGTCGCAATCGGCGCTGATCTCCAAGAACATCGCCAACGTCAGCAACCCTGACTACGCGCTCGAGAGCGCGGGCACGGTCAGCTCGGCCACGGGCTACGTCTCGCCCGGCGCCACGCGGCGCGCGACGAGCACCGCGCTGATGACCAGCCTCCTTGCGGCGCAGTCGGCATCGAGCTCGAGCACCGCTCTCAACAACGGCCTGTCGAGCCTGACCGCGACCCTCGGTCTCGACGACACATCCTCGACAAGCGCGACGGCGGCCACCGACAACTCGCCCGCGACCCTGATCTCGGCGCTGCAGACCGCCCTGCAGCAATATGCGGCCTCGCCGGACCAGGCGACGCTCGGCACGGCCGCCGTCTCGGCCGCCAAGACGCTCGCCACCAACCTCAACCAGGCCTCGGCCTCGGTCGCCTCGGTCCGCGCCCAGGCCGACAGCGACATGGCGAGCGCGGTCAACACCATCAACTCGCTGCTCGCGCAGTTCCAGACCGTCAACACGCAGATCGTGGTCGGCACCAAGACCGGGGCCGACACGACGGCGGCGCAGGACACCCGCGACGGCCTCCTGAAGCAGCTGTCGAACCAGATCGGCATCAACACCGTCACCAACTCGAACGGCGGCATGTCGATCTACACCGACAGCGGCGCCACGCTGTTCGAAACCACCGCCCGCACCGTCGCGATGACGCCGACGACGACCTATACCGCCGGCACCATCGGCCAGGCGGTGACGGTCGACGGCGTGCCGGTCACCGGCGCCTCGGCGGTCATGCCGATCCAGTCCGGCGCGCTCGCCGGCCTCGCGACGCTGCGCGACACGACGAGCGTCGCCTACCAGAACCAGCTCGACCAGATGGCCTCGAGCCTCATCACCACCTTCGCCGAGACCCAGACGAGCGGCGGCACCACGACGTCGGCGGCCGGCCTCTTCATGGCGACGGGGCTCACCGGCCTGCCGACGGCCTCCACCACGACAGGGCTCGCGGCCGCGATCACGATCAATGCCAGCGTCGATCCCTCGCAGGGCGGCGACGTCACGCTGCTGCGCGACGGCGGCATCGCCGGCAGCGCCTACACCTCCAACACGAGCGGCGACGCGGGCTATTCTGCGCGTCTCAATCAGCTCGTCACCGCGATGGGCGCGACGCAGAGCTTCAACGCGAGCTCGGGCGGCGCCGGCACGGGCAACCTCGCGAGCTACGCGGCCTCCTCGGTGAGCTGGCTCCAGGCGCAGCGGCAGACCGCGACGAGCCAGTCGACCTACAACACCGCGCTCGTCTCCTCGACGACCACGGCGCTGTCCAACGCGACGGGCGTCAACCTCGACGACCAGATGTCGATGATGCTCGACGTCGAGCACGCCTACCAGGCGTCGGCGCAGCTCATGAACACCGTCAACACGATGTATTCGACGCTGCTGCAGGCCTTCAACTAGCCGGGCGAGCCGAGGCACAGGGGCGTAACGCGTGACCTACATCTCCACCTCCTCGATGACGTCGCCGCTGCGCTCGTCGATCCTCAACGCGCAGTCGGCGCTGACGCAGGCGCAGACCGAGGTCTCGACGGGCAGCTATGCCGACATCGGCCTGCAGCTCGGCGCCGGCACGGGCCAGCTCCTGTCGCTGCGCTCGAACGTCGACGCGCTGAACACCTATTCGCAGACCAACGCCGTCGCCTCGACGCGGCTCTCCGCCACCAACACCGCGCTCACCGCCATGCTGTCGACGGCGCAGAGCCTGTCGTCGACCGTGATCAACGCGCAGAGCTCGGGCTCGTCGACGGCCGGTCTCGCGCAAGCCGGGCAGGGCGCGCTGAACGGCCTGATCGGCGGCCTCAACACCTCGGCCGGCGGCCAGTTCGTGTTCGGCGGCACCGCCACCCAGACGACGCCGATCGCCAACCCGTCGGCGACATCGAACGCCGCCGCGACGGCGTTCCAGAGCTACCTCTCGAGCAACGGCTTGAGCGCGAGCACGCTCACCAGCGGCCAGATGCAGACCTTCCTGAGCAGCCCGGCCTTCACCTCGCTGTTTACCGGCAGCGCGTTCTCGGCGGCCTCCTCGCAGACGATGACGACGCAGATCGCACCCGGGCAGACGACATCGACCTCGGTGACCGCCAACCAGGGCGCGTTCCAGACCGTCGCGCAGGCCTACACGATGCTGGGCCAGTTCACCGGCGACAACATGAGTGCCGCCGCCAAGTCGCTCGTGGTCTCGACGGCGTCGGGCCTGCTCAGCACGGGGATCGCCGCGCTGACCGAGGTCCAGGCCGGCGTCGGCGTGACGCAGTCGGCGATCTCGCAGGCCAACACGCAGATCAGCGCGCAATCGAACATCCTGTCGAGCACCGCGACGAACCTCGACAGCGTCGACACCTACGCGCTGTCGAGCCAGGTCACGCAGCTCCAGACGCAGCTCGAGGCCTCGTACTCGCTGACCTCGCGCCTGCAGCAGCTCAGCCTCGTCAATTATCTCACAGCCGGGTAGCCCATGTACCAGCACTCGTATGCCGAAGTTCTCGAGGACGATCAGCAGGAGGGCCGCCGCATCGAGGCGGAGGCGCTCGACACCGTGGTGACCATGCTGATGCGCGCGTCGCGGCTGCCGTCGCCGTCGATCGACGGCGTGCGCGCGCTGCACCTCACGCGCGAGCTGTGGATGATCCTGATGCGCGAGCTGGCGCGGGACGACAACGCCTTGCCGGAGACGCTGCGCGCGAGCCTCATCTCGATCGGCATCTGGATCCTGAAGGAAGCCGATGCCATCCGCCTCGGCACGTCGACCAACTACGCCGGGATCGCCGACATCTGCGCGATCGTGCGCGACGGCCTGCGCTGAGGGACAGATGCACATCACGCTCCGCGCCGGCGAACGCCTCTTCCTCAACGGTGCCGTCATCAAGGCCGACCGCAAGGTGAGCCTCGAATTGATGAACGACGCGACCTTCCTTTTGGAAGCGCATGTGATGCAGCCGGAGAACGCGACGAGCCCGCTGCGCCAGCTCTACTTCGTCGTGCAGACGATGCTGATGAGCCCGGCCGAGACGACGACGGCGAAGGCGCTGTTCGACGCGAGCCTCGCGCGCATGCTCGCCGCCTACGCCGATGCCGCCGTCCTCGCGGTGCTGCGCGCGACCGGCGACCACGTCGCCGACGGCCGCTACTTCGACGCGCTGAAAGGTCTGCGCGGCGCCTTCCTGCGCGACGACGCGCTGATGATGCCCGCCGCGGCGCTGGCGATCGCGTCGTAGGCCAGCCTCGCGAAAGGCTCGCCCCCTAGCGTGATCGTCGAGGATTGCGCCGGGGACGCGAGAGATGACGACTTCCACGATGACCGTGCCGAACGCCGCCGCCGCGACGACCTCGTCGACGAGCGCGACGGCGTCGAGCGGCACGGCCGCGGCCGCAGCCAGCGCCACCGTCGACTACAACAGCTTCCTCAAGCTCCTCGTCGCCGAGCTGCAGAACCAGGATCCGACCAACCCGACGGACCCGACGCAGTACCTGAGCCAGATCGCCTCGTTCTCGGCCGTGGGCCAGACCGTGCAGACGAACACCAAGCTCGACACGATGATCACCAACAACGCGCTGCAGCAGGCCGACACCGCGATCGGCCGCACGGTGACCTCGGCCGACGGCACGATCACCGGCAAGGTCTCGTCCGCATCCATCGGCAGCGACGGCACGATCACCGCGACGCTCGCCAACGGGCAGACGCTGGCGCTCGGCTCCGGCGTCACGTTCAGCTAGAGATGAACGAGGCCGACGCTCTCGAGATCACCCGCCACGCCGTGTGGGCGGTGATGACGGCGGCGGGCCCCGCCGTCGCGGCCGCCATGGCGGTCGGGCTTGTCGTCGCGCTGTTCCAGGCGCTGACGCAGATCCAGGAGATGACGCTCACCTTCGTGCCGAAGATTGTCGCCGTCCTGGCGATCACGGCGCTCAGCGCCTCGTTCATCGGCGCGCAGATCTTCTCCTTCACCGAAGAAGTCTACGCCCACATCCAGCACGGCTTCTGAACGCCGCTGGCGGGGCTCAGGGTGTCTCGTATCTGGCGAGATAGAGCGACAGGGCGAAGCTGACCTGCCTGATCTCGTAGAGGTTCAGGGATTCCGGTGAATCGGTGCCGCGGGCGCAGTAGTCGGCCAGGCGCACCAGCACGGGCCGCGGGTCGTCCGAATAATGCGGAATGAGCTTGAGATTGATCGCGGAGGCGGCGGCTTTCGGCGGATCGTTCGTCATGCGTGCCGCTCGCCTATCCGACAGTGGGCCCCGCTTCTTGCACGCCTTGAATTTGTTAGCACGTGCTATTTTTGACGCGCGCCAATCGTCGTCTCTGCTCTTCAGTGTCAGTCGAAGATCGCCGCCAACCCTTGGCCGCCAACTTAGGATTGCTGGCGCTCGCATGGCGACGCTGAGCGTGTCTCGCGAAACGCAAAGACCGTGGGTGCGCGCGCTCGACTCCTTGCGCGTGTTCCCTTTACGTTCTCGCATGCGGCTGTCGAGCTACCCCTATGTGACCGTGCGCGTGGCCTGCTCGCGGTGCCCGAGACGCGGCGCCTACCGCCTCGCCCGGCTGGCCGACCGTTACGGCGCGGAGATCACCCTGCCGTATCTGATCGAGGCCCTGGCTGCCGACTGCAAGCTGCGAGACCACCGGCGGCTGAATCTCTACGACCGGTGCGGCGCCCATTTTCCGGACGTGATGAGCCCAAAACCGCCGGACGAGCCGGCGCCGGCGTCACGGCCGACGCTCAAGGTGGTGCGGTGAGCGATCCAGGTCGCTTCGATCCGGATGCCTGTCATCGATCAGGTATGGCTCAGAATGTTGACCAGCCGTCCGAATGGATCGCGGACGAAGAAGCGGGTCACGCCCCAAGGCTCCGTCACGGGCCCATACTCGGGCTTGAACCCGGCCTCGGTCACTTTCTTGAGGACGGACGGGAGATCATCGACCTCCACCGAGACGTCGGGCACCGGCGTGCCCGAGCCGCCATGGATCGCCACGCTGATTTGCGGCGCAGCCTGCCCCGCGCCTTCGAAGGTCACTATCCAGCCGAGATCCATCGCCACCCTCATGCCGAGCACGTCTTCGTAGAAGGCTCTGGCCGCGTCGACCTTGTCTGCTGCGATGTTCGCAACGACGCGCTTGACGCTCATGGCGGAAGCTCCTTCAGGGCTCGGGCCAGCGAAGCCGCAGGCGCTAAGCGCCGCCGACGTCGCCGAGCCCGGCGATCGCGGCCTCGCCGAAGCCGGCGCGCCGCAGCGGCTCGCGGATGTCGCGCTCGAGCTTCGGCAGGTAGCCGACGAGCACGTCGGCCGGCCCCTCCACCGAAACCTCGCCGATCGCCGCCGGCAGCAGCAGCGAGCGGCCCATGGCGAGCTCACGCGTTTCGCCGGCGTGGATGGTGGCCGGCGTGCCGACGTTGCTGAGGATCAGCGCGGTGTCGAACGCGTGGGTCAGTCGCGCGCCCGCGCCGACGCGCCAGCGCTCCAGCGCGAAGTACAATCCGGCGCAGCAGATCGCGCGGTCGGCGTCGGGGCCGACGGCGAATTGCAGCGGCAGGCGCGGCAGCGGCCGTGGGTCGGGACGCCACTGCGCGATCAGGGCATCGATGTTCTGCGCGCGCTCGTCGGGTGGGATGGTCGAGCCGTCGAGCCGCCAGGTCATGGCGTGCTGGCCGATGTCGGAGGTCTGCTGAATCTCGTAGATCAGCGTGTCCGGCCCGAACGTGTGCAGCGTGCCGCCCGGCACGTAGATCGTTTCGCCGGCGCGGATCGGCAGGCGCCGCATCACCGCGTCGAAGTCCTGCCGCAGCAGCGCCTCGCGCAGCGTCGCCGCATCGACGCCGGGCTTCGTGCCGACGAGCGCCGACGCGCCGGGCGCGGCATCGAGGATGTGCCAGGCCTCGGTCTTGCCGTGCGGCGCCGCCTCGAGCCGGCGGGCGACCTCGTCGTCGGCATGGAGGTGCACCGGCAGCAGGTGCGAGGCGTCGAGGAACTTGGTGAGGATCGGGAAGTGCGCGCCGCGCCAGCCCGCACCGACGATCTCGTCGGGATGCGCCAGCGTCACCTCGCGCAGGCTCTGGCCGGCGAACGGCCCGTCGACGATCTCGCCGATCGAGCCGTCGACGTCGCTGACCTCCCAGGTCTCGGCCAGCCGCTCGCGCCCGTGGTCCGTGCGGCCGAACCGATCGGCGATCCGCGTGCCGCCGAAAACATAGGCGCGGGTCGGCGTCGAGAGGGCTAGGGGCGTCCAGTGCATCGAGGGTCTCTAGCCGCGTCAGCTGTCAGCGTCGAGACCGTCGAAAGCCTATGGATGGACGACGAAGACGACGAGCAAGAGGGAGAGGAGGGTCGCCACGATATATTTGAGAGCGAACCTTTTCAGTCGTTCCCTGTCGAATTTCTCGCGTTCCAGGACATAGACGAAGAGGCTGAGCGAGGCGAAGATCCCGCCGACCATCAATATCGAGAGGTCCTCGCGAAATATCGTCATCTGCTTGCCTTTCAGGCGTTCATCGAGGTCGTTGATGATGCCGATGACGTAGTGCGGCAGGATGATCGCGAGCAGCGCGATCTCGGCCTTGGTCTGAAGCTTCTCGATCGTCCTCCAGATCATCGAGTTCTGCCGATTGGCTTCCGCGCTCTGGGCGCTCGCCTCGGCACTTCTCTCGTTGGCGATCGCGCTCTGCCGGTTGGCTTCCGCCGCCTCCAACAGCAGGATGAGCTGGAAAATGCTCTCGGTGCTGCGGACCGCTCGTTCCTGGCGGTTACCGAGCCGATCGATGTAATCGTAGACGCCACCGAGCCTGGCGCGCACGAAGTGATGGTAGGGTTGGTAGCCTTCGATCGTATCGATGCCGAGAAAGGCGACGGATTCCTCGAAGCGCTTCACATAGTATCGCGACCGTTCGACACGAAACTGTAAGCCGTTCCGGAAGATCGGCGTGCCGTCCTTGCCCTTGTGCGCGATCAAATCCATTGCGCGTCGATAATGGTTCAGCGCGGTCGTCGTGTCGTCGTCGTCGAGGGTGCGTCGTGCCGTCTCCGCTTCATGCTCCATGTCGCGAAGATTGGCGCCCGCCTCGCGCAGCGGCTTCAGCTCCATGAGCGCTGCAAGCCGGACGGTGCCCATGAAGTGGAGGCGATCGACCAGCGCGCCGAGTTGCCAGTCACTGACCGGCCGCGCGACGAGCATGTATTGCAGAGGGGCGCATTGCGGGCTGCTGCGAGCCACGGGCTGTGGCCCGAGCGCGGTGATATAGACCGCGCGTCTGTCGAGCATGAAGCTCGCGGTGAACTCGCGGTGCCCGAGATCGAGCCCTTCGCGCACCGTCAGAAACGGCCAGAGGCGCGGGATGAGCCGGGTCCTCGGCCAGTCGTCCTCGAACGGCGTGTCGTTGGCGACGGCGGACGACAGGGTGATCGTGCCGGTCGCCCGGTCGTCGCAGCCGGCAGCGACAATGCCGCGAAAATCCGCGAAGACCTGGCAGCGGTCGCCTTCCCCGCGCGGCCGGAAGGTGTCGACGCACCGAAACAGCTCGCGATCCAGCGTTTCCCAGATGCTCGTGTACAGCGCCTTGTGACTTTCGCCGATCTCGGCGTCGCTGCAGGCCACGCCCTGGCCGAGATTCAGAAGAACCTCGGCGGCGTGGCGGAAGCAGGCGATGCTCGGATGCAGGACGGTCGGGTCCGCCAGCGTCACGAAGCGTGTGATCGTCGCGTACTCGCTGCGGAACTCGCATCGCACGATCACGACGAGCCCGTGCCAGCTCGCTTTCATGAAGAGAATTCTGTTGTCGCTTTCGATCGCGTCGCGAAGGCCGAAATGGTCCAGGGCGGATCGTGCCTCGACGGCCTCCAACGAGCCGTCGGGCCGGACCTTGTAGGCGTCGCCGAAGAGGCCGATGACCTCTTCGTCGCCGACCGTGAAGGTGAAGTTGCTCTCGAAGTCGTCGCAAGCGCGCATCGCGGTGAAATGCGCGCTGACGTAAGCATCGACGCGGGGTCCGAACCGCGTGACGCTCAATCGCGAGACCTGCGAGCGGTCCGGCGGATACCAGAGGCCGAGATGGTGCGTGAGGGTCGGGGTGATGACCTTCACGCCGCCCTTGCGATGAACACCTGTGTTTATCGAGTGGTATTCGTCGTGATAGTCGTAGGGCCCTTCGTGCAACCGATCGTGGGTCATCGCAGGCACTCGGTTTCGCCGCGACGATGTTACCGAGCCACCGTATCCAGAAAAAAATTCAACTTTAGGTTGAAGCCCTCCGCCCGAGGTCAGCTTTTCGGCGTCGCGTCCACCCGCGCCAAAAACTCCCGCGTCAGCATCGCGATCTCGTCGACCGCTTCGTCGAGCGCGAAATGGCCGGCGTTCAGGATGTGCACCTCGGCCTCCGGCACGTCACGGAGGTAGGCCGTCGCCTCGGCGGTCTCGAAGGAGGGGTCGTACTTGCCCCACACGACGAGCAGCGGCGGCTGGTGCGCGCGCAGCCACGCTTGCCAGGCCGGATACGAGGCGACGTTGGTGCGGTAGTCGTAGAACAGGTCCGCCTGGATCTCGCGCTGGCCGGGCTGCGAGAGATGCGCGATCTCGTCGGTCCAGGTCGACGGGTCGTAACGCTCCGGGCGCGGACTCTTGCCGACATGGCGGTCGCGCGCGACCTCGAGCGATGTGAAGGCCGAGATCACCTTCGCCTCGTGCGCGGCGCGGTCGGCCCAGAACGCTTTTCGCGCCGCCCACAGCGGGCCGAGCCCGTCCTCGTGCGCCACGGCGTTCTGCACGATCATCGCCGTGACGCGCTCGGGGTGGCGCACCGCCAGGCGGAAGCCGACGGGGCCGCCATAGTCGTTCATGTAGAGCGTGTAGCGCTGCAGCCCGAGCTTCGTCGTCAATCCGTCGACGATGTCCGCGATATGGTCGAACGTATAGCTGAACTGCGCAGGCGGCGGCGCCGCGCTGCGGCCGAAGCCGGGATAGTCCGGCGCGACGACGTGCCAGCGGTCGGCGAGCAGCGGGATCAGCGTGTCGAACTGGCGCGACGAGGCGGGAAAGCCGTGCAGAAGCAGTAGCGTCGGCGCATCGCGCGGGCCGGCCTCGCGGTAGAAGACGTCGACGCCGTCGATCGCCTCGACATGGTAGGTCAGCGTCGCGTGCGTCGCGGGAAGCGGCGGTCCGATGAGCGCGAGCGCGAGGGCGGCCGTGGCGGCGTCTGGCATCGTTTGTATCCAATCCATAGCGGAGGCTCGGTGCCGGAGAAGCTGCGCCCGGGCGGCCCGTCGCGCCAGCCGTCGAGCCGGCAACGGACCATTTCTATCGGCGAAACGATCGGGCCCGCTTCTGCTGGACCATCCGGCGATGCCGGCGGTTCTGCCTGCGTTGCGGACAGGCAGACGCGTCCCGGCAACAGCTGCGGCGAATGTGCCACCCCCGATTGTTCCCTCCCTTACGTCTCGCTATAAGGGCGCCAATTCTGAACGCTGGGGGGACCTGGGCGTGGCGGCGCAAGTGGTCGATGAAACGTATAGGCCGTCGGACGACGAGCCTTTCATGAACGATCGGCAGCGGGACTATTTCCGCCGCAAGCTGATCCAGTGGCGGGAGGACCTGCTGCGCGAGAGCCGCGACACGCTCGCGGCGCTGCAGAGCGAGAACGAGAACCACCCCGACCTTGCCGACCGCGCGTCGTCGGAGACGGATCGCGCGATCGAGCTGCGGGCGCGCGACCGCCAGCGCAAGCTGATCTCGAAGATCGAGGCGGCGCTCGCAAGGCTCGACGACGGCAGCTACGGCTACTGCGAGGAGACGGGCGAGCCGATCTCGCTCAAGCGCCTCGATGCGCGGCCGATCGCGACGCTGTCGGTCGAGGCGCAGGAGCGCCACGAGCGGCGCGAGCGCGTCTACCGGGATGCCTGACGGCACCGAGCCGTTGCAGCTCTTCGGGTTCTGGCGCTCGCAGGCGACGTTCCGCGTGCGCGTCGCGCTGAACCTGAAGGGCATCGCCTACGCCGAGACGCCGGTCGACATCGACAGCGATGCGACGAAGGACCCGAAATTCCGCGCGCTGAACCCGATGGGCGCGGTGCCGGCGCTGATCGTCGACGGGGTCGCGCTGACGCAGTCGATGGCGATCCTCGAATATCTCGAGGAGACACATCCCGAGCCGCCGCTGCTGCCGCGCGATCCGCTCGGCCGCGTGCGCGTGCGGTCGCTGGCGGCGATCGCGGCGGAAGATTCGCACCCGCTGATCGTGCCGCGCGTCCGCCGCTATCTCACCGAGACGGCCGGCTTCGAGGCCGGGCAGTGGCGGGCGTGGCAGCACCGCTGGTTTGCCGCAGGGCTCGCCGGCTACGAGGCGCGGCTCGCCGGCGCGCCGGAGACGGGCACCTGCTGCCACGGCGACGCGCCGACCTTCGCCGACATCTGCCTCTGCGGGCTTGTCGCCGGCGCGCGGACCTTCGAGGTCCCGCTCGACGGCTATCCGACCGTCCTGCGGATCGTCGACCATTGCATGGCGGGCCCCGCCTTCGAGCGGGCCCGGGCGATCCACCAGGCCGACTATCCGGGCTGACGCCGCTCAGCCGCGGCCGAGCAGCTTCGCCATCTCTTCCTCGAGCGACAGGTCGTCCTCGACCGGCGCGGCCGGCGGCGGGGCCGGCTGCGGTTCCGGCGCGGGCGCCGGGGCCGCCGCGGCGGGCGGTGCGGCGGGCTTCGCCGCCGGCGCGGCGGCCGGGGTGACCGGCGTGACGGGTGCGGCGGGCGTGACAGGCGCAGGCGGCGGAGCGGCCGGCGCCGGCGCGTCCGGCGCGGCGCCGCCTTCGGGCGCGGCGGCGGGCTTCGGCGTCACGCGCTGGAGCGGGCGCACGGGCGGGCGCGGCGGCAGCGGGCGGAAGGACGGCACCGGACGCGTCGTGGGCGGCGCGGCGGGCGCGCCGGGCGGCACGTTGAGCGAGGGGGCCGTCGGCGCCCCGGACGGCACGGCGATGGGCGGCGGCGTGACGCTCGGCGTGCCGAGATCAGGCGCGGCCACGGGCGCGGACGGTGCGCTCGGGGTCGGCTCGGGGCCGCGCGGGGCCTCGGGAAGGCGGGGCGGCACGGGCGGCCGGCGCTCGCCGGTTGGCGCCGGGGCGGGGCGACGCGGCGGCAGCGGGAAGGTCGGGCCCCGCGGCGCGGTCGGCGCGACCGGCGGCGGCGCGACGGGCTCCGAGGACGGAGCGGCGGCGACCTCAGGCAGCGGCAGCGGCAGGGGCGGCTCGTCGGGCGAATGCGCAGGCGGCATGGCCGGCGCCTCGCTCGGGCCGCGCAGCTCGGGGCGGTCCGCCGGCGTGAACGGAGCCGGGATGCGCGCGTCGCCGAAGCCCGGCTCCTTGTCGCGGCTGCGCGGCTCGCGCGCCTCGACGCGGACGATCTCGGGCTCGATCAGGAGGTCGTTCGGGCCGCCGATGAGGATCAGATGCTCGGTGTTGTCGCGCCGGATGATGATGAGCTGTCGCTGGCGGTCGAGATCGAAGGCGTCGACGATCCCGAGGCGTGCCTGCCGGGCGCGGCTGCCGGGTGCCCTCAGCTTGCCGCCGAACAGCATGCGCACGATGACGAGGACCAGCAAGGCGGCGACCAGGAACGCGATGACCGCTAAAGCGAGCTGACCGATCTTGCCGCCGAGGATTGTTTCGATCTGCTGCATATCGCCTGATACTCGAGAACGCGAACGCTAGCCTTCTACCATGAGAGGGCCGCCGAGCGCGCACAAGGTTAATGGATGGTTAACGCATTTCGGCCTAAACCATGAGCTTCGCTCACAAAGTGGACGAAGCTGTGGGCGGCGGCGCCGAAAGCGTGGCACGAGGGAACCCGGAGTTGCAAATATGGTCCGCTCCCCACAAGGTCGCGCCGGCTCCATGACGAGCGGCGGGGCCGATTCGCGCGTCGGCCGCGGCGAATGGATTCCTTCGGCATGAGCGACCAACTGACCACCGCCGCCTTCCACCGGACCGAGCGCGCCGGCAGTCCTCTTCTCGTCACCGTCTTCGCCATCGCCCTTCTCGTCGCCGCCTTCGCGCTCACCGCGCTGCAGCCGGAGCAGGCGAGCCTGCTCAAGACCTACCTGCTGGCGCTGCTCGCCGTCGTCGGCATCTTCGCGCTGTTCGGCTACGCGATCGGGCTCTTCCAGATCGCCGGCAAGGCGGTCAAGAGCGACGTGACGCGCGTCGTCTGCGACACCGGCCCGGAGGGGCTCCTCGTCACCGACGCCGGCGGAAAGTTCCTCTATGCCAACGACACCTACCTGCGGCTCGCCAACGCCCGCAGCGTCGCCGACCTGCGCGGCGTCGAGCGGCTGTTCTCCGGCTCGCCGGAGGTGTCGGAGGCCGTCTACCGGCTCGCCCAGGCGGCCCGCGACGGCAAGCGCGCGCTCGAGGAGGTGCGGCTGTCGCCGCCGCTCGACGGCACGGTCGGCGGCGTCGGCTGGTATCGCGTGCGCGTGCGCCCGCTCCCGCAGCTGCCCGGCGCCAAGCGCGCCAGCCTGTGGGGCATCTCCGACGTCACGCGCGAGCGCGAGCGCCACGAGAACGTGTTCCAGGAGCTGCAGCACGCGATCGACTTCCTGGATCACGCGCCGGCCGGCTTCTTCTCCTGCAGCCCGGACGGCGACGTCTCCTACATGAACGCGACGCTCGCGACCTGGCTCGACTACGACCTCGCGCAGGTCGGCTCGGGCGGCCTCAAGCTCACCGACTTCCTCGCCGGCGGCGGCGCCGCGCTCATCGGCAGCGTGGTGGGCGCGCCGGGCGAGGTCCGCACCGAGCAGTTCGATCTCGACATGAAGCGGCGCGGCGGCCAGAGCCTGCCGGTGCGCCTGCTGCATCGCGTCGCCTTCGGCCAGGACGGCCTCGCCGGGCCGTCGCGCACCCTGGTCATCAGCCGCGCGCCCGGCGAGGAGCCCGCCGAGGACCTGCGCGCGGCGGAAGTACGCTTTGCCCGCGTCTTCAACTCGACGCCGGTGGCGATCGCGATCACGGATGCGACCGGCGCGATCTCGCAGTCGAACGCGTCTTTCGCCAAGATGATCCCGGCCTCGCTCAAGGTCGAGGGCGGGCGCCGCTCGATCTTCGCCGCCATCGCCGAGGACGACCGGGCCGCGCTGCAGCGAGCGATCCGCGACGCGGCGGCGATGAAGAGCGACATCCCGCCCGTCGACGTCGGCATCGTCGGCGACGGCGCGAAGTCCGCGCGCCTCTTCGTCTCGGGCTCCGAGCAGGAAGGCGGCGGCGCGACGATCTACGCGCTCGACACGACCGAGCAGCGGGCGCTGAAGGAGAGCTTCGCGCAGTCGCAGAAGATGCAGGCGGTCGGCCAGCTCGCCGGCGGCATCGCGCACGACTTCAACAACGTGCTCACCGCGATCATCGGCTTCTCCGACCTCTTGCTAGCCAACCATCGGCCGACCGACCCGTCCTTCCAGGACATCATGCAGATCAAGCAGAACGCCAATCGCGCCGCGGCGCTGACGCGCCAGCTGCTCGCGTTCTCGCGCCGCCAGACGCTGCGCCCCGAGGTGCTGCAGCTCGGCGACGTGATGAGCGACCTGCAGATGCTGATGCGCCGCCTCGTCGGCGAGAAGATCGAGCTCGACCTGCGCCACGGTCGCGACCTTTGGCTGGTCAAGGCCGACCTCAACCAGTTCGAGCAGGTGATCATCAACCTCGTCGTCAACGCCAAGGACGCGATGCCGTCGGGCGGCCGCATCGTGCTGCGCACGCGCAACGTGCCGGCCGCCGAATGCGCGGCGTTCCAGGAGGACGTGCTGCTGCCGGGCGACTACGTCGCCATCGAGGTGCAGGACAACGGCACCGGCATCCCGGAGGACATCCGCGAGAAGATCTTCGAGCCGTTCTTCACGACGAAGGAGGTCGGCAAGGGCACCGGCCTCGGCCTCTCGATGGTCTACGGCATCGTCAAGCAGACCGAGGGCTACGTCTTCTGCCAGTCCGAGGTCGGCAAGGGGACGACCTTCGTCATCCTGCTGCCGCGCCACGTCGCGACCGAGGTCGAGGAGCCGGTCAAGAAGGAGGTCGCGAAGGTCGCGGTCACCGACTCGACGGGTCACGGCACGATCCTGCTCGTCGAGGACGAGGACGCGGTGCGCGCCTTCTCGGCCCGCGCGCTGATCTCCAAGGGCTACACGGTGCTCGAGGCGAGCTCGGGCCTCGAGGCGCTGGAGGTGGCGGAGGCCAACGTCGGCACCATCGACCTCGTGGTGTCCGATGTGGTGATGCCCGAGATGGACGGCCCGACGATGTTCGGCGAGCTGCGCAAGCGCGGCATCAAGTGCAAGGTGATCTTCGTCTCCGGCTATGCCGAGGATGCGTTTGCCAAGAACCTGCCCGAGGGCGAGGACTTCGGCTTCCTGCCGAAGCCCTTCGCGCTGAAGCAGCTCATCGAGGCGGTGAAGACGGCGACGGGCTAGCTCGCCGCCGCATAATCCATCGCCTCGAGATCCGCGATGAGGCCGGGGCCCGTCGGGTGCCAGCCGAGCCGCTCGCGCGTGAGCGCGCTCGATGCCGTCAGGTCCATGCCGAGGAAGTTGCCGAGCCAGCCGAACTCGCTCGTGGCGTTTGCGGCCGCGATGGATCGGACCGGCACGTTGAGGCCGCGGCCGAGCACGGTGGCGATCTCGAGCGCCGAGATGCCTTCCTCCGCGACCGCGTGGTAGACGGCCGCCGCCTGCCTCTCGAAGGCGAGCCGGTAGAGGCGCACGACGTCGCTGACGTGCGCCGCCGGCCAGCGGTTGCGGCCTTCGCCGACATAGGCCGCGAAGCCCTTGGCGCGGATGATCTGGATCAGCGGCGTCACGAGGCCCTGCTTCACGGTGTCGTGGACCTGCGGCAGGCGCACCACCGCGACCTTGACGCCCGTGGCGGCGACGGCGTGGCCGGCCTCCTCCGACGCCTTGCGCGGGTTGGGGTGGTGCTCGTCGTAGCGATCCTCCGAAGCCTTGCCGTCCGGGCCGCCGCTGCCGAGGCCGGTCCCCGACGTGATGAGCAGCAGCCGGTCCGTGCCGGCGAGCGCCGCGCCGAGCGTGGTGATGACGCGCCGATCCTTCTCGCAATTGGCAACGAAGACCGACGCGTCCGTGAAGTCGTGGTCGAAGGCGGTATGGATCACCCCGTCCGCCCGCGCGGCGCCGGCGCGGAGGCTGTCGAGATCCTCGAGCGTGCCGCGGTGCACCTCGGCGCCCGCGGCGCGAAGCGCTTCGGCGCCGGCGTCCGAGCGCGTCATGCCGATGACGTGGTGCCCCGCGCCGATGAGCTCGGGCACCAGCGCCGAGCCGATGAACCCAGTCGCGCCGGTGAGAAAGATGCGCATTGCCGCCTCCACTGTTGTTGGCGACGACCTCATCGACTACGCTCGTTCACTATTAAAGTAGTGACTTTATCCTGGTATAGACGCTAACAGGCTGCTTCCATGTCCGACGTCGCCGACAACCGCCTCGGCCAGTATCTGCGCGACCGCCGCAGCCGGCTCGATCCCGCCGCCTTCGGCTTCCCGGCAGGCCGCCGCCGCACGCCGGGCCTGCGGCGCGAGGAGGTGGCGCAGCGCTCGAACATCAGCCCGACCTGGTACACGTGGCTCGAGCAGGGGCGCGGCGGCGCACCCTCCGCCGACGTGCTCGAGCGCATCGCCGCCGGCCTCATGCTCACCGAGATCGAGCGCGAGCACCTCTTCATGATCGGGCTCGGGCGGCCACCGGAGGTCCGCTACACGCCTGCCAGAGGCGTGACGCCGCGCCTGCAGCGCATGCTCGACTCGCTCGAGGCGAGCCCCGCCATCGTCAAGACCGCGACTTGGGACGTCGTCGCCTGGAACCGCGCGGCGGCGATCGTGCTGACCGACTACGGCAAGATGCCGCCGGCGCGGCGCAACATCCTGCGCATGCTGTTCGGCACGCCCGACATCCGCGCCAGGCAGCACGATTGGGACGCGCTCGCGCGCTTCGTCGTCGGTGCCTTCCGTGCCGATGCGACCCGCGCCGGCGCCGTCAAGGAAGTCGCCGACCTCGTCGACGAGCTCTGCCGGATCAGCGCCGAGTTCGAGGCGCTGTGGCGCGCCAACGACGTCCTTGCGCATGGCGAGACCACCAAGACGCTCGCGCATCCCGTGCTCGGCACCATCGACCTCGAATATTCGTCCTTCGCGGTCGACGGTCGGCCGGACCTCGGGCTGATGGTCTACACGCCCGTCTCGCCTGACGTCGCGAGGCGCATCCGCGCGATGGTGACGGCCGAGGGCTGACGCGATCTAGTGGGCGAGCTGCGGCTCGGCGCCGGACTCGGCCGACGCCATCGCGTGCGCGAAGGCGTCGCGCTCGGCCGCCGTCATGTGCAGCCCGTGCTTCGTGCGCCGCCACAAGATGTCGTCGGGCTCGCGCGCCCATTCGGTTTGCCTCAGATACGCGACCTCGCGATCATAGAGCCGGGCGCCCCAGTGGCGGCCGAGATCGCCGAGCGAGCGAACGCCTTCGAGAAGCTCGAAGGCCCTCGTCCCGTAGAGCCGGCCATAGTGGGTGCGCAAACCTTCCGGCAGGGTCGGAAAGCGCAGCGCGAGCTCGGCGCGGAAGGCCTCGTAGTCGGCGTTCGGCATGTCGCCGCCGGGCAGCGGCGCGTCCGCGGTCCAGGCGCCGCCGGCGGCCGGCAGGAACGGCGCAAGCTTGTCGAGCGCGGCCTCGGCGAGCTTGCGGTAGGTCGTGATCTTGCCGCCGAAGATCGAGAGCACCGGCGGCGCGCCGCCGGACGTCTCCGGGTCGAGCTGGAACACGTAGTCGCGCGTGACGGCCGAGGCGTTGGTGGCCGCGTCGTCGAACAGCGGCCGCACGCCGGAGAAGGCGTGGACGATGTCGGCCTCTGTCAGCCGGCGCTTGAACGTCGTGTTGAGCGCATCGAGGAGGTAGCGCGTCTCGTCCGCGCCGATCGCGACGCTGTCGGCATCGGCGTCGAACGGGATGTCGGTGGTGCCGATCAGCGCGTAGTCGCCTTCGTAGGGGTTCACGAAGATGACGCGCTTGTCGTCGTTCTGGATGAGATAGGCCTGCGGCCCGTCCCAGAATTTCTGGGTGATGAGGTGGCTGCCCTTCACCAGCCGCACGCGCCGGCTGGCGTTCGTGCCGGTGCTGCGCACGACATCCTCGACCCAGGGGCCGGCGGCATTGACGAGGACGCGCGCCCGCACGCTGCGGCGCTCGCCGGCCTTCGTGCGCAGGTCGGCGACCCAAGCGTCGGCGTCGCGGCGCGCCGTGACGAGCGAGGTGCGCGGCAGGATGTCCGCGCCGCGCGCGGCGGCGTCGAGCGCGTTGAGCACGACGAGGCGGGCGTCGTCGCACCAGCAATCGGAATAGGCGAAGGCGGTCGTGAAGTCGTCGCGGATCGGCGCGCCCTCGGCGTCGCGGCGCAGGTCGAGCGTGCGCGTGCCGGGCAGCCGCTCGCGGCCGCCCAGATGATCGTAGAGGAACAGCCCGAGGCGGATGAGCCAGCGCGGCCGGTGCTTCGGCGCATGCGGCAGCACGAACCGCATCGGCCAGATGATGTGCGGCGCCGCGCGCATCAGCACCTCGCGCTCGATCAGGGCCTCGCGCACCAGGCGGAACTCGCGGTACTCGAGGTAGCGCAGGCCGCCGTGGATGAGCTTGCCCGAGCGCGACGATGTGCCCTGTGCGAGATCGTCCTTCTCGACCAGCATCACCTTGAGCCCGCGGCCGGCGGCATCGCGGGCGATGCCGGCCCCGTTGATGCCGCCGCCGACGACGAGGAGATCGAAGAGGTCGGTCGAGCTCATGCGCCGCTCAGGCGGCCTTCTTCGGGCGCGGGCCGTAGTCCTTGAACTTCTCGATGGTGCGGGCGATCTCGTCGTCCGGCAGCACGACGGGATCGCCGATCTGCAGCGCCACCGCATACTGCCGGCACAGGGTCTCCAGCTCGACGGCAAGCCACATCGCCTTCCCGAGATCGGTGCCGGTCGCGATCATGCCGTGGTTGGCGAGCAGGCAGCACATGCGGTCCTTCAGCGCGGCGATCGCGTGCTGCGACAGCTCCTCGGTGCCGAAGGTGGCGTAGTCGCCGCAGCGGATCGTCGCGCCGCCGGCCGCCGCGATCATGTAGTGGACCGCCGGCAGCTCCTTGCGGCACATCGCGAAGGCCGTGCAGTAGGTCGGGTGCGCGTGGACGATGGCGTTGACGTCCTCGCGGCTCTTCATGATGTCGCGATGGAAGCGCCACTCCGACGAGGGCTTCAGCGGATGGTCGCAGTCGCCGCTCATCTTCAAGTGCACGATGTCGTCGGCATTCATCTGATCGTAGGGCACGCCCGACGGCGTGAGCAGCAGGCCGTCCTCCCAGCGCACCGAGATGTTGCCCGACGTGCCCTGGTTGATGCCGAGCGCGTTCATCTGGCGCGCCGCATCGACGATCGACTGGCGTACGGTGAATTCCTTGTGGCCGGACATGATGGGCTCCATTCGATCGGCTAGGTGATGGGGTTGAGCAGCGGCTCGCCGGCGCGGAAGCGGCGGATCTCCTCGGCGATCATGCCGGCGGCGATGCGCACGGTGGTCGTCGAGGCGCCGGCGATATGCGGGGTGAGCGTGACGTTCGGCAGCTTGAGCAGCGGCCAGTCCTTCGGCGCCGGCTCGATCGCGAAGGTCTCGAGCATCGCGCCGCGGAGCCTGTCGTGCGCGAGCGCCTCGGTCAGCGCGTCGTAGTCGACGAGCGGGCCGCGCGCGGTGTTGACGAAGATCGCCGTCGGCTTCATGCGGGCGAGCGCCGCAGCGTCGATCATCGTCGCCGTCTCCGGCGTCACCCGCGCGTGCAGGGTCACGACGTCGGAGCGCTCGAGCAGCGCGTCGAGCGCGACATGCTCGACGCCGTCGGCGCGATCGGCGGCGGAGAGCTGCACGTAGGGATCGGCGACGAGCAGCCGGCAGCCGAACGCCTTCAAAAGCTTGACGACGCGGGTGCCGATGGCGCCGTAGCCGATGATGCCGACCGTCATCTCGGAGAGCTCGGTGCCGGTCGTGTCGGCGCGGTAGAGGTCGCCGCGCCACTCGCCGGCGCGCAACGACTCGTGCCCCGCCCGGATCAGGCGCGTCTCGGCAAGGATCGCGCCGATCGTGAATTCCGCGACCGCGCTGGCGTTGCGCGCCGGCGTGTTCACGGCGCGGATGCCCCTGGCCTTCAGCGCCGCCTTGTCGACGTTGACCGGACCGCCGCGCGAGACGGCGACGAGCGCGAGGTTCGGGCAGGCTGCGACCATCGCGGCCGAGACCGGGGCGAGATGCGTGACGAAGACGTCCGCCTCGCCCACGAAGGCGGCGACGTCGCGCGGCGTGCCGAAGAACTCGCGCAGCTCCGCGGTGTCGGGGTCGTGCGCGCCGCCGGCATAGCCGTGGTGCATCGGCTCGTCGGGCCACGCGTACTCGAGCGTGCGCATCTCGGCATCGGGGACGAGCTTGACGATCTCCTCCGCGAAGACCTCGGGCAGCATGAAGCGATCGCCGATGATGGCGATGTGCGGTGCGCGATCACGCATGCGACGATCCTCCGGCCGACGCCCTGGCACGCGCCTCGGCGAGCGCCTGCCAGGGCGGTGGCATCCGCTCGCGCAGGTCGGCGTAGACGGCGAAGAGATCGCCGTAGAGCGCCGCATCGCGCGGCACGGGCTCGATCAGGCCGCCGAGCGTCGGCGTCACGTAGATGTCGGCGGCCTCGGCAAGTGTCTTGGCCTGCCCGAGGCTGACGAGCGCCATCATGGCGGCGCCTGCGGCACCCGCTTCCTCGCGCGTCGATTCCCGCACGGGCCGGTCGAGCACGCAGGCGAAGATGCGCTTCAGGACGTCGGAGCGCGCGGCGCCGCCGGCGAGGCGCAGCTCGCCGGGCGCGCCGCCGATCGAGGTGAAGCAGTCGCGCGCGGCGAAGGCGAGCCCCTCGTAGATCGAGCGGGCGATGCCGGCGAAGCCGACGGCGTTCGAGAGGCCGACGATCTGCGCGCGCGCCTGCGGGTTGACGAACGGCCCACGCTCGCCGGCGCGGTCGATGTAGGGATGGTAGATCGCCTGGCCCGGCGGCTCGCGCGAGACCGCGGCCTCGAAGGCGGCGAGCGTCTTCTCGTAGTCGAAGTCGTGGCCGATCAGCTCGGCCGCCTGGCGGGTGAGCTGCAGCAGCCAGTCGATGTTGATCGTCGCCGCCATGTTCGACTGCATACGGGCGGCGGTCCCGGCCTCGAGCTGCATCACGTAGCCCGAGACGTCGTCGCCGAGCGTCATCGCGTCGACGTCGGGCACGAAGCGCATGTGCATCCCGGTCGAGCCGACGATCGAGACGCCGACGCGGCCGTCGCGATCGTAGAGACCGCCGGCGAGCCCGGTGCAGACGACGTCGACGTAGCCGAGCATGACCGGCAGGCCGGCGGGGAGCCCCGTCGCCGCGGCGGCCTCGGCCGAGAGCGGGTGATGCTCGCCGCGCAGGCTGTCGACGATGGGCGGCAGCAGCTTGCGGCGATGGCCGAGGCCGAGCGTCGCGATGACGCCGTCGTCGTAGGTGCGGCGGCGGTAGTCGCCGAAGGTGAAGGTCGCCTCGGAGACGTCCGTGCAGCGCTCGTCCGTCAGCTTGTAGTAGAGCCAGTCCTTGCAGTGGCAGGCGAAGTCGGCGCGATCGAGCAGGTCGGAGCGCTCGCGGTCGAGCCAGATCAGGTGGCCGCTCTGGTTCGAGCCGTTCATGCCGCAGCCGGTCGTCCTGAACATCGCGGCGCGGGCGCCGCTCGCCTCGAGCTCGCGGACGATGCCGGCGGAGCGGCCGTCGAGCCAGAGCCAGGCCGGGCAGACCGGCGCGCCGTCGCGATCGATCAGGAAGGTGCCGTCGCCTTGCCCCGTCACCGCGAGCGCGACGGCGCGATGCGCGAGATCGGGCACGCGCGCGGCAAGCTGGCGCAGCACCTCGACCGTGCTCTCCCAGGTCAGCAGCGGATCCTGCTCGACCGAGATACCGTCGTCGCCGCGGGTGAAGCGGTTGCGCGTGCCGGCGCAGTCGACCTGCCGCCCGTCGCGATCGAAGGCGACGGCCTTGACCACCGTCGTGCCGGCATCGAGCCCGATGACGATGTCGCCGCCCGCGCTCATGCCGGCACTCCCGCATGCACGATGGCCTTGCCGGCGCTGTCGAAGACGTGGATGGCGTTGAGCGGCGCCGACAGCGCGACCTCGCTGCCGATGGCCGCGTCGACGCCGCCGTCGAGCACCGCGACGCAGCGCATGGCGTCGGGCGCGCGGCCGACGTCGAAGGCGAGCTGGGTCTGGTCGCCGAGCCAGAAGTTGGCGATCGTCGTGCCTTTCAGGTCGCTGCCGCCGAGCCGGAGCCGATGCGGGCGCAGCCCGAGGCTGACCGCGGCGCCGTCGGCAAGCGGCAGGCTGGCGGGCAGGGCGAGACGGATGGCCCCGTCGGCGGCGACGATGACCGGCCTGTCGTCCTGCCTCTCGATATGCGCAGGCGCGACCTTCATCGCCGGCTCGCCGATGAAGCCGGCGACGAAGAGATTGGCCGGCCGCTCGCGCAGCGCCTGCGGCGTGTCGTACTGCTGCAGCTCGCCCTTCTCCATGACGGCGACGCGGTCGGCGAGTGCCAGCGCCTCGGTCTGGTCGTGCGTCACGAAGACGACGGTGAGCCTGCGCGACTTGATCCAGTCCTTGATGCGGGCGCGCAGAATCGCGCGCAGGCGCGGCTCGAGCTGCGACATCGGCTCGTCGAGGAGGTGCAGCGCCGCGTCGCGGACGAGGGCGCGCGCGAGCGAGGCGCGCTGCTGCTGGCCGGAGGCGATGGATACGGGATGCCGGTCGAGCACCGACTCGATCTCGAGCATCGCGGCGACCTCCGCGACGCGCTTGCCGGCCTCTGCGCGGCGGGCTCGATCGCGCAGCAGCGCGAAGCCGATGTTGTCGCGCACCGTCAGCGGCGGATAGAGCGAGTAGCCTTCGAAGGCCATGGCCACGTCGCGCCGCGCCGGCGCCAGCTCGTGGATCGCGCGCTCGCCGAGGCGGATCGTGCCGGCCGTGACCTCCTCGAAGCCGGCGATCATGCGGAGCGTCGAGGTCTTGCCGCAGCCGGAGGAGCCGAGCAGCGCCATGACCTCGCCGTCGGCGAGATCGAGGCTGAGGCGGTCGACGGCCGGGCTCGCGGCCTTGCCGTAGACCTTGGTGACGTCGTCGAGACGGAGACGGGCCATGCGTCGCGCTCCTATGCCGCCTGCAGCTGGCCGGACGGATCGAAGGCCAGCACGCGCGCCGGGTCGATCGAGACATGCACCGTGCCGTGGTGGGCCGGCAGCCGGCCGATCGCGTCCTCGGAGAGCAGGGCGAGCACTTCCTCGCCGGCCGGCGTGCGCAGGAGCAGCGCGGCGCGGTCGTTCAGCGGCGTCACGGCGTCGAGCTCCATCCGCATTCGGCCGGGGCCCGGCTCGGTCGCGACGGCGACGTGCTCGGGGCGGACGCCGAGCGTGCACGGCTGCCCGGCGAAGGCGCCGAGGCCGCGGCCCGGCAACGCGATCTTGCGCTCGAACAGCGAGACGCCGCCGTCCGCCGCCGGCGTGACGGCAAACGTGTTGAGCGTCGGATCGCCGAAGAGCCTCGCGACGGAGAGCGTCGCCGGCTTGGCGTAGACGGCCTGCGCATCGCCGACCTGAAGAAAGCGGCCGCCGTCGAGCACCGCGATGCGGTCGCCGAAGGCCATCGCCTCGCGGTAGTCCTGCGTCACGTAGATCGACGTGGCGCCGAAGGTCTTGAGCAGCCGCGGCAGCTCGAAGCGCATCTCGTAGCGCAGCTTGGCGTCGACGTTGCGCAGCGGGTCGTCGAGCATCTGCAGCGTCGCGCCCGAGACGAGCGAGCGGGCGAGCGCGGTGCGCTGCTTCTGGCCGTTGGAGAGGCGGCGCGGCTCCTGGCTCAGCACGTGGGCAATCCGCAGGAGCTCGGCGACCTCGCCGACGCGGCGCTTGACCTCGGCGTCGGCGAGCCCGCGGGCGCGCAGCGGGCTTGCGATGTTGTCGTAGGCCGTGAGGTGCGGGTAGAGCGCGAAGTTCTGGAAGGCGAGCCCGATGCCGCGCTCGGCGCTCGGCATGCCGGCGAGATCGCGCCCGTCGAGCAGGATGCGGCCGCCGTCCGGCGCGGCGATGCCGGCGATGAGCCGCAGCAGCACCGTCTTGCCGGCGCCCGACGGCCCGACGAGCGCGAGCGACTCGCCGCGCTCGAGCGAGAGCGTCGCATCGGCGATCACCTCGTGGGCGCCGAAGCTTTTCTTCACGTGATCGAGGACGAGGAAGGGCTTTTCGCGCGACATCGGCCTCATCCCTTCACTGCGCCGAGGCTCAGGCCCTCGACGAGATAGCGTTGCGTGAAGAGCGCCAGCACCAGCGTCGGCACGATCGACAACACGAGCCCGGCGGCGATCTGCCCATACTGGATGCCGGACGCCGTGATGAAGGCGAGCGCGCCGACCGTCACCGGCTGCTTGTCGGCCGAGGCGAGGATCAGCGCGAAGATGAAGTTGTTCCAGGCGAAGATGAAGGAGAGCAGGGCGGCGGCCGCGATGCCAGGCCCCGCGAGCGGCACCGAGATGCGCCGGAACGCCGCGAACCACGAGTGCCCGTCGATCTGGTAGGCGTGCTCGATGTCGGGGTTCACGTCCTCGAAGTAGCCGCGCACGATCCAGATCACGAGCGGCAGCGTCACGAGCTGGTAGACCCAGATGAGGCCGAGATAGGTGTTCTCGAGCCCGAGCTCCTGGAAGTAGAGCTTCAGCGGCAGCAGGACGAGCAGGGCCGGCGCGAAGCGGAAGGACAGCAGCGTCGAGGCGATCGTCTCGGCGCCGCGGAACTTGAAGCGCGCGAAGGCATAGGCCGCCGGCACGCCGAGCAGCAGCGAGAGCAGCACGGCGCCCGCCGACAGGATGAAGCTGTTCTCGAGATTGCCGACATAGTCGATCTGCAGCGTCGAGCCGGCGCCGGTGAAGGTGCCGGCAAACAGGCTCGCGTAGTTCGAGAGCGTCGGCGTGAACACGAGCTTTGGCGGGATGCGCAGGATGTCGTCGTTGGTCTGGAACGACATCAGGACGACCCACAGAAGCGGGAACAGGAAGAACAGCGCGACGAGCGTCAGCGCGAGGCCCTTCAGGGCGCGGACGAGCGGCGGCGTGCGGGTCATGTCGCGCCTCCTCAGGCCGCGCCGTGGGCCCGCGCGCGCAGGCGCAGCCACTGGTTGATGAAGATCGTCGAGAGCACGTTGGTGATGAGCCAGAGCACCATCATCATCGCCGCCGAGCGGCCGATCGAGGTGTAGGTGAAGGCCTCGAGATAGGCGGAGATCTGGAACACCAGCAGCGTGTCGCCGGGCCCGCCCTGCGTCATCGCGTAGATGATGTCGAACTGCTGGATCGCGTCCAGCATGCGGAAGAGCGCCGCGGTGATGATGTAGGGTGCGAGCATCGGCAGCGTGATGCGGAAGAACACGAAGCTCGCCGGCACGCCGTCGAGCGCCGCCGCCTCGAAGGGCTGGCGCGGCAGCGCGCGGAGGCCTGCGAGCAGGAGCACGATGATGAAGGGCGTGTAGACCCAGACGTCGACGAGCACGACGGTGAAGAGCGCCGTCGACGGGCTCGACGCCCAGCGGAAGTTGGTGACCCCCGCCTGCGAGACGAGATAGCTAAGGATCCCGAAGTTCGGGTTGGTCATCAGCTTCCACATCAGCGAGGCGATCGCCGGCGCGGTCATCAGCGGCAGGATGAGGAGCACGCCGAGCACCCGATTGATGCGCGTGCGCTCGACGAGGAGCATCGCGATGCCGAGGCCGAGCAGAAGCTCGATGCCGACGGTGAGCAGCGTGTAGACGAGCGAGACGCGGATCGTGTGCCAGAAGGCGTCGTCGGTGAGGAGATCGACGTAGTTGCCGAGGCCGATGAAGCCGCGCGCCGTCGGGATCGCGAGATTGTAGCGCTCCAGCGAGTACCAGGCCGCCGTCGCGAACGGCACGAGAATGCCGATGCACACGATGAGCGCCGGCAGGCTCAGGACATAGGGCAAGAGGCGCGGGCCGCGGCGGCCCGCCCGCGCGGGGACGGGCGCCGTGGCGACCGCGAGGGTGTCGGCCGCCATCAGATCCCGGCGCGCTTCAGCTGGCGGTCGATGTTGACGGCGAGCTCGTCGAGCCCGTCGTCGACGGGGATCTCCTTCGCCACCATGCGCTGCAGCGAGGCCGCCCACTCGGTCGTCAGATTGAAGAACAGCGGCTGCGGCGTGAAGTAGATCTTGGCGCCGGGCGACGAGGCCTCGTACTGCTGCACGTAGCCGGGGTAGCTCGCCTCGATGCGTTTGCGGAAGGCCTCGTCCTTCCAGGTGCTGGCGCGCACCGGGTTGACGCCGTCCTTCTTGCGCGCGGCGAAGAGGCCGTGGTCGGTGCCGCTCGCCCACTGCACGAAGTCCCAGGCCGCGTCGCGCTGCTTCGAGAAGCTCGAGATGGCGAAGGACCAGATCCAGACGTTCGGCGTCGGCGCCTTGCCGTCGGGGTTGGGCGTGAAGGCGTCGAAGCCTATGTTGCCCTTCTCCTTGCCGGTGCCCTGCATGAAGTAGCCGAGGATGTCGGCATCGAAGATCATCGCCGAGGCGCCGGCGGAGAGATCGTTGCCGACCTCGTACCAGGTGTAGGTCGACCAGTTCTTCGGGCCCGACTCCTGGATCATCGCGACCCAGTCGCGCGTGAAGGCCTTGGCCTCGGCGCTGTTCATGGCCGCCTTCAGCCGGCCGCCGCTGACGTTGAAGTCGCGGCCGCCGAAGCTCGTGAGACCGGAGAGATAGCCGGGGTGGATCGTCGCCCACGAGCGCGAGCCGCGCACGCCGATGCCGTAGACGCCCTGCTGGTCCTTCTGCACCTTGGCGGCCTTCTCGCGCAGGTCGGCGAGGTTCTTCGGCGGGTCGAGCTTTGCGGCGTCGAGCATGCGCTTGTTGAACGAGACCGAGTTGAGCTCGAAGGCGAGCGGCATCGCCCATTGCTTGGCGCCGGCGCCCCCGAGCGGCTCGCCGGGCACGCCGGACCACGCTGTGGCGGCGCGCAGGTTCGGCAGGATGTCGTCGAAGGCGAAAGTCGGCGCAGTCTTGGCAGGATCCTTCAGGAACTCGTTCATGTCGACGAGCCAGCCGGCGGGACCGTACTGCCAGGTCTGGTAGGCGCCGGTCATGAAGGCATCGTACTGCGACGAGCGCGACGACAGCGCCGCGGTCACCTTGTCGAAGTAGACGTCCTCGGGGAAGACGTCGTACTTCACGTCGACGCCGGTCATCGACTTGAAGTTGTCGAGGTCGGCGATGATCGCATCCGTGTAGGGATGCTTGTCGAGGAGCAGCGTGATCGTCTTGCCGGAATTACGCTTCCAGTCGTAGTCGGCGGCGAGGGCCTGAGTCGCGGCGGCGTTGACGAAGAGGCCCGCGGCCTCGAGCGTCACGCCGGCGGCGATCATGCCGCGGACCAGCTCACGGCGGCTCATCTGCCCGGCGACGAAAGCCCGCGCCAGATCGTCAGCTTTGCTCATCTCGATGCCCTCCCGTGGGAAACAACGTCTTCTTCAGGCCACGTCTGCGCGCGGCTTCGCCGTCGAAACGGTTTTGGATGCGACGAACGGCGCGAGCTCGACCAGCTCCTGCGCCGTGACCTCGTCGGTCACGAGATGGTTCACGACGCCGTTGCGCAGCACGGCGGCGATCGCCGGCGCCTTGGTCGGGCCGCCGGCGACCGCGATGACCTCGCGCCCGCGCAGCGACTCGAGGTTCGTCGCGATGACGCGGCGGTTCAGCTCGACGTCGAGCGGCCGGCCCTCCGCATCGAGGAACGTGCCGAGGATCTCGCCGACGGCGCCGGCCTCGTGCAGCGCGTCGAGCTCGGACGTCGTGATCATGCCGCCGGTCATCAGGCCGTAGCGGTCGCCGAGCGAGCCGATGCCGACGACGGCGACCGAGGCGCTCTCCGCCAGCTCGCGGACCGCGACGATGTCGCGTTGCGCGAGGAACAGGGCGCGCACCTCCTCGCTGTCGCAGAAGAAGGGGGCCGGCACGCAATAGCCGGTGCCCCCGGTGCGGCCGACGAAGCGGAAGATGACGTCGTAGGGCGAGGTCGAAGCCGTGCGCGTCAGGCTGCCGAGCAGCGCGACGAGCTTGAGGTCGGGCCGGTCCATCAGCGGCAGGGCATCGACGCAGGCCGACAGCGTGCGGCCGTGCCCGATGCCGACGACGCTGGCGTTGTGCCGCTCGATGGCCGCGTGGATGACGTGCGCGCCGAGGGCGCCCAGCGCCGAAAGCGGCAGGTCGGGCTCGCCGAGGTCGGGCGTCACCGAGCAGCGCTCGAGGCCGAAGGCGGCGGCGAGCTTCTCCTCGAGCGCGACGCAATTGGCGGGCGCGCCCTCGACCGTGACCTTGACCAGCTTGGCACGCTGCGCGGCCTGGATCAGCCGCGTGACCTTGGTGCGCGAGGTGGAGATGCGCGCGGCGATCTCCTCGTGCGTGTAGCCGCCGATCAGCGACAGCCAGGCGCAGCGCAGCGCGAGGTCGACATCGGGGTCCATCGCAACGCGCAATGTGTCCTCCCTGGAAGCGTTGTCTTCGGTCGCTATGCACAAATGTGCAGTTTTGTAACTCTTGCGCAGTCGAGCTTTTTCGGAGCCCGGTTGTCAATTCTGTCGGAAGATGGAATGCGACGAACGGTGTAGAGGCGAGTTCTTGTGTGAGCGGCCAGTCGGGCGGGCGAGACCGACGCCCGGCGCGACGCGGGAGGATCCAATGACCACTCCAAACGCCTTCCTGTTCGACCTCGACGGCACCTTGGTCGACAGCGTCTACCAGCACGTTCTGGCCTGGCACGAGGCGCTGAAGGCCGAGGGCATCGAGCTGTCGATCTGGCGCATCCACCGCAAGATCGGGATGAGCGGTGGTCTGTTTGCAAACCAGCTGCTGCGCGAGATCGGCCGCCCCGTCGACTCCGCCACCATCGGCCGGCTGGCCGAGCTTCACGCCACGGCCTACCGGCGGCTGGCGGCGACCATGACGCCGCTGCCCGGCGCCCGCGAGCTTCTTGCCTTCCTCTCCGAGGAGGGCGTGCCGTGGGCGATCGCGACGAGCGGGCGCATGGAGACCGCCGCGCCCAACCTCGCCGCGCTCGGCGTCGATCCCGAAAAGGCGACCGTCGTGACGCGCGACCAGGTGAGGTTCGCCAAGCCCGATCCCGATCTCTTCATCGAGGCCGCGCGCCGGCTGGACGCGCCGATCGAGCGCTCGATCGTCGTCGGCGACAGCATCTGGGACATGCTCGCCGCCGCCCGCTGCCGCGCGCTCGGCGTCGGCCTGCTCTCGGGCGGCTACGGCTCCGACGAGCTCGAGCGCGCCGGTGCGCTCCGCGTCTACGAGGACCCCGCCGACCTGCTTCGCCACATCGACGAGGTCGCCGCGCGGGCGCGATGATCGCGCGGCTGCAGGAGGCGCTGCAGGTACGGCGATCGCGCCGGTCACGGAGGTTGCCATGGACGACAGCACATTTCGAGCGGCCCTCGATCGTCACTGGGCTGCGTCCAACGCAAACGATTTCGAGGCGGAGCACGAGATCTACCTGGAGCACGCGGTGCTCGAATATCCGCAGTCCGGCGAGCGCATCCGCGGGCGGCGAAACATCCAAGGCTCTCGCGCCGCGCAGCCGAGCCAAAAATCGTTCACCGTGCGCCGTATCACCGGCGCTGGCGATCTCTGGATCACGGAGCTCGTCATGACCTACGACGGACGCCCGACGCACAGCGTGAGCATCATGGAGCTGTCCGACGGGCGGGTGATCCGCGAGACGCAGTATTTTGCGGATCCGTTCGAGCCCGGGCCTTCGCGCGCCCGATGGATCGAGCGCATGCCCTGAACTCGGCCCGCTCGATGGACGGTCATCTGCCGATCACCCGCGCGGACCTGCCGATCGATACGACCGCTCTTGCCCGGTATCTCGTGGGCAAGCTCCTCGTCCGGACGCTGCCGCAAGGGATCGTCGGCGGCCGTATCGTCGAGACTGAGGCCTATGTCGTCGGCGATGCCGCCGGGCACGCCTATGGAGGCATGACCCCACGCAATCGCTCTCTGTTTCTCGAGCGAGGGCATGCCTACGTCTATCTCGCCTACGGCACGTCCTACATGCTGAATGTCTCGAGCGAGGCTTGCGGCATCGGCGCCGGCGTCCTGATCAGGGCGCTCGAGCCGCTCGAAGGCATCCCGATCATGCAGCAGAACCGCGGCGGCAAGCCATTGCTCGACCTGGCGCGCGGACCGGGACGACTCGCGTCGGCCTTGCAGGTCGATCGTGGCCTCGATGGCCTCGATCTCTGCCGAATAGGGCCGCTCTGGCTTGCACGTGACGAGGCAGACATCGGCGAGATCGGGCAGAGCTTGAGGATCGGTATCACGCGTGATGCCGACCGCCCTCTGCGTTTCTATGCGCGGGAAAATCGCTTCGTCAGCGGACCCAGATCGCTCAACCTGTGACCGTCATGTCCAATGCAGGTTCGATGCTGGCGCGACCATTCTTGGGCGTGCTTCGTGCCCAAGCTCTTAGATATCGCCAGGATGAGTCTTGATGCGAAGATGCGCGGCGGGTCTCGCGTCAGCCGACCGTCACCGATACCAGAGCTGAGACGCGAGCGACCCGCATATTATCGCGGCCATGATGACCAGGGCGCCCACGACGATCACGGTAGCGAGGTCGAAACTGCCCTTGCGCATGCTGCATGGTCCTGTCACGGGGCCGGAGTCGCGGTGGAAACGGCGCGATGACCTCACGTCATTCACGCCGCCGCCTGACTGGCGAGCTTCCGCGATCGGGATGGACCTCGCTGGAAACCCTGCGATGCCGGATTTTATCCGCCCCGCAAACTAGGACAATTACGTAGGGGGTAAAATGGTGGCCTCTCCGGGACTCGAACCCGGACGCCTTTTGGGCTCGGCATTTTAAGTGCCGTGCGTCTACCTGTTTCGCCAAGAGGCCTCGGCGCGGCTCTTGTACAGCGCGCGCCGCGCCTGGCAATCAGATCGGTTGACGATGCGTCAGGCCGCCATGCCTTCGATGATCTTGGCCAGCAGCGACATCAGGCGCGGCTTCGAGGCGCCGACGAGGCGGTCGAGCTCGGCCTCGTGCTCGTCGGCGCGAACGCGCAGCCGGTCGAGCGTGCGCTCGCCCTTCTTGGTCAGCGAGAGGGTGACGCTGCGGCGGTCGTGCGCCGAGGGCTTGCGCGAGATGAAGCCGTTCTTCTGCAGGTCCTTGATGAGCGGGCTCACCGTCGACTTGTCGCGGGCGATCGCGCGGCCGAGGGCGCTCTGCGAGATGCCGGGGTTCAGGTGGATGATGGCGAGCGCGGCGAAGCGGCCGGGCTTGATCAGGTCCTTCTCGCTGTGGCGGGCGAAGGTGCGGTAGGAGGCGTCCTGCGCCAGGCGGAGGTGGAAGCCGATGAAGTCCGACAGGTAGCCGATCTGCACGTCGTGGCTTTCCGGCTTCGCGGGCGGCTCCTTGGTGCGGGGGGACGCGACCTTCGTCGCCGGCTTGGCGGCCGCCTTCGCCGCCGCCCGCGCAGGCTTGGCCGCGGCAGCTCTCACGGGTCTTTTTCTTGTCTGCTGGGCCATGGCGCCGTCTCCTTTTGCTCCGCCAGCTTGAAGCCGGCGCGCCGTCTCGCTACGTATGACCAGCGAATTCGCTTTGATTCCAAGCCATCACGGTTTGACTTCAAACGGATATTTATGCTCCACGCAAGTGAAACGTAGCCGTTCTCTTGCTTTTTCCGATCATTTTTCCGTATTGCAACGCCGCACCGCGGAAAGTTGGGTCTTGTCCTATAAGACTTTCGTCGGGGCCGCCCCCGAAACCCCTACGACTGTAGCGATGCCGACCTCATTTGATCCCGCTCTGGTTGATACCACCGCCGTCGCGGCCGACATCGCGGCGGGCTCTCATCCTTTCGTAGGCGCGCGGCGCGCGCTGGCGGCGAGCCTCGTCGGCACGGCGATCGAGTTCTACGACTTCTATGTCTATGCCACCGCCGCCTCGCTGGTGCTCGGCGCGCACTTCTTCCCCGCCTCGTCGCCGTCGGCGCAGCTGCTCGCCGCCTACGGCAGCTTCGGCCTCGCCTTCATCGCGCGCCCGCTCGGCGCTGTCGTCTTCGGCCATTTCGGCGATCGCATCGGGCGCAAGTCGACGCTCGTCGCCTCGCTCGTCACGATGGGCGCGTCGACGGTGCTGATCGGTGCACTTCCAACCTACCAGGCAATCGGCTGGCTCGCGCCGCTGCTGTTGTGCCTGCTGCGATTCGGGCAAGGCTTCGGGCTCGGCGGCGAGTGGGGCGGCGCGGCGCTGCTCGCGGTCGAGAACGCGCCGCCGGGCTATAGCGCGCGCTTCGGCATGTTCCCGCAGCTCGGCGCGCCGGTCGGCTTCATCGCCGCCAACGGCTTCTTTCTCTTGCTCGGCGTCACGCTGACGCCCGCGCAGTTCGCGAGCTGGGGCTGGCGGCTGCCGTTCCTCGCCAGCGTGCTGCTGGTCGGGCTCGGCCTGTGGGTGCGGCTGCGGCTGACCGAGACGCGCGCCTTCGCCGCGGCGCGCGCGGCCGAGCCGCCGCCGGACGTGCCGCTCAGCGAGGTGCTCCGCGAGCATCCCGCCGCGACGATCGCCGGCACCTTCGCGGTCGTCGTCTGCTTCGCGCTCTTCTACCTTACGACGGCGTTCGCGCTGGGTTACGGCACGGGCACGCTGCATTACGACAAGCGCACCTTCCTCGGCGTGCAGATCGCGGCCATCCTCGGCCTCGCGCTCGGCATTGTCGTCGCCGGCGCCTGGTCGGACCGCACCAGCCCGCGGCGCGTGCTGCTCGTCGGCTGCGTCGCGTCGGTCGGCCTCGCGGCGGCGCTGGCGCCGATGCTCGGCAGCGGCTCGCTGCCGGTGGTCTGGCTCTATCTCACGCTGGCGCTGTTCACGATGGGCTTCGTCTACGGGCCGCTCGGCGCCTTCCTGCCGTCGCTGTTTCCCGCGCGCGTGCGCTACACCGGCGCGTCGCTGGCCTTCAATCTCGGCGGCATTCTCGGCGGCGGCGTGGCGCCGTTCGCCGCCCAGGCGCTGGCCGAGCACGGCGGTCTCGCGCTTGTCGGCGTCTATCTCGCGACGATGGCGGGCCTCAGCCTGTGCGGCCTGCTCGCGACGCGGCCGCCGCGCGCGTCGACACGCCAAGACAATAGTTGAAGGTGTTGAGCGAATAGGTCTTTTGACGGAGGCGGCAAGGGAAAGCGACCTTGCTGTTGTGACCTCCCGGCTATAACGTCGCGGCCGCGCGTTTCCGACGACCCCCCATCACAAAAGACGGCGCCAGACCCGTTTTTCGTCGTGACGGCGCGACACATTATGAGGAGACGTCATGAACAAGCCAGAATTCCTTGGCGCGACTAACAAGCCGCCGTTCCAGGCCCGTTACGGTAACTTCATCGGCGGCAAGTTCGTCGAGCCGGCCGACGGCCGCTATTTCGAGAACACGTCGCCGATCACCGGCCAGGTGATCTGCGAGGTCGCCCGCTCCAACGCCGCCGACATCGACAAGGCGCTCGACGCCGCGCACGCCGCCAAGGACGCCTGGGGCAAGACCGCGCCGGCCGCCCGCGCCGCCGTGCTGCTCAAGATCGCCGATCGCATGGAGGAGCACCTCGACCAGATCGCGCTCGCCGAGACCTGGGACAACGGCAAGCCGATCCGCGAGACGATGGCCGCCGACATCCCGCTGGCGATCGATCACTGGCGCTACTTCGCCGGCTGCCTGCGCGCGCAGGAAGGCGCTCTGTCGGAGATCGACGACGACACCGTCGCCTATCACTTCCACGAGCCGCTCGGCGTCGTCGGCCAGATCATTCCCTGGAACTTCCCGATCCTCATGGCGGTCTGGAAGCTCGCGCCGGCGCTCGCCGCCGGTAACTGCGTCGTCCTGAAGCCGGCCGAGCAGACCCCGGCCTCGATCATGGTCGTGATGGAGCTCATCGCCGACCTGCTGCCGCCGGGCGTCATCAACGTCGTCAACGGCTTCGGCCTCGAGGCCGGCAAGCCGCTCGCCTCGTCGAACCGCATCGCCAAGATCGCCTTCACCGGCGAGACGACGACGGGCCGGCTCATCATGCAGTATGCCTCGCAGAACCTCATCCCCGTCACGCTGGAGCTCGGCGGCAAGTCGCCGAACATCTTCTTCGCCGACGTGGCCCGCGAGGACGACGACTTCCTCGACAAGGCGCTCGAGGGCTTCACGATGTTCGCCCTCAACCAGGGCGAGGTCTGCACCTGCCCGTCGCGCGCCCTCGTGCACGAGTCGATCTACGACCAGTTCATCGAGAAGGCGGTGAAGCGCGTCGAGGCGATCAAGCAGGGCTCGCCGTTCGATCCGGCCACCATGATCGGTGCGCAGGCCTCGTCCGAGCAGCTCGACAAGATCCTGTCCTACGTCGACATCGGCAAGCAGGAAGGCGCCAAGGTGCTGACCGGCGGCGAGCGCGCCCAGCACGGCGGCGAGTTCGACGGCGGCTACTTCATGCAGCCGACGGTCTTCCAGGGTAACAACAAGATGCGCATCTTCCAGGAGGAGATCTTCGGGCCGGTGCTCTCGGTCACGACGTTCAAGACCGACGAAGAGGCGCTCGCGATCGCCAACGACACGCTCTACGGCCTCGGCGCCGGCGTGTGGACGCGCGACGGCACCCGCGCCTACCGCTTCGGCCGCGCCATCCAGGCCGGTCGTGTGTGGACCAACTGCTACCACGCCTACCCGGCCCACGCGGCCTTCGGCGGCTACAAGCAGTCCGGCATCGGCCGCGAGACGCACAAGATGATGCTCGATCACTACCAGCAGACCAAGAACATCCTGGTCAGCTACAGCGCAAAGAAGCTCGGCTTCTTCTGATCGATCGATAGAAACCGGAACCGGCGCCCTTGGGCGCCGGTTTCCACCTCAATGGGCTGCCCCAGGGGCGGCTCTTTTCATTTCCGCGAGGTGTCGGGATGCAGGAAGAAGACGTCGTCCGGGTCAAGGCGACCCCAGAGGCGGTCGAGCTGATCAAGCAGTTGCGCAGCGAGCACGGCGACGTGCTGTTCCACCAGTCGGGCGGCTGCTGCGACGGGTCCGCGCCGATGTGCTACCCCGTCCACGACTACCAGGTCGGCGACGAGGACGTGCACCTCGGCAGCATCGGCGGCGCCGAGGTCTACATCTCGAGCTCGCAGTTCGAGTACTGGCAGCACACGCAGCTGATCATTGACGTGGTGCCGGGCCGCGGCGGCATGTTCTCGCTCGAGAACGGCACCGGCAAGCGGTTCCTGACGCGCGGCCGCGTGTTCACCGACGAGGAAGTCGCGGCGCTGAAGCCGGCCGCGCGCTACGGGCGCCCCGCGGCCGTCGCCGCCCAGTAGGAGCCGCTTTCAAGCGTCCGAAAACACGAAGGGCCTGGGCGCGAACCGCCCAGGCCCTTTTCGTAAGTCAGCTTCGGGAAATCAGCAGGGGGTGCGGACGCCGATCGGCCCGACGCGCACGCCGCAGCCGGGGCGGCGGACGATGACGGCGGGGCGACGCACGACGACCGCGGGGCGCACGACGACGGCGCCGATGCGACGGCAGCCACCGGCCGGACCGCGGGCGAAACCAGGGCCGCAACCTTCGGCGACGTAGGTGAGCTGCGGCGCCGGAACCGAGGCGCCGGCCGACACGCCGGCCGGCATGGCATCGGCCCCAAGAGCGGCGAACGACAGGACGGTCGCGGCGGTCAGGGTCATGATCGTTGAGCGCATAAATCCTCCAGATCTTGTTTCAGGCCCTCAAGCCACCCGGGACTCCGCCCTCGGGCGTGGGTGTCTTGCCCGTTCCGGCCGCCCCCGGCAACCCGGCCAGGGGTCGAAGGAAGAAAGCCATGTCCCGTCAGTGGGCGAGGCCGGGAAGCAGGGTTCGCAGGCTCGTCACGATCATCTCCATGGCGATCGCAGCCAGGATCATGCCCATCAGCCGGCGGGCGATCGCGGTGGCGTTCTGCGACAGGTACTGGCCGAGCAGCGGGGCGCCGAGCAGCGACGCGCCGAGCAGCGCCAGGAAGGCGACGAGACCTACGGCCAGCTCGACGATCCGGCCGTCCTTGCGTGCGCTCGAGGCGAAGATGATGAGGGTGGCGATCGTCCCCGGGCCGACGAGGAGGGGAACGGTGAGCGGATAGATCGCCACGCTCTCGGGATCGAGATCCTGGGTCTCGTGCGCCTCGGCCGGCGTGCGGGCATGCGCATGGCTCGCCGTGCCCTGCAGCATCGAGAGCGCGATGATGAGGACGATCACGCCGCCCGCAAGCCGGAAGTCGTCGACGCTGATGCCGAAGAAGCCGAGGATCGCCTCGCCCGCGACCGCGGATACGACGCAGCCGACGGCGACGCCGATGATCGCGGTGAGCGCGACCTTCTGCTGCGCCTCGCGCGACGCGCCCTCGGTCAGCGACAGGAACACCGGGATGTTGGCGATCGGGTTCATGATCGCGAACAGCGCCGCGAAGACCTTGATCACGAAAGCGCCGTCGAACGACACCGACACTCCCTTTTCCCCGCGCCAGCAGCGCCCGCGGCGCAGGTGGCACCAATGTCACGCGTTTGTCGAGACGCCGCGATCGTCCTGCCGCGCGGGGCCTGCTCGCTTGCGGAGCGCCGAGCGCAGTGAGACAAGCGGGAACTCGATCCTCAAGGATGACCGATGCGACCGTTCCGCCTCGTCCTGCTCGCGGGTGCTGCCGCGCTCCAGATCGCCGTCGCCCTGCCGGCCCTAGCGCAAGGCGGATCGAGCGAGCTGCGCTGCACGCAGGCCGGCGGCATCGGCTTCGTCATCACCTCGAACCGCAAGGTCACCTGCACCTACTACCGGCAGGACGGCGCGGTGGAGTTCTACACCGGCGTGTTCGACCGGGTCGGCCTCGATGCCGGCCCGACCAACCCCGTGCGGCTGGCCTTCCTGGTCAGCGTGCCGGGCCCGATCACCACCGGCGCGCTCGACGGCAGCTTCGGCGGCGCAGGCGTGCAGGTGACGCTCGGCAGCGGGATCGGCGCCGATGCGCTGATTGGCGGAGCGACGGGTCGAGCGATCCTGACGCCGGTCCAGAACCTGAGCCTCACCGGGCTCAACGTGAACGGCGGCCTCGGCGTCCTCCGCCTCGCGTACCGCGGCATGGAGCGGTCGCGCTATCGCTGACCGCCAAAGGTCGAGCCGCCGTCGATAAGCGGCCGCGGCGTCCTATCTGAAGGTCTCGGCCGCGCGGTCGCGGCTCACGAAGGAGACCATCGGATGAAGGCGCTGCGCATCGACAAGACCGAGGACGGCACGAAGGCCGCGATCGTCGACTTCGACGAGGCGCAGCTGATGCCGGGCAACGTCACGGTGCGCGTCTCGCATTCCACGGTGAACTACAAGGACGGGCTCGCCATCACCGGCAAGAACCCCGTCGTGCGGGTCTCGCCGATGATCGGCGGCATCGACTTCGCGGGCACCGTCGAGACGTCGGAGGACCCCAACTTCAAGCCCGGCGACCGCGTCGTGTGCAACGGCTGGGGTCTCTCCGAGACGCATTTCGGCGGCTATGCCGAGAAGGCGCGGGTCAAGGGCGAATGGCTCGTCAAGCTGCCGGAGTCGATCTCGGCGGCCGACGCGATGGCGATCGGCACCGCGGGCTACACGGCGATGCTGTCGGTCCTGGCGCTCGAGGCGCACGGCCTGCAGCCGAAGGACGGGCCGGCGATCGTGACCGGCGCCGCCGGCGGCGTCGGCTCGTTTGCGATCATGCTGCTTGCCAAGGCCGGCTGGCACGTCATCGCCTCGACGGGGCGTGCTTCGGAGGCGGACTACCTCAAGGGTCTCGGCGCCGCGGAGATCATCGACAGGGCGGAGCTTTCGGAGAAGGGCAAGCCGCTCGGCAAGGAGCGCTGGGCCGCCGGCGTCGACTCGGTCGGCTCCATGACGCTGGCCAACCTGCTGGCGCAGACCAAGCGCGGCGGCGCGATCGCCGCCTGCGGGCTGGCCGGCGGCATGGACCTGCCGTCCTCGGTCGCGCCCTTCATTCTGCGCGGCGTCGCGCTGCTCGGCATCGACAGCGTCTACTGTCCGCATGAGCGGCGGGAGCAGGCGTGGGCGCGGCTCGCGACCGACCTCGACAAGGACAAGGTCGCGCAGGCGACGCGGACGATCGGCTTCGACGAGGTGATCGAGACTGCGCACGCCATCATCGACGGCAAGGTGCGCGGCCGCGTCATCGTGACCATACCCTGAGCGGGAACGGCCGGCCGCGCCCGGCCATTCGCGTCGCGTTCAAGGGAGTTCGCGATGACGAAGAAGGCCGACGTCTCGAAGGGCGATGAGGTCAGTTACAAGTGGGGCAAGGGCACGGTCTCCGGCGAGGTGACCAAGGTCCACACCGACGATGTCGAGAAGACCATCAAGGGCAGCAAGGTGAAGCGCGAGGCGTCGGAGGACGAGCCCGCGGTCGAGGTGAAGACCGAAAAGGGCGCCAAGGTCCTGAAGTCGACGTCCGAGGTGAAGATCAAGTAGGGCGCGGCGCCGCCGCGCGGCGGAGCCGGTCGCCGATCGCCAAGCCGAGCCCCTGCGCGGGGATCGGCGCGACGGCGATGCGGGCCGGCGCGCGCGCATCGAGCTGTCGCAGATAGGCGTAGAGGTTGGCCGCCGCCTCGGCGAGGTCGCCGCGCGGCGACAGGTCGAGCGCGGCGCCGGGAAGCGCGCCGCCGAAGTCGAGCCCTATGTCGTCCGGCTCCAGGCTCGTTGCGTCGAGCTGCAGCTGCGCGTTCGGGGCGTAGTGCGAGGCGAGCATGCCGGGCGCGGCAATCTCTGGGCCCGGTGCAGCAAGCGGTCTGGCGAGGACGGTCTCGATCGCCTCGCGCGCGATCCCACCAGGACGCAGAAGCACCGGCGTGCCGTCGTTGAAGCCGACGATCGTCGATTCGACGCCGACAGGGCAGGGGCCTCCATCCAGCACGAGGTCGACCGCCGCGCCGAGGTCGGCGACGACGTCGGCGGCCGTCGTCGGGCTCAGTCGCCCCGAGCGATTGGCGGAGGGCGCCGCGACGGGCCGGCCGGCGTCGCGCAACAGCGCCAGGGCGAGCGGATGCGAGGGCATCCGCAGGCCGACGCTGGCGAGACCGGCGCAGGCGAGGTCGCAGACCGTGCCGCCGGCTCGCCGCGGCACGACGAGCGTCAGCGGCCCCGGCCAGAATCGCTCCGCCAGGGCGAGCGCCGCCGGCGACAGCTCGCCTTCTGCGGCGGCGGCCTCGATCGAGGCGACATGCGCGATCAGCGGATTGAACTGCGGCCGCCCCTTCGCGGCGTAGATCCGGGCGACCGCCTCCGGCGAGGTCGCGTCGGCGCCGAGCCCGTAGACGGTTTCGGTTGGGAAGGCGACGAGGCGCCCGTCGCGCAGAAGGCGAGCGGCATCGGCGATGTCATGATCGGTGGCAGTCACGCGCCAGCCGGTGCGCCGCGCACCCGCCGGAGTCAATCGCCGGTCAGGTCAGCGGCGTCAGCTTCGCCATCAGAAGGTCGGTGCGCTTCTGCACGAGGTCGCCGGAGACCAGCTCGCCGTGGTTGACGAGCATCGTCGCCTGGTCGAGCACCTCGCGGATGCTCGAGCCGGCGCGCTCGCAGAGGGCGGCGAGGGCCGCCGGATCGTTGTTGTCGCCCTTGAACTGCTTGCGCACCGCGGCGACGGCGCCGGTCGCGCGCCGGTCCAGCTCGGCGACGACGGCCTCGAAGTTCTGACGGAAGCGGGCATCGAGCTTGTCGTAGGCCTCGAGCGCCGTCCCGCGTCCGGGCAGGATCGAGCGCTTGAAGTAGTCGCGGTACGAGGTCGGGCGCCAGCGCTGGATGTCGTCGAAAAGCTCGGGCATCGTCGGCAGCTGCTCGACGAGCATAACGATCTCATTGAAAAGGTTCAGGTAATCGTTGGCGAGACCGGAGGCGGGGTTGATCAGCGCCTCGGCACGCTTGACGCGCGTGCCCGACAGCAGCGGCGACGCCGCTTGAATCGCTTCGCGTTCCTGTTCGGAGAGAAAGCTCATGAGGGGCCCGGACACGCCTGTGTCCTTCGGTTAACACGCGAGCCGCTAACAAACGGTTCAAGCGCCTGCTAAATTCGCGCGACGTAAAGGATCAGAGGCCGCCCTGCAGGCTCGCCTGCGCCGGATCGACGAGATGCGCCGGCTGGAGCGCGCCGGTGATGGCGGTCGCGAAGAGCAGAGCGAGGACCGCCACGATGGCGAGCGACGCCGCATCGAAAGGCGAGCGGGCCGGGGCGAAGCCGAAGCGCCGTGGTTCTGCCGTCCAATTCGGCGATCTGCGTAGCTTTAATGCATTCGTGAACATGCAGGCAGCAGATGCCGCCTATTTCTCCGCCTGTCACCCCCGCCGATCGACGGGCAGGGCGGCATGAGCGGTCGCTTCGCCCTCACCGTCGATCCGACCACGCTGCGCGAGCGCTTCGGCTTCGTCGAAAGGCCGGACTTCCCGCCCCGCTACAACATCGCGCCGACCCAGCCGATCGCGATCGTTTGCGTCGAAACCCGCGACGCGATCACGACCCGCCACTTCCGGCTGGTGCGCTGGGGTTTTCTGCCGGGCTTCGTGAAGGAGCCGAAATCGTTTCCGCTGCTCTTCAACGCCCGCGCCGAGGGGATCGGCGACAAGCCGAGCTTCCGCAACGCGCTGCGGCGGCGCCGCTGCCTCGTGCCGGCCGACGCCTTTTACGAATGGCAGCGCTTCGGGCGGGGCAAGACCGGGTACGTCCAGCCATACCTCGCCCGGCGCACCGACGGCGCGACTATGGCGCTGGCCGGCCTTTGGGAAACCTGGATGGGCCCGAACGGCGAGGAGGTCGACACCGCCTGCCTCATCACCACGGCCGGCAACGGCGTTTCGGTGGCGATCCACCCGCGGCTGCCCTTGGTGATCGAGCCGGCCGACGTCGCGCTCTGGCTCGACCCCGACGAGACTGCCATGGCGCGCGCCTGCGCGCTGCTGCGGCCGCCCGCCGACGAGGTCCTGTGCTTCGTGCCGATCGGCGACGGCGTGAACAGGGCTGGGACCGACGCGCCAGAGATCATGACGCCGGTCGGTCCGGTGATCTCGGCTCGCCCACCACAACCGCCGGCCGGCGAGCAGCTCGACCTGATCTGAGCGCCGCGCTGCCGGACGGCACATCGTTCAAGCTGGAACGATCGAACGCGCAGCGACATTCGATTTCGTGACCTCTTCGAACAATGCGGAGCAGTGGATGGGCGCCTGTCGCATCCTTGTCGTCGAGGACGACCCGGTGATCGCGCTGCATCTCGAGACCATGGTCACGCAACTCATCGAAGCCGATGTCGTGCTGAGCCAGACGACGGCCGAGGCCGAGGCCGCGCTCGACACCGGCGTCGACTTCGCCTTCCTCGACGTCGACGTGCTCGACGGGACGACCTACGCCTTCGCGCAGGCGCTCATCGCGCGGAAAATCCCGTTCGCCTTTCTGTCGGCATCGAGCCGCGAGCAGATGCCGGATGGGCTGCGCGGCGCGCCGTTCGTGGCCAAGCCGTACACGCCGGGCGACATCGCCGAGCTTCTCCAAGCCGCGGGAAAATGCTGATCGAGGCGGCACAGCGAGGTTTTGCCCCGCGCGCAAATTCGCTAGACCGGTCCCGCTCCTTCTGAAAGCGGTGGGATGACGGACCTCACGATCGACGGCGAAACCTTCCGGGTGGAGGTCGAGGGCGACCCGACGCGGCCCGTTCTGCTGCTGGCGAGCTCACTCGGCGCCGATCTCACGATGTGGGATGCGCAGATGCCGGCGTTCCTCCAGCATTTCCGGGTCGTCCGCTACGACCCGCGCGGTCACGGCGGCAGCACGCGCGCCGGCGCGCCGTATTCGCTGGCGCGGCTCGGCGGCGATGCGCTGGCTATCCTCGATGCGCTCGGCATCGAGCGCGCGCATGTCGTCGGCATTTCGATGGGCGGGGCGGTCGCGCAATGGCTGCTCGTCAACGCGCCGGAGCGCGTCGATCGGGCGGTGCTCGTCTGCACGAACGCCCGGTTCGCGCCGCCGCACCTGTGGAACGACCGCATCGGCAAGGTGCTGGCGCACGGCACGCAAGTGCTCGCGTCGGTGACGATGGAGCGCTGGTTCTCGGAAGGCTTCCGGGCGAGCCATGCCGACGTGGTCGCCGCGACGGAGAAGGTGTTCAAGGCGACGTCGGCCGAGGGCTACGCCGCCGCCGCCGCCGCCCTACGCGACATGGACATGCGCGAGGCGCTGCGCACGGTCGAGCGGCCGGTGCTCCTGGTGACCGGGCGCGACGACGGCATTGCCACCGCCGCCGACATCGCCGGCATGCTGAGCGCGATCCCCGGGGCGCGGCATGTCGAGCTTGACTGCAAGCACATCTCGAACATCGAGGCGCAGGCCGACTTCGACGCCGCCGTCATCGCGTTCCTGACCGGGCCCGCGCCGGCCCGGGCGCGCAAGCCGCGCGAGGCGAAGTCGCAGGCGGTCGCCAAGCCGGCGACCCGGCGACCCGCCGGGCGGACCATTTTGGCACGCAGCCCGCTGAAGCGGACGCGCGCGGTGGCGCCGCCGGAGCGCCGACCGCGCCCTGCCGATCCGACGCGGGCCGCCGCGAAGCCTGCCCGCAAGGCGGCCCCACGCAAGGCGGCGCGTCCGGGCGCGACACGCCGCGCGTCACCGGTCGCCGCCCGCGCGCCGGTCGAGAAGACAGCGGCGAAGACCCCGGCGCGCAAGGCCAAGACGGCGGCCACCAAGACAGCCGCGACGACGAAGCCGCGGCGCGCGACCAAGGCCTCGACGGCGACGCGGAAGGCCGTCGCCAAGAAGGCGGTGACCAAGAAGGCCGTGACGAAAAAGACGGTGGCGAAGAAGCCCGTCGCGAAAAAGGTCCCGGCCAAGAAGGTCGCCGCGAAGACGCGAGCGAGCAGCGCGCCGACGAAGCCGGCCAAGCCCGGCGCCCGCCGCACCACGAAGAAGCGGCCCGGCCGCCCCGGCCCGCGCGGGCGGCGGTGAGAGCCGCGCGCCTCGCGGCGGTTACCTTTCTCCTCGCCGTGCCGCTCGCGCCCGCCGCGGCCTTCACGATCGGCGTCAGCGCGCCGACGAGCGGCGCCGACGCCGTTTTCGGCGACCAGCTGAGGCTCGGCGTCGGCCAGGCGATCGCCGACATCGACGCGGACGGCGGCTTTTTGGGCGAGAAGGCCACGATGAAGGTGGCGGACGACGGCGCCGATCCCAAGAAGGGCATCGACGTCGCCAAGGCCTTCGTCGCCGACAAGGTGCCGGTGGTCGTCGGCCCGTTCAGCTCGGCCGTCGCCGCGCCGGCTTCGGCGGTCTATGCCGAGGCCGGCACGCTCGACCTGCTGCCGGCGGCGACCGCTCCGTCGATCACCGAGCGGGGTTTGCAGACGGTGTTCCGCCTCTGCGCGCGGGAAGACGCCCAGGCGCCGGCCGCCGCGCGCTACATGCAGCGGCACTTCGCCCGCGTCGCCTTCCTGCACGACCGGACGGGACCGTCGAAGTCGCTGACCGACGCGGTGCGCGCCGCGCTGAAGGGCGGGCCGGCGCACGAGGTCTTCTATGGCAGCCTCGAGAAAGGCACGCGCGACGTCGCGGGCCTTGCCGTGCGCCTCAAGGCGTCCGGGGCGCAGGCCGTCTTCTGGGGCGGCGGCCCGACCGAGGCCGGGCTGCTGGCGCGCCAGCTCAGGGATAGCGGGGCCCGCATCGCGTTCATCGGCGGGTTCGCGCTCGCCTCCGACGAGTTCGCCAACGTCGCCGGGCCTGCGGCCGACGGCACGCTCGTCGTCTTCCCGCGCGATCCGCGCGCGCGCCCGGCCGCGGCGGCCTTGCTGCGCCGGCTGCAGGCGCGCAACCCGGACGGCGTCGTCTTCTCGGCCTATGCGGCCGTCCAGGTCATCGCGCAGGCCGCAGCGAGGGCCAACTCGCTCGAGCCGCGCGCGCTGGCCGACGCCTTGCACGCGGGCCAGCCCTTCAAGACCGTGCTCGGCGATCTCGCCTTCGACGCCAAGGGCGACCTGCTCGCCCCGGATCTCGCCGTCTACCTCTGGCACCGGGGCGCGGCCGGTCGCATGGCGATCGACGACGAGGCCGGCTGAAGCTGCCCGGCTCCAGCGTCACCCGCGCCGTGGCTTTCCTGTGCCACAGGCGGCAATTCGGCTCCCGATCGCGTCTCGGCGGCAAGACATTCTTATCGCCCCTGCGATATGACGCGGTCATGCGTGCGTCCGCGACCAACGCGCTCCGGCTCAAGCGGCTCTTCCGTCCCCTCGAAGGAGCCGTGCCGGCATGAGGGTCCTCGTCGCCTTCTTCGTCAACGTGCTCTTCAACTTCGCCATCGGCCTTCTGGTCGCGAAGTTCCTCGGGCCGGAGGAGTACGGCCGCTTCGCGCTGGCGCTCGCCACCGCCATGGCGGTGCAGGCCGGCTTCTTCGACTGGATGCGGCTCGGGGCGACCCGCTTCTATTCCGAGCGCGCCCGCGGCGAGGACCCGGCCTTGCGCGCGACCCTCGACGTCGCCTTCGCGGTCGTCACGACGGGTCTCGCGGTCGGAGCGGCAGCCCTGTTCTTCACCGGCATCCACTTCCCGCTGCCGAACAGCCTGATCGCGCTGGCGCTCGGCGTCTCGGTCTCCAACGGCCTGTTCGACTTCAACACAGCGCTGGTGCGGGCGCGCTTCCACGACGCGCTCTACATCAAGCTCATCGTCGTCAAGAACCTGATGGCGCTGGCGCTGACGGGCGGCGGCGCGTTCTGGTTCGGCTCGGCACGGATGACGCTGATCGGCAGCGTGATCTCGATCGCCGGCTCGGTGATCGCCGCGCGCACCGCGCTGAGCGACCCCGGCGCCGAGGCGCATTTGGCGCGCGTCTCGATCGCCCGCTCGATCCTGCGCTACGCCATGCCGATCGTTGCGGCGAACGTCCTCTACATGTGCATCCCGCTCGCCAACCGCTCGCTCATCGCGGTCTACTACGGCTTCTCCGAGACGGGCCAGTTCTCGCTCGCCTTCGACATTGGTACCAAGGCGGTGCAGGCGATCGGCTCGACGCTCGACGTGCTCCTGTTCCAGCTCGCAGTCGCCGCGCACGAGCGCCAGGGCCACGAGCATGCCAAGCAGCGCATCGCCGACAACATGGCGGTGACGATCGCCGTCATCCTGCCGGCCTGCGTCGGCATCTGGCTGGTGCTGCCGTCGCTGCAGGCGCTGATCGTGCCGCAGCAGTATCGCGGGCCGTTCGCGCAGCTCCTTACGCTGATGATGCCGGGGCTCTTCTGCTTCGCGATGATCCTCTACGTGATCAATCCGATCTTCCAGATCGCCAAGCGCACGGCGCCGCTGATCGGCGCGGCGGTGATCGGCTGCGTCGCCGACCCGCTGATCCTGGTGCTGCTGCCGAAGACCGCCGACGCCTCGCGGCTCGCCGTCGCGCAGTCCGGCGCCTTCGCCTGCGCCATGGTCGCGCTCGTCGGTTTCGCCGCCCTGTCGAAGCCGGTGTGGCCCAAGCTCCGCGATCTTGCCGCGACGGCGCTTGCCGCGCTGGCGATGGCGATGGTCCTGCTGCCGCTGCGCGAGCGCACGCCCAGCGTCTTCATCCTCGCGGCGCAGGTGCTCGCCGGCATCTCGGTCTACGGCGCGCTGGTGATGCTGTTCGATATCGCCGGGCTGCGCGCGCTCCTGGTCGGGCGGATGCGGCCGGCGGTCGCCCGCTTCAGGCCGAGCTGATCGGGCCGCCGCCCGGCCTTAAGGGCGTCGGAACAGCAGCGTCGCCCAGCCCTCGAGCATGCGGCGGCGGACCAGCACGAGCCCCTGCGCGCGATAGGCGGAGACGACGCCCGGGACGTCGCCGGCGAGCAGGCCGGAGAGGATGATCTCGCCGCCCGGTGCCACGCTGGCGCGGATCGACGGCGCCAGCGCGCGCAGCGGCCGCGCCAGGATGTTGGCCATGATCAGGTCGTACGGCGCACCTGAGCGCAGGGCGGGATGGCCGAGCCCCGCCGCGCGCACCGGGCGCACGAGCGTGTGGGCGCGGTTGGCGCGGGCATTCTCGCCCGCGGTGGCGACGGCGATGGCATCGATGTCGCCGGCGGCGACGCGACGCCGGAAGCGCCGCGCGGCGGCGATCGCCAGCACGCCCGTCCCGGTGCCGACATCCAGGATGCGGCGCGGCGTGCGACGGCGGGCGACCTCGTTCAGCGCGGCGAGGCAGCCGCGGGTCGTGCCGTGATGCCCGGTGCCGAAGGCCAGCGCCGCCTCGATCTCGATGCCGATGTCGCCGATCGCGACGGCGTGGCGCCCGTGCGAGCCGTGCACCACGAAGCGGCCCTCGCGCACCGCCTCGAGCCCCTCGAGCGAGGCCGCGACCCAATCCTGCTTCGGCACGTCGGCGAAGGTCGCGCGGGCCGCCGTCGCCTCGTCCGTCGCGAGGGCGACCAGAGCGCGCACCGCGGCCTCGTCGGGCGGGCGGCCGAAGAACACCTCGACGAGCCAGGGCGCGCCGGACCAGGTCGGCGCCGCGCCCGGCGTCTCGAAGGCGGCCGCGGCCGTCTCGGCGGGGTCGAACGCCTCCACGACGATATCGACGACGCGACGCGCGGTCGCCTCGTCGCAGTCGAGCCGCATGACGTGCGCGGCGCCGTTCGGCGGCAGACCTTCGAGCATGGCCGGCGCCTAGCACGCCGGGCGCTGCCGGGCTAGAAGGCGCGCATGATCCGCCGGTCCGCCCTTCTCGTCCTGGCCTTCGCGGCCGCCGGTGCCGATACCGCGCCGGCGGCTGTGCCGTCGAGCGAGACGCAGAGCCTCGAGGCGTTCGCTGCCGCCAACGCGAGCTGCCACGAATGGTCGGACGGCTGCGTGGTCTGCGTCCGGCGCGCGGATGCGGGCTTCGCCTGCTCGACACCCGGGATCGCCTGCACGCCGTCGCCGCTCGCCTGCAAGAGCCCGGCGCCCCCTGCGACGCCGGCCAAGCCGTAAGCGAATGAAGCGTCTCGAGGCTGACGCTTGCGAGCGGCTGGAGCGGCTGTCGCCCGTCGTCTACGCCGCCACCGGCCCCTCGCCCGGCTTCGTCTTCGACATCGATCCCTCGGCGGGCCGGCTCGTCGGCTTCTTCCTGTCGCGGGCGCGCGGCGAGCTCGCGCCACGCGTCTTCTTCGACGAGGGCGACGGCTTCAGCGATGTCAACACGCTGGTCCTGAAGAGCTTTCCTTTCGCGTTCTATCACGTGTCGCGCGAGCGGAAGGGCGGCCTCAGGCGGCTGCGCTTCGAGCCCTGCGAGGCGGGCGATGCGACCTTCCGCTTCCTCGCCTTCCAGACGTCGAGCGGCATCCTCGTCGCGATCCTGCACTACCTCTTCAACCTGCGATACCAGAAGGTGCCGCTCGTCGCGGGAGACCCGAAGGCGCGCGGTCGCCTCGCGTCGTGGAAGGCGAGCATCGCGCGGATCGTCAAGTTCTTCGGCGACGTCTCCAAGGGCGGCGGCATGCGCGTGCAGCAGGGCGCGCAGAACATGCTGCCGATGCTGCGCTCGTGGCTGGTGCTCGAGGCCGCCGCCGTCGAGGCCGAGATGAACGCCGCGCTCGGCCAGCCCGAGCGGCCGCTGATCTCCTTCGTGACGCCGACCTACAACACGAGCGAGACGTTCCTGCGCGATCTCGTCGATTCGTTCACGCTGCAGAAGGCGGCCTACGCCGAGTTGATCCTGTCGGACGACGGCTCGCCCGATCCCGCGATGGCCGCGCGTCTGGCAGTGGCCGAGCAGAAGCCGGGCGTCCGGGTGGTTCGCAACGAAACGAACCGCGGCATTGCGGCGGCGACAAATGCCGGCATCGCGGCCGCGCGGGGACGCTGGATCTCGCTCGTCGACCACGACGACGTGCTGGTCTCCGGCGCCATCGCCGTGATCGCCAAGGCGATCCAGGATCATCCCGATGCCGTCTTCTTCTACACCGACGAGTTGATCGTCGATGCCGCGCTGAAGCCGCTCGGCGAGTTCTGCAAGCCGGCCTACGATTCCGTGCTGCTCTCGGGCATGAACTACATCAATCATCTGTCGATCTATCGTGCCGACCGACTGGCCGAGCTCGGCGCCCTGCGCGAGGACCGCGAGGGCTCGCAGGACTACGACCTGCTGCTCCGCTATCTCGCGGGCGCGGCGCCGGGGTCGATCGTCCACGTCCCCTACCTCGCCTACCTCTGGCGTCGCGAGACGGCGAGCTACTCCCTCGTCAACGCCGAACGCTCGGTCGGCAGCGCCCGCCTGGCGCTCGAGGCCGCTTACGGACACGAAGGCGCGCCGGTCGTCGCCGAGCCGGCGCCGACGGACCCGAGGCTGCACCGCGTGCGGCTGCCGCAGCGGACCCCGCTCGTCACGATCGTGATCCCCAACCGCGACAGCCCCGCGCTGATCAGGCGGATCGTCGCCGACATCCGCGAGAAGACGAACTATCCGCGCGTCGAAATCGTCATCGTCGACAACGGCAGCGTCGATCCCGCCGTGCTGGCTCTCTACGAGGCCTACCGACGCGACGGGATCGTCGTCGACATCAAGCCGGAGCCGTTCAATTTCGCCGCGATGTGCAACCGCGGTGCCCGGCTCGGCAAGGGCGAGGCGATCCTGTTTCTCAACAACGACATCGAGGTGCCGTCGGACGCGCGCGGGTGGCTCGCCGAGATGGTCGAGTGTCTGGGATTCGCTGCGACTGGGATCGTCGGTGCCAAGCTCGATTATCCGTCAGGACGCATCCAGCATGCCGGCGTCATCGCCGGTCTCGGCAACGCCGCCGGTCACTGGAACATCGAGGCGCCGACGGACGCGCCCGGTCCGATGGGGCGGCTTTTCGTTCGCCAGACCCTGAGCGCGGTCACGGGCGCCTGCATGCTGGTATCGCGCCCATGCTTCGACACGCTCGGCGGCTTCGACGAAGAGAGCTTTGCCGTCGCCTACAACGATATCGATTTTTGCCTGCGCGCCAGGGCGGCGGGCATCCGCACCGTGTGGACGCCATTCGCCCGGTTGATCCACCACGAGTCGCTCACGCGCGGAAGCGACGAGCACGGTGCGCAGAACGAGCGCTTCAAGCGCGAGACGCACCATCTCCAGACGCGTCATGCGACCACCACGTTGATCGACGACGCCTATAGCCCGTTTTACCATCGCAGATATTCGGACCCGACGATCGTGACGCCCGACGCTCTGCCGGCGCCACGACCCGGTCGATTGCCCTAGCGGCTACTGCACCCGTGCCTGTGCGGGGCTCGGCACCGCGACATATTCGTCGTTGAGCGAGGCCTTGATCGGGCAATAGCCCGTGGCACCGCGGTAGGCGAGATACGAGCCGGTGGCGAGGGCCATCATGCTGAGGAAGACATTGGGGCGCGGCTGCGCGGCGATCGAGGTGAGCCCGAGGCCGACCAGCACGGAGAGCGCCCTCTCGCCCGCCGACAGGTGCGGGTTGGAATTGGCATATTGCGAAAGGTCGAACGCCATGCATCGTCTCCGAATCGACCGCGGCCCGGCGGTCGTGTAAGTCGCGCAATGCGACTTTCGTGGCGAAGGTTCCGCATTAGACCGCACCGCCACCGCGCCGCCGAAACGATCACTGCCCTCGAAGGTTACACACCGCAGGCTGCCGCTCGGGCCGGCCTCGCGTCTTGAAAGGTTAAGGGTGACCAGCGCTGCTGCACAGCAAGTCGATCTCACTCAATGCGAGCGAGAGCCTGTCCACATCCCCGGCGCCATCCAGCCCTTCGGCTGCCTTGTCGCCTTCGCCCTGCCGGCCTGGACGATCGCGCACGTCTCGTTGAACGCGTCGGCCGTCTTCGGCTTCGAGGAGGCGGAGGCGATGATCGGCAAGCCCGCCGAGTCGATCCTGACGCCCAAGATCATCCACGATCTGCGCAACACTTTTCAGGCGGCGATGATTTCAGGCTTCGACGAGCGCCTGCCGCTCGTCGACATCGGGCCGGCCGGTGTGTGCCACGACGTCCTCGTGCATGCCTCGAGCGGCTTCGCCATCGCCGAGTTCCTGCCCTGCGAGGGGGCCGAGGCCGTCCGCTCCGACCCCACCACCCTGGTCAAGACGATCATCGATCGCCTTCGCCGCACCACCACCTTCCAGAGCTTCCTCACCTCGGCGGCGCGGCAGATCCGGGCCGTCACCGGCTTCGACCGGGTGATGATCTACCGTTTCCTGGCCGACGACAGCGGCGAGGTCGTCGCCGAGGCGGTGCGCGCCGGGATGACGCCGTTCATGGGGCTGCACTATCCCGCGAGCGACATTCCCCCGCAGTCCCGCGCGCTGTTCGAGCGCCAGTGGCTGCGGATGATCCCCGCTGTCGACTACGGGCCGGTGGCGATCGTGCCCACGCTCACCACCAAGGGACTGCCGCTCGACCTCAGCCTGTCGACGCTGCGCAGCGCCTCGCCGGTGCACCTCGAGTACCTGCGCAACATGGGCGTCACCGCGACGTTGACCGTCTCGATCCTGCGCGGTGGCCGCCTGTGGGGCCTGATCGCTTGTCACCACGAGACGCCGCGCCGCATCTCGACCGCGACGGCGGCAGCGGTCGAGCTGTTCGCGCAAGTCTTCTCGACGCAGATCGAGGCCAAGCAGCAGCACGACGAGCTTGCCTACATCGCGCACGCGCGCGAGGCGCACGATCGGCTGATCGCCGACATGGCGCCCGAGGAGACGATCTTCGAGAACCTGTCCCGGTTCGACGAGCAGCTGCGCGCGCTGATCCCCGCCGACGGGATCGGCATCTGGACCGACGGCCGCTTCGAGTCCTCGGGCATCGCGCCGCCGGCCGAGGCCGTCGAGGATCTCGTGCGCTTCCTCAACACGCAGCCGGTCGACCGCGTGTTTCATACGAACGAGCTGAAGCGGCACCTCCCGGACGCGGTGCGCTACGCCGACAAGGTCGCCGGCGTCCTGTCGATCCCCTTCTCGCGCGCGCCCAAGGACTTCCTCCTGCTGTTCCGCCGTGAGGTGCTGCAGACCGTGACATGGGGCGGCGATCCCAATAAGCCGGCGGCGGCCGACGCCTCCGGGCGGATCGGGCCGCGCAACAGCTTCGCAGCCTGGAAGCAGATCGTGTCCGGCCAGTCGATGCCGTGGCTGCGCGGCGAGGCCGACATCGCCGAGACGCTGCGCGTGTCGCTGCTCGACATCATCCTGCGCCGCGCCAACCTCGTCGATCGCGAGCGACGCGTCGCGCAGGAAAGCCAGCTCCTGCTCGTCGCCGAGCTCAATCACCGCGTGAAGAACATTCTTGCGGTGATCCGCTCGCTGGTCGGGCAGAGCCGCTTCGGCGCCGCCTCTGTCGAGACCTTCGTCTCCGATCTGCAGCAGCGCCTTCACGCGCTCTCCGTGGCGCACGACCAGCTCACCCAGTCGCACTGGAAGGCGGCGCCGCTGGCGGCGCTGATCGAGGCCGAGGCGAAGGCGTGGACGACGGCAGAGGATCGGCGCCTCGTGCTCGACGGGCCGCCGGTGATGATCGAGGCGCGCGCCTACCAGACGCTGGCGCTCGTGCTGCACGAGATGATGACGAATGCCGCGAAGTACGGCGCGCTCAGCGTCGACGATGCGCGGCTTGCGATCTCCTGGGCGCTCGACCCCGAGCGCGGCCTGATCCTGGACTGGACGGAGTCCGGCGGCCCGTCCGTCGTGCCGCCGAGCCGACGCGGCTTCGGCACCGTCGTCGTCGAGCAGTCGATCCCCTTCGAGCTGAAGGGCACGGCGCGCATCGAGCACGCCGCCGACGGCGTCAAGGCGCAGTTCACGATCCCGACCGAGTTCGTGCTGGCCGGCGACGCGACGGCCGCTCCGCGGCGCGACCTGCCCGTCGCGCGCGCCGATCTGCAGGGCAAGAACCTGCTGCTCGTCGAGGACTCGATGATGATCGCGCTCGATGCGCAGGCCATGCTGCAGAACTGCGGCGCCGAGGTCGAGCTGGCGGCGACGACGGCCGACGCCCGCCGGGCGCTGAGCCTCAACACGTTCGATGCCGCGATCCTCGACGTGAACCTCTACACCGAGACGAGCTTCGCGATTGCCGAGGATTTGCAGGATCGCGAGATCCCGTTCGTCTTTGCGACGGGCTACGGCGAGACGATCGTCGTGCCGGAGCGCTTCAAGAGCGTCTTCGTCGTCTCGAAGCCCTACGTCGAGGACGTGCTGCGCGCGGCGCTCGCGGCCTAGCCGCGACGGACCCTCAAAAGCAGAACGGGCGGCCGATGGCCCGCCCGCTGTCGTTCGATCGTTGAATCGTTTGGACTTACGCCTTCAGCGCGCCGGACTTCTTGCCGGTGTAGGTGGCAATCGCGTCCATCAGCGGCGGCGACAGCACGTCGTAGGGCTCGAGGCCGAGCGACTTCAGCTTCGAGCGGACGTTGGCCATGTCGTTGGGGTCGTGGCCCTGCTCGATGATCGAGGAGACGAAGGCCGCGAACTGCGGCTCCTGCCAGCCCTTCTCGTCGGACAGCTCGACATGCACGAAGTCGAGGCCCTTGAAGGGGTGGTCGGTCTCGATGCGGCCGTACATGTGGACGCCGCACTGCTTGCAGGCGTGGCGCTGGATGGTCGCCGACGGATCGACGACGTGCAGCTTCTCCTCGTGCGCCGTGACCTTGAGGTTCTCGCTCGGCACGACGGCAACCACCGAGAACTCGGCGCCCTTCGGCTTCCAGCACTTGGAGCAGCCGCAGGCGTGGTTGTGGGCGACGTCGCCGGTGATCGTCACCTCGACCTTGTCGGTCGGGCAGTGGCAGTGCAGCTTGCCGCCGGATATGCCGGTGCCCTTCTGAAAGCCGTTGTCGATGGACGGATGCAGAGACATGCGTTCCTCTCTAGGTGTTTTCTTGCGGCCTTGACCGTTCCGCTTGCGGGATCTCCGCGTGAGCGCAGCCCGCGCGCCGCGGCTGCCGGCGCGGGCCGTTCCTATCGACTGGGGCTGGTCTTTCATAGTCAAAAGCATTTGGCGGCAGGATCAATCCAACCTGCATTATAGTATAACATCCAGTTCTATTCGGCGAAGCTGGCCTGTGCCACCGCGCGGGCCTGAGTCGCCGCGGATGCTGTCACCACGGCGTCGAAACGCATTTGCCCTGGGGATCGCGCCTCCTGGCGCCTTGCGCGCGAAAGAAGTGCTTGCAACATGCATGGAATACAACGCGAGTGGAGTGATTCGCATGGCCAAGGCAACGGCACCGAAGGATACGGCTGCAGCACCGGCAAAGAAGAGCGCCGGGGCGGTCCTCACGACGACGGAGATCGGCGAGCACCTGGCGTCGACCTTCGACATCCCGAAGTCGCACGCCAAGATCTACCTCACCGAGGCCGTCTCGCTGATGGCCAAGCACCTGAAGAAGGGCAGCAAGGTCCGCATCGCCGGCCTCGGCGTCTTCCAGGTGAAGAAGCGCGCCGCCCGCAAGGGCCGCAACCCGAACACCGGCGAGGTCATCAAGATCAAGGCCTCGAAGCGCGTCGGCTTCGCCGTCGCCCGCGACCTCAAGGCGAAGCTCTAAGCCGCCTTCATCGCCTTACGGATCGGCACGGCTCGCTGACGCGACGCCGTGCCTTTTCGTTTTGGGCGCGACCTCAAGGCAGCGCGGATGCCGGTCGCAAAGGAAGGACCTCCGACGACGCGATGCTTGCGCGATCCTTCAGCAGTCGCGACCCGGTTGTGACGCCTTTTTAACCTCGCGGCGTCATCCTGCCTACGACGGCCGCATGACGATGGCTGCGTGGCTACCGGCAATGATGGGACACATCGGCCGACTTCTCGGCGCTCGCGGATGGGGTGCGCCGACGTCGGCAGGCAAGACGGACGACTTCGACCTCGAGGCGACCAAGGCGACGGTCCTCGATCACTTCGTCGCGCCTGCCTTCATCATGCGCGACGGGTTCATCGTCTACGCCAACCAGGCGTGCCTGCGCGCCTTCGGCGCCACCAACGTCGAAGAGTTCCTCGGCCATCACATCAAGCACCGGCTGGCCGACATCCAGCCCGACGGGCGGACGGTGAAGGAGACGCTGCGCGACTTCTTCCGCGTCTACGAAGCCTCGGGGTTCGACCGCCGCGTCTGGGCGCATAAGCGGATGGACGGCAGCCCGCTCGTCGTGCGCGCGACCGTCACGGCGATCCCGAGCCCCGGCCACGTCACCAACTGCTCGATCCTCGAGGACATCGACACGTTCACGAGCGAGCACGAGCTGCGCATGAAGGCGGTGCATGCGCTCGCGGAGGACGGCACGGTGAAGACGGTGGCCGACCGCGTCAGCGACACCGCGCTGAACCTCACCGCCGGCGCCCGCGAGCTGTCGGGCACGGCAGGACGCGCCTCGTCGATGCTGCGCGATGCGCTGGCCTCTGCGGACGCGTCGGCGACCAGCGCCACGGTCATCTCGACGGCCGCGACGCAGCTCATCGACACGATCGACGGCGTCGCGCGGCGCATGAGCGACCGCCGCAGGCGCATGGCGGCGGCGGCGCAGGAGGCGGCCCGCATTCAGGAGACCGTCGCCACGATGGCGCAGGCGGCCGGCCGCATCGAGACCATCGTCGGCATGGTGAGCGCGATTGCCGACCAGACCAAGCTGCTCGCGCTCAACGCGACGATCGAGGCGGCGCGGGCCGGCGATGCCGGGCGCGGCTTCTCCGTCGTCGCCTCCGAGGTGAAGACGCTGGCCGGCGCCTCGGCCTCCGCCGGCGACGACATCCGCGCCCGCGTCGCCGACATCCGCGCGACCGTGGCGACGACGCTGGAGGCGCTGAACGAGATCACCGCCAGCGTGCTCGAGCTCAACAAGGACGCCGTGGCGCTCGACGACGAGGTCGCGAGCCAGCGCGACGCGACGCACGAGATCGCCCGCAACGTCCAGCAGTCGAGCGAGGCTGCAGAGACGCTGATCTCGCTCGTGCGCGCGCTGGCCGAGGTCGTCGACACCAACGAGACCTTGTCGGGCCGCGTGCTGGAGCGCTCGACGGCGCTCAACGCCGAGGCCGCGCGCCTGCAGTCCGAGGTGCGCCACTTCGGGGGACTGGCGGAAGCCGCCGCCTGAGGCGCCGCGTCAGTGGATCGCGAGGTCCTTGACGAAGCGATCCGTGAAGGCGGCGTGCCAATCGGTGTTCGCAGGCAGAAGATCGGCGCCGATCATGAACTCGGCGGTCCTCTTCCAGTGCGCCTCGGTCATGATGCCGATGCCCTTCGTTGCCGCGTCGCCGCCGTCGACGAGCCCGCGCTTGCGCATCGCGTCGTCCGCGAAAGCGAGCTCGGCGTCGCTCATCTTCGGGTTGTCGGCCTGGATCAGCTTGTTGGCCGGTGCGGGGTCGCGCAGGTAGTCGCGCCAGCCCTCGAGGGAGGCCTTGACGAAGCGCGCGACGATGTCGGGATGCGCCTTCACGAAAGCATCCGTCGTGACGATCGTCGTCGAGTAGGGCGCGTAGCCGTAATCTGAAAGCAGGAAGAACTTGGTCTTCACGCCGTGCTGCGCGGCGACGAAGGGCTCGAACGTGATGTAGCCCTGCTGCGACAGGGCGGGGTCGGCGAAGAACGGCTGCATGCTGAAGGCGTACGGTCGGATCTGGTCGTCGGTGAAGCCGTATTTCTGGCGCAGCCACGGCCAGAACGTCAGGCGCGAGGCGGCGCCGATCGCAATCGGCTTGCCCTTCAGCGACTCGATGCTTGCGATGTCGTCGTGCGTGAGAATGCCGGCGACGTCGCTCTGGAACGAGGTCGCGACGGTGACGACGGGCAGGCCGTGCGACCGCGCGGTGAGCGTCTGGAAGTCGTAGCCGATGATGAAGTCCGCCTCGCCCGCGACGAGCAGCTGGATCGTGTTGAGCTGCGGGCCGCCCATGCGGATCGTCACGTCGAGGCCGGCCTTGTCGTAGAGCCCGTTCGCCTTGGCCTCGTAGAAGCCGCCCTGCTCGGGCTCGGCGAACCAAGAGGTGAGGAAGCGCACCTTGTCGGCCGCTTGCGCCGATGCCGCCGACACGGCGAGGGCGACGAGGAGCGCGAGCACGAGCCTGACCATCCAGTCCTCCGGAAAAAGCCCCCAACCGTAGCCATAACGAGGCGCGGCGTCATCTCACCGATCTCGGCGGGCGCGGGGCGCCGTGCTATGTCTTCGCCCGCGCGAACGCGCACGCCGACCTCGATCAGGGAGACCGATCATGGCCCCGAAACAGGGCGACTTCGTCTGGCACGAGCTGCTCACGAGCGACGTCCCCGCCGCCGCCGATTACTATGCCAAGGTGCTCGGCTGGAGCGTCAGGGACGCAGGGCTTTCGGGCCAGGACTATCGGATCTTCTCGGTCGGCGAGACGCCCGTCGCCGGCCTGATGGCGGTGCCCGAGCAGGCCAAGGCCGCCGGCCTCAAGCCGCGCTGGGGCAGCTACGTCGCCGTCGATGATGTCGACGCCACGGTCGAGGCGCTGAAGGCGGCGGGCGGCACCCTTCATTACGGCCCGGAGGACATTCCGCGCACCGGCCGCTTCGCGTCCGTCGCCGACGCGCAGGGCGTCGGCTTCTATCTCTTCCGCGGCGACGGCGAGCCGCCGCCGGAGGTCCCGCCAGGCACGCCGGGCACGGTCGGCTGGAACGAGCTGCATGCCGTCGACGGCGAGGCGGCGTTCGCGTTCTACGCGGGCCTGTTCGGCTGGACCAAGGACGAGGCGATCCCGATGGGACCGGCAGGCGTCTACCAGCTCTTCGCCAACGGCGGCCCGGCGATCGGCGGCATCATGACCAAGATGGACGCGTTCATGCCGATGGCGACCTGGATCGGCTATGTCAACGTCGACGCCATCGACGCCGCGGCCGCCCGCGCCACCGAGGCCGGCGGCACGATCGTGCACGGCCCATCCGAGGTGCCAGGTGGCCAGTGGATCGCGCATGGCCGCGATCCGCAGGGCGCGCTGTTCGCGATGATAGGGCCGGGGCGGTAGCCGCAGCGCCACATGCTTCCGAAGGGAGTAGCCGCGGCTACAGCGACCGCTTCTTGCGGTCCATCAGCTGCAGGATCATCGGCGTGAAGATGAGCTGCATGGCGAGCGGCATCTTCGAGCCGGGGCAGACGATCGTGTTGGCGCGCGACATGAACGAGTCCGACAGCATCGAGAGCAGGTAGGGCATGTCGATGCCCTTCGGGTCGCGGAAGCGGATGATCAGCATGCTCTCGTCGGCCGTCGGCACGTCGCGGGCGGTGAACGGGTTCGAGGTGTCGACGGTCGGCACGCGCTGGAAGTTGACGTGCGTCTCCGAGAATTGCGGGCAGATGTACTTCACGTAGTCCGGCATGCGGCGCAGGATCGTGTCGACGACGGCCTCGTGCGTGTAGCCGCGGTAGCGCTTGTCGCGGTGCAGCTTCTGGATCCACTCGAGGTTGATGATCGGCACGACGCCAATCAGCAGGTCGGTGTAGCGCGCGATGTCAATGCCGAGCGTCTTGTCGACGACGCCGCCGTGCAGGCCCTCGTAGAAGAGGAGATCCGTGCCGGGCTCGACGTCTTCCCACGGCGTGAAGGTGCCGGGCTGCTGCCTATAGGGCTCGGCCTCCTCGTCGTCGTGCAGGTACTTGCGCAGCCGCCCCTCGCCGGTCTCGCCGTAGGTCCGGAACAGCGTTTCCAGCTCCTTGAACAAGTTGGCGTCGGGACCGAAGTGGCTGACCTGGCTGTTGCCGCGCTCGTTCGCCTCCTTGACAAGCTCGCGCATCTCGAGCCGGTCGTAGCGGTGGAACGCGTCGCCCTCGATGATCTGCGCCTTGATCTTCTCGCGACGGAAGATGTGCTGGAACGTCGCCGTGACCGTGGTCGTCCCGGCGCCCGACGAGCCGGTGATCGAGATGATCGGGTGCCGCTTCGACATCTGCTACTCGGATCGGAACAGGGAGCGGGCCTGGAACAGCGGCGTCGAGAAGGCGGGCTCGCGCTCGTAGTTCTCGTCGGCATGGTAGGCGACGAGACGCTCGACCTCCTCGCGCGAGCCGAGGATGACCGGCACGCGCTGGTGGATCTCGGAGGGCTTGACGTCGAGGAGGCGGGTGCGGCCGGTCGAGGCGGCGCCGCCGGCCTGCTCGACGATCATCGCCATCGGGTTCGCCTCGTAGAGCAGGCGCGCGCGGCCATCGAGGCCCGGGTCCTTGCTGTCGCGCGGATGCATGAACAGGCCGCCGCGGATGAGGATGCGGTGCACCTCGGCGACCATTGAGGCGATCCAGCGCATCGAGAAGTCCGAGCCGCGCGGGCCGGCCTCGCCCTCGATGCACTCCTCGACGTAGCGGCGCACCGGCTTCTCCCAGTAGCGCTCGTTCGAGATGTTGACCGCGAACTCGCGCGTCTTTTCGGGGATCGCCATCGCCGGGTGCGAGAGGGTGAAGGCGCCGATCGAATGGTCGAGCGTGAATCCGTGCACGCCGGCGCCGAGCGTCAGCACCATCATCGCGACCGGCCCGTAGATCGCGTAGCCCGCCGCCACCTGCGCCGTGCCGGGCTGGAGAAAGTCCTTCGGCTCCGGCCGCTCCACGCCCTCGGGGCAGCGCAGCACCGAGAAGATCGTGCCGACCGGCGCGTTGACGTCCATGTTCGGCGCGCCGTCGAGCGGCGAGAACAACAGGAGGTAGCGCCCGCGCGGGTAGCTCTCGGGGATCTGGTAGGGCTCGGCAAAGTCCTCCGACACGATGCCGGCGAGCTGGCCGCCCCATTCGCAGGTCGAGACCATGATCTTGTTGGCCGAGCGGTCGATGCGGCGCTGCACGCGGCCGAGCTCGTCCCGGTCCGGGATCGCGTCGTTGTGGCCCGCCGCGTCGAGCGTGCCGCGCGACACGGCGACGGCGATCAGCTTGCAGGCGGTCTGGATGTCGTTGAGGAGCGACGTGAGGTTCGGGTCGGGGTCAGCGGTGCGGCGCTGATCCTCGATGATGAACTTCGACAACGTCGTACGATGGTACAACATCGCGCGGCCACTCCCTCCCGGACCGTTCCGGTATCCCCCGGCGCCCTTCGGAGCGCCTTTCGCGGCATTAGGGCAGAGCCGGCCGGATTTCACAAGCGATGCCCAAGCTTGCTTAACCGGGCTCAGCTTGCCTTGCGGGCAACTTGATCTCGCGTCGGCAGAAGCTGCTCAGCGTCCGCTGTCATGCGGCCGGCTCTGCTTGCCGCCCCAACGCAAAACCGCCATGGTGCCGGGAAACAAGGGGTGGACCCCCGCAAGTCCCCGAGGAACGTGTCGCCCATGCCGGTGAAGCCAAGATCGACGACGCCGCCCGCCGGGCTCGCCGTTCCAGCGGTGCTCGCGGCGACACTCGCCGTGGCGCTGTCCGGCGGCCCGGCCGCGGCCGCGCGCGAGAGCCTGCACCTGTCGAGCCCCTTCGAGGTCTCCGACAGCCCAGCCGGCAACTACCTCGCGGCGATCGTCGCCGGCGCCGACCACGATACGACGGCCGCCGCCACCTTCTCGCGCGAGGCGCTGCGGTTCGACCCGCGCAACCCACAGCTCATCGAGCGCGCCTTCGTCTCGGCGCTGGCCAACGGCAACATGCTCGATGCCTTCACGCTGGCCGATCGCCTCCTGACCAAGCAGCCGACCGACGGCCTCGCCCATCTCGTGCTCGGCGTGAAGGCGCTGAAAGCGCACCAGTGGGCTGCCGCCCGCGCGCAACTCGCCAAGGACGGTCCGACCCCGAGCCGCGACGTCCTCGCCAACCTGCTCATCGCCTGGACCTGGGCGGGCGCCGGCGACGAGAAGAAGGCGCTCGAGTACTGCGACCGCCTGAAGGACGACAGCTTCGTCGCCTTCCGCGATTTCCACGCCGGGATGATCGCCGACCTCCTCGGCGACCAGGCGACGGCGCGCACCCGCCTCGCGGCGGCCTATAATGCCGACAAGAGCACGCTGCGGCTCGTCGACGCCTACGGCCGCTTCCTCTCGCGCCACGGCGACAAGGACGGCGCGCAGAAGGTCTACGAGGACTTCAACCAGGTCCTGCCGAGCCATCCCTTGATCGTCGCCGCGCAGAACGACCTGAAGGCCGGCAAGACGCTGGAGCCGCTGATCCGGGGGGCCGACCAGGGCGCGGCCGAGGTGCTCTACGACCTCGGCGCCGCCGGCGGCCGCCAGGGCGACGAGATCGCGGCCATCATCTACATGCGCCTGTCGCTCTACCTCGCGCCGAAGAGCAGCCTGACCTTGATCACGCTCGCCGACACCTACGATCGGCTGAAGCAGGACGAGGAGGCGATCTCGCTCTACGAGAACGTGCCGGAGCAGAGCCCGCTCCGCACCACCGCCGACATCCAGATCGCCCAGCTCCTCGCCAACCTCGGCAAGGCCGACCAGAGTCGCGACTTCCTGCGCAAGGTCGTCGCCGAGCATCCGAAGGACGAGGACGCCCTGATGGCGCTCGGCAACGCCGACCGCGACGCCAAGAAGTTCGACGAGGCGATCGACGTCTACACGCGGGCGCTCGACGCTTCGACCAAGCCCGAGAAGGTGGAGTGGCCGCTCTACTACTTCCGCGGCATCTCGTATGAGCGCGACAAGCAGTGGCCGAAGGCGGTTGCCGACTTCAAGAAGGCGCTGGCGCTCTATCCCGACCAGCCGCTCGTTCTGAACTATCTGGGCTACAGCTGGGTCGACCGCGGCGAGAACCTCGACGAGGCCTTCAAGATGCTGCACCAGGCCGTCGAGGCGCGGCCGTCGGACGGCTACATCGTCGATTCGCTGGGCTGGGCCTACTACAAGCTCGGCAAGTACGACGAGGCGGTGAAGGAGCTCGAGCGGGCGATCGACCTGAAGCCAGGCGACCCGACGATCAACGACCACCTCGGCGACGCCTACTGGCGGATCGGCCGCAAGCTCGAGGCCCACTTCCAGTGGAACCACGCGCGCGACCTCGGCCCCGAGCCCGACGACAAGCAGAAGATCCTCGAGAAGATCGCGCACGGCCTGCCCGACGTCCCGAAGCCCGTCTCGGCGGATGCGACGAAGGGCGAGTCGAACGACAAGCCGGCCGCCGACGGCAGCAAGAAGGACGGCGGCTGAGCCTATCGTGACGGCCGCGACTCCTGCTGGTGATGGGCGCCTCGTCGAGCGCGCCCCTGCCAAGATCAACCTGACCCTGCATGTCGTCGCGCGGCGCGAGGACGGCTACCACGCGCTGGAAAGCCTGGTGGTCTTCACCCGCAGCGGCGACACGCTGACGCTCGTGCCGGGCGAGGCGCTGACGCTCACGATCGAAGGCCCGACGGCGGCGGCGTCCGGCGACATCGAGAAGAACCTCGTCATCCGCGCCGCGCGGGCGCTGGCGCGGCGCGTCGACGGGCTGGAGCTCGGCGCCTTCCACCTTGTGAAGCGGCTGCCGGTCGCGGCGGGGATCGGCGGCGGCTCGTCGGACGCGGCGGCGGCGCTGCGGCTGCTGGCGCGGCACAACGGGCTCGCCCTGGACGACGCCCGCATCATGGCCGCGGCGGCCGAGACCGGCGCCGACATTCCCGTCTGCCTCGCCGCCAGCGCGCGCATGATGCGCGGCATCGGCGACGAGCTCGGGCCCGTCCTGAAGCTGCCGCCGCTGCCGGCGCTGATCGTCAATCCCGGCGTGCCGCTCGAGACGCGCGCCGTCTTCACGCGGATGGACCTGCCGCCCGGCTGGCGCACGACGGCGAGCGCGCATCCCGCCTTCGCCGACGGCACGGCGGCGGATGCCGTCTTCACCGCGCTGCGGCGCGGCCGCAACGACCTCGAGGACCCCGCCTGCGTGCTGGCGCCGGTCGTCTCCGACGTCCTGGCGGTGCTCGGCGCGGCGCCCGGCTGCAAGCTCGCACGCATGTCGGGCTCCGGCGCGACGTGCTTCGGGCTCTTCGCCGACTGCCGCGCCGCCGCCCGCGCCAAGAAGGCGATCCAGCGCGTGCATCCCGGCTGGTGGGTGAAGACGACCATGCTGGGCTAGGCGCGCGGGTTGCTAGGCCGCTGCTGATCGACAGGGGACGTCATTGCGAGCAAAGCGAAGCAACCCAGGAGCCACCCGCCGCAGCCTACGAGCGTTTTTGCCCGGCTTGCTAGCGCTCGCGCTGATCGCCACCGCCGCGCCCGCTCGCGCCGGCGGCGACCTCTTCATCTACAACTGGACCGACTACACCGCCCCGGCGCTGATCGAAAAATTCCAGAAAGAGACTGGGATCAAGGTCACCGTCGACACCTACGATTCCAACGAGACGCTGCTCGCCAAGCTCAAGGCCGGCGGCGCCAACTACGACATCGTCGTCATCTCCTCCGACTTCGTGCCGATCTTCATCGCGGAGAAGCTGATCCAGAAGATCGACGGGCCGAAGCTCGACGGCTTCCAGAACATCGAGGCCCGCTGGCGCGGGCCTGCCTGGGACAAGGGCAACGACTACACGGTGCCGTTCGACTGGGGCGTCACCTCCTTCGACGTCAACACGAAGTACGTGAAAGTGCCGGTCGACTCGCTGAAGACGCTGTTCGAGCCGCCGCCAGAGGCCAAAGGCCGGGTCGGCATGCTGAGCGCGCCGACCGAGGTGATGTCCCAGGCCGAGCTCTATCTCGGGCTGCCGCCGTGCCAGACCGACACCGCCAACATGAAGAAGGTGTCGAGCCTGCTCGAGGCGCAGTCCGGCGCGGTGAAGGTCTATGCGTCGGACGGCGCGATCGAGCGCGAGGCCTCGGGCGAGACCTGGATCATCCAGATCTGGAACGGCGACGCCGCCCGCGCCCGGCTCGCCAACCCCGACATCCGGTTCGTCTTCCCGAAGGAAGGCGTGGTCGGCTGGATGGACAACATGGCCATCCCGACGAGCGCAAAGAACCCAGAGAACGCGCGCCGCTTCATGGCCTTCCTGCTGCGGCCGGAGAATGCAGCGCTGTCGGAGAATTTCACGCATTATTCCAGTGCGATCACCGGCGTCGGCCCGTTCCTCGATCCGGCCCTGCGCGATGCGCCGGAGCTGAACGTGCCGAAGGACACGAAGATCGTGTTTTCGCCGACCTGCCCGGCGCCGGCGATCAAGCTGATCGACCGCGTCTGGACGAAGCTGCGGCGCTAGGCAACGCCCGCGCTGCAGCCGATGGAAGCGAGAAGAAATCCTCCGGTGTGGCCGTCCGCCGCAAGGGGGTCTCTTGCGCAGGAACCATCCCGAACACATTTTGTTCTGCGGCCGTCAACGTGACGCGTTAGTGGGAGAAGCCATGACTCGGGCCTCGAAGCCTGGACGCCGGGCACCGGCAGGCCAGGCGATCTCGCCAGCCGCCTCTTTGCCACGCGCCGACACTCCCTCGATCTTGCCGCACCTCTGTCGCCCGAAGACCAGATGGTGCAGCCGAACGACGACGCGAGCCCCACGAAGTGGCACCTCGCGCATGTCACCTGGTTTTTCGAGACGTTCGTCCTCAAGCCCCATCTGCCGGACTACAAGCTCTTCGACGAGCGGTTCCCCTACTGCTTCAACTCCTATTACGAGGCGGCCGGCGCGCGGCATCCGCGCGGGCGTCGCGGGCTGCTGACGCGGCCCTCGCACGACGAGGTGATGGCCTACCGCGCCTACATCGACGAGCATCTTGCCAAGCTCGTCGCGAGCGAGCTTGTCGAGGACCGCCGCCTCAAGGTTCTGCTCGAGATCGGCATCAACCACGAGCAGCAGCACCAGGAGCTCCTGCTCACCGACATCCTCAGCGTCTTCGCCTCGCAGCCGCTCACCCCGGCCTATCGAAGCGATCCGCCGCCGCGCGGCGATGCCGTGCCCGAGATGACCTTCACGGCCGGCGAGGACGGCATCGTCGAGATCGGGCACGCCGGCGACAGCTACTTCTTCGACAACGAGCGCCCGCGTCACCGCGCGCTGCTGCAGCCGCATGCAATCGCCGACCGGCTCGTCACCAACGGCGAGTGGCTCGCCTTCATGCAGGACGGCGGCTATCGCACCGCCGCCCACTGGCTCGCCGACGGCTGGGCCGCGGTGAAGACGCAGGGGTGGGATGCGCCGCTCTACTGGGAGCCGCGCGAGGAGGGGTCGAGCGAGTCGTGGCTGCAGATGGGCCTCTATGGCCTGCAGCCGGTCGATCCGTCCGCGCCCGTCACCAACATCAGCTACTACGAGGCCGACGCCTACGCCCGCTGGGCCGGCAAGCGCCTGCCGACCGAGTTCGAGTGGGAGCATGCGGCCGTGGGCGAGCCGGTCGTCGAGGCGCAGCACGTGGCGCCGGTCGCGGCAACGAACGGCGATCGCCAGTTCTATGGCCAGGTCTGGCAATGGACGCAGAGCGCCTATCTCGCCTACCCCGGCTACAGGGCCGAGCCGGGCGCGCTCGGCGAGTACAACGGCAAGTTCATGTGCGGCCAGCACGTGCTGCGCGGCTCGTCGTGCGCGACGCCGCCGGGCCATGCGCGCGCCACCTACCGCAATTTCTTCTATCCCCACCAGCGCTGGCAGTTCACCGGCCTGCGCCTCGCGAGCGACCGATGACATCGAGCACTACCTTTACCGCCTCAGAGGCCGACCCCGACGCATCGCTTTTCGCCGCCGCGACCCTCGAGGGTCTCGGTGGAGCCCAGAAGTCGCTGCCCTGTCAGTTCCTCTACGACGAGCGCGGCAGCGACCTGTTCGAGCAGATCACCACTGTGCCGGAATATTACCCGACGCGGACGGAGATCGGCATCCTGGGTCGCTTCGTGCACGAGATCGTCGCCGAGACGCCGGCTGGCGCCGTGCTGGTGGAGTTCGGCTCCGGCTCGAGCCGCAAGACCGAGATTTTGCTCGAGGCGTTCGACAAGCTGGCCGCCTACGTGCCGATCGATGTCTCCGCCTCGGCGCTGGAGGAGGCGCGTGTGCGTCTCGCCAAGCGCTTCCCGGCGTTGCGCGTCCAGCCCGTCGTCGGCGACTTCCGCGCCGATCTCGTCCTGCCGGAGGATCTCGCCAGCCGCCCGCGCATCGGCTTCTTCCCCGGCTCGACGATCGGCAACTTCCAGCCGGCCGAGGCCGTCGACCTGATGCGCACCATGCGCGCCTCGCTCGGCGACGACGCGCGGCTCATTGTTGGCGTCGACCTGCGCAAGCCGCTCTCGGCCTTGCTGCCGGCCTACAACGATTCCGCAGGCATTACGGCCGCCTTCAACAAGAACCTGCTGGTCCGCGCCAACCGCGAGCTCGGCGCCGACTTCGACCTCGACGGCTTCGCGCATGCGGCGATCTTCAACGACCGCAAGAGCCGCATCGAGATGCACCTCGTCAGCCGCCAGGAGCAGACGGTCTCGCTGCTCGGCCGCCGTTTCGCGTTCCGCCCGGGCGAGACGATCCACACCGAGAACTCGCACAAGTTCTCGATCTCCGACTTCCAGATGCTGGCGCGGGCCTCGGGCTGGCTGCCCGGGCGGGTGTGGACCGACGAGGCGCCGCTCTTCAGCGTGCACGAGCTGGTCGCCGACTGAGGCGCTGATGCGCGCCGCGCCTGTACCGCTAAGGCGCGATCCAGCGTATAGGGACATCATGCGCCGTCCCGCTCGCGTCCTCGTCTTGGGCTGCCTCTCGCTGCTCGCGTTGCGCGGCGGTGCCCGTGCGGCCACCCAAGGCGCCGACCATGTCGCCGACCAGGGCGCGAGCTGGACCGACGCCGCCCGCGCCGACTACTATTCGCGCGACCAGGGCTCGCGGCTTATTCCGCTGCGCTGGCTGCGCGCGCTGAAGGCGGCCGACGGCTCCCGCTTCGCCGCCAAGCTCACCCGATACGGCTACGTCGCCAACCCCTTCGACACGGGCGACGACGCGCTGCCGATCGGCTTCACGCAGGCGCCGACGCCGCGTGGCCCCGCCGTCGGCATGACGTGTGCGGCCTGCCACGAGCGCGAGCTCGTCGCGAACGGCACGACCTGGCGCATCGACGGCGCACCCGCGAATGCCGACTTCGGCGCCTTCGTCACCGACCTCGACGCTGCCGTGGCGCGCGTGCTGGCGAGCGACGCGACGTTCGCGCCCTTTGCCCAGGCCGTGCTCGGCGACGAGGCGCAGGACCTCGTCGCGCGCGAGACGCTGAAGGTCGAGGTTCGCTACTGGTCGACGCGCTTCCATGCCCTCGTCGCCGGCACGCTGAAGACCGCGCCGCCGTCCGGCCCGACGCGGCTCGACGCCTTCGCCTTCATCTTCAATGCGGTCGGGGGCCTCTCCATCGGCCCGCGGCCGATCTACCTCATGCCGGGCAACATCCATGTCGGAGCCGCGCCGGTGCGCTATCCCGTGCTCTGGGACTCGGGCAAGCAGGACCGCACGCAGTGGACCGGCATCGCCGCCAACGGCACCAAGGAGATGGCGCTCGCGCGCGGCGTCACCGAGCTCTTGGGCGTGTTCGGGCACTTCCGGCCGGTGCGGACGCCCGGCGCGCTCGGCGCGCTCGACCGCGACTACCTCCTGCACAACACGACGAACTTCGCCGCGCTCGCCGCGCTCGACGAGACGATCGCCAGCATGGGCCCGCCGGCCTGGCCGTTCGGCATCGACCAGGCGCTGGCCGACAAGGGCAAGGCGGTCTTCGCGCGCGCGACGGCGGACGGCGGCTGCGCCGCCTGCCACGGCGAGCAGAAGGGCGCCGTCGAGGGCACCTGGAAGACGCCGCTCGTCGACGTCGGCACGGACCGCGCGGCGTGGCACACGCTGATGGACACGGTCGACACCGGCGACATGGCCGGCGCCTCGATCCCCGGCCACGTCCCGGCGCTGAAGCCCACCGACACGTCGCTCAACCTCTTGCGCGTCTCGGTCGGCGGCACGCTGATCGGGCTGCGCGCCCAGGCGGCGGTGAAGCAGCCGGTGACGTCGCTGGTGCTCGGCGCCGTCGCCGGCCTCCTGCCCAAGCCGATGATCCAGCCGGAGATGCTGGTGCCGAACGGCTACGAGGCGCGCGTGCTCCGCGGCATCTGGGCGGCCGCGCCGTATCTCCACGACGGCGCGGTGCCGACGCTGGCCGACCTGCTCGAGCCCGCCGATAAGCGGCCGAAGAGCTTCCCGATCGGCGCGCAGTTCGACACCGCACGCGTCGGCCTTGCCGCGACGCAGCCGCCCGGCACCTTCGTGCTGCAGACGACGGGCTGCGACGATCTCGCCTCCAGCCGCAGTGTTTGCGGCCACGAGTACGGCACCCATCTTCCGCCCGAGGACAAGAAGGCGCTCCTCGAATACCTGAAGACGCTATGAGGTCGCCCATGCGCGTCCATCCGGTCCTGCTCGTCCTCGGTGCCGGCGCCTGCCTGGCGCCGGCCGTCGCGCGGACGCCGACACCCGTCGCCGCACCGCCGACTTCGACCACCCTCGTCTACGCCGACCAGGGTGCGGCGTGGACCGACGACAAGCGCACGCTGTGGGACAACGTCGACCAGGGCTCGCAGCTGATGCCGCTGGCCTGGCTCGCGGCGCTGAAGCAGGACGACGGCAAGCCGTTCCTCGAGGGATCGCTGGCGCGCTACGGCTTCGTGCCGCAAAAAGACGCCGCGCACTACCACGACCTGCCGGTCGGCTTCACCAACGTGTCCTCGAGCCAGGGGGCGATGGTCGGCATCTCGTGCGCGGCCTGCCACAACCGCGACCTCACCGTGGGCAAGACGACGTGGCGCATCGACGGCGGCCCGTCGTTCAACGACTTCATGCCCTTCGTGCTCGATCTCGACCGCGCGGCGACGCGGGTGCACGACGATCCCGCCGCCTTCGAGGCCTTCGCCAAGAGCGTGCTCGGCGCCAAGGCTGGCGATGCCGAGGCCGCGGCGCTGCTGCGCACCGACTTCGATCTCTGGTGGATCCGCTTTCACACCTTCATCGACAAGTCGATCCCTCGCGACCAGGCGTGGGGCCCGTCGCGCATGGACGCGATCAGCCTCATCTACAACCGTCTCGCCGGGCTCGATGTCGGGCCGCCGCCGACCTACCTCATCCCCGAGAACATGCAGGTCGGCCACGCGCCGGTGCGCTACCCCTTCCTGTGGAATGCCTATCGCCAGGCGATCACGCAGTGGACGGGCTTCGCTGCCAACGGCAACACGTTCTATGGTTTGACGCGAAACCTCGGCGAGGAATACGGCGTCTTCGGCACGTTCCACCCGCAGGCGACGACCGCGACCTTCTCGATCCTCAATCGCAACTACCTCATCGACAACTCGGCCAACATGAAGGGCCTCGTCGCCGCCGAGGACGTCACCAAGTTCATCGGGCCGCCCAAATGGCCGTGGGGCGTCGATGCGGCGCTGGCGAAGCGCGGCGAGGCGATCTTCAATCGCCCGCGCGGCGAAGGCTGCGTGCGCTGCCACGGCGTCGAGGAAGGCACGTCCGAGCAGGGCGTGCCCGACACCTGGAAGACGCCGGTCGTCGACGTCGGCACCGACCGGCAGGCGTGGAACGTCATCGATCGCGAGTTCAAGACCGGCAGCATGCAGGGCGCGACGCTGCAGGGCCTGGTGCCGCCGCTGAAGGAAAAGGACCAGATCATCCTGCTGGTGCGCGCCGCCGTCGTCGGCGCCATCGCCGAGGACCAGAAGGCGCGCCCGCAGCTCGACGCGCAGGCCGCGCAGATCGTCGATCCGGCGGAGCGCCTGCGCAAGCTCTCGCTCGACAAGCTGGGGCTCGACGCGCTGCTCGTGAAGTCGGCGGTGCAGGCGAAGCTCGGCTTCGGGCCGCCCGGTCCGCCGCCGCTGGTGCAGAACGGCTACGAGGCGCGCGTGCTGCGCGGCGTGTGGGCGGCGGCGCCGTACCTGCACAACGGCTCCGTGCCGAGCCTTGCCGAGCTTCTGAAGCCGGCCTCGCAGCGCGTAAAAGCGTTCCAGCTCGGGCCGGAGTACGATCCCGCGACGGTCGGTCTGGCATCGAAGCAGCCGCAGACGCATTTCACGCTGCACGTGACGGGCTGCGACGATCTCCTCTCCGGCAACTCGAACTGCGGCCACGAGTACGGCACGCACCTGCCGGACAACGATAAGCGAGCGCTGCTGGAATATCTGAAAACGCTGTAGCCGGAGCAGCTATCGACGACGCTTGCCGCGCGCAGAATGCGTCGCGGCATGCCTGAGTTTTGCACCGAGCTAACGAACGAGCGGCGGACGAGCCGCCGCCGTTCCGTGATTACTCTGCCGCGACGCCGAAGGTCTCGACCGGCTCTTCGACGACCTGAGCGCGCGCCAGCTTCGGCGCCTCGTCCTTCGCCACGCGGCCGTTCTCGAGCGTGATCAGCCGGTCGAAGCCGTCGAGCGTCGTGACGCGGTGGGCGATGGCGATGACCGTGCGGCCCTTCATCAGCGTCTCGAGCGCCCGGCGCACCTCGGCCTCGGAGCCGGTGTCGAGCGCCGACGTCGCCTCGTCGAGCAGCAGGATCGGCGCGTTCTTCAGAATCGCGCGGGCGATCGCGATGCGCTGGCGCTGGCCGCCGAGAGCTTGACGCCGCGCGAGCCGACCATCGTGTCGAACCCCTCGGGCATCTCCTCGATGAACGAGCGGCAGTTGGCGGCGTCGGCGGCTTCCCACACCTCCTCGTCGGTCGCATCGGGACGGCCGTAGCGGATGTTTTCGAGCAGCGTGCGGTGGAACATCGAGATGTCCTGCGGCACGACGGTGATCTGCTCGCGCAGGCTCTCCTGCGTGACGAGCTTGATGTCCTGGTCGCCGATGCGCACGACGCCGCCGTCGGGATCGTAGAAGCGCTGTAGCAGGCTGAAGAGCGTGGACTTGCCGCCGCCCGACTCGCCGATGAGGCCGATCCACTGGCCCGCCTCGATGCGCAGGTTGAAGTCGTCGAACACCTGACGACCCTTCGGATAGGCGAACTTGATCCCCTCGAAGGCGACGCTGGCGCTGCGCGGCTGCAGCTCCTTGGCCTGCGGGTGATCCTGCAGCTGGTGCGGCTTGAGCAGCGCGGAGAGCGCCTCGGCGAAGCGGGCGACGTGCTGCGTCGCTTCGACGAGGTTGACGGCAAGGTCGCGCGTCGCGCTCAGCACGGTGATGCCGAGCGACGAGACGAGCACCACCTGGCCCGTCGACGCGAGGCCGGCCTGCCAGAGCTTGGTGACCCAGACGAGCAGGCCGATGGCGATCGCCACGGTGACGACGGCATGGATGACGCGGACGCGCTCGAGATAGAGCACGCTGCGCTGGCGCGCGTTCATCTCTTTCGAGACCGTGTTGCCGAAGCGGCGGAACTCGTACGGCAGCTGCCCGAAGGACTTGACCAGCGGCATGTTGCCGACGACGTCGACGATCTCGCCGTCGACGTTGGCAGCCTTGGCGGCGAAGTCCTGGTGCAGCGGCTTGCCGGCGGCGGCGATCTTGAACAGGAAGTAGATCATCACCGTCGAGACGGTGGCCAGCATCAGCGCCATCGGCAGGCTGACGGTGGCGACGAAAACGATCGCGCCGACCGCGGCCGCGCATTGCGGCATGACGTTCCACATCGCCATGTTCTCGAGCGTAAACACGGCGTTCGAGGTCGCGGTGATGCGCGAGGCCAGGGTGCCGGCCGCCGAATCGACGAAGAAGGACGGCGCGTGCCCGGTGAGGTGCTGGAACAGGTCTTTCCGGACGTCGCCCGTCACCTTCACGAAGGTGAAGCCGGCGGAGATGCAGGCAACCCGCCAGAAGATGTTGTCGAGCGTCAGCAGCCCGCAGAGAAAGCCGACGGCCCACCAGATGCGCGGGCTGTGCGGCCCGGCGCCCAGCACGTCGACGAGACCTTTCAGCGCGTATTGCGTGGTGACCGAGCAGGTCACGGCGCCCAGCACGCTGAAGACGATCAGCGCGTGCATGAAGGGGCGCATCTTGATGTAGCGCCAGATGAAGCCGGCAGGCCTCGAAGCATAGATGCACAGATCCGTCACCGACATACTCCTTCGAGCTTCGAGGCGAAGAGACACAGACAACAGACTGGCATTTTATCCCCAGCAGCAAACGCCAAAGCTTGCCGGAGGTTGCGTGCCGTCTTTTTGAGCTGCTGGTGCCTTGTCTTTAGGAGGCTGCCGACGCGCGGGCGCTTTGCCCGTCCTCACGCGATTCCGGCATGAAGGCGATCGCCACGACGAGGGCGACGACGGCGATGAGGCCGAGGCCTTCGAAGGCGGTGGTGCTGCCGAGATTGTCGGTCAGCCAACCGGCGATCGTCGGGCTGAAGGCGGCGCCGACGCCCATCGCGGTGCCGATGATGCCCTGCGCGAGCGCGTAGCCGCCGTGCTTGCGCGTCGCGTCGGCGGCGACGAGCGGCACCAGCACGCCGATCACCGAGGCCGAGATGCCGTCGAGCATCTGTACCGGCACGAAGAGGTAAGGGTCGGTGATGAAGCCGAAGGCGAAGCCGCGCAGCGGCAGCGCCGCCAGGCCGATGATCAGGAGCGGGCGACGCCCCCAGGTCTGGGTCAGCTTGCCGACGAAGGGCGAGGCGACGGCCACCATGATCTGCGGCACGACGATGCAAGCGGCGATCAGCACGGTCGGGGCGCTCGCGGCGCGCAGCGTCAGCACGCTGCCGACGAGCGGCAGCATCGAGGCGTTCGCCAGGGTGAAGAGACCGGTGGCGACGGCGAGCACCAGGAGCTGGCGGTTGCCGAGCAGGGTGCGCCAGCTGGCGCTCTCCTCATGCTCGGTCGTGCGGACAACAATCGGCGCCCTGCTCCGGGCGGGGGCGTCGGTCCGCGTCGAGCGCAGGAAGAACAGGGCGGTGATCGTCGGGATCGCCAGCGCGGCGGTGACGAAGAACACCGCCTGGTTGGAAAAGTAGCTGCCGAAGCCGCCCATCGCCGCGGCGGCCAGCGCATTGCCGATCGAGGCGAAGGTGGCGTTGCGGCCGAGCCTAACGCCGATCCTGTCGTGGCCGACGAGATCGAGGCTCACGGAGGTGATGGAGGGCGTCAGCAGGCAGGTCGCTGAGGCGTGCAGCACCCAGGCGAAGAGGATGAGCGCGTAGGTCGAGCCGAGCGCGACGAGCAGCGCGGCGGCGCCGATCGCCGCGACGGCGATGCCGGCGACGAGCGGCTTCGAGCGGGCGCGGTCGACGAGCAGGCCGCCCGGCACCTGGCAGGCGAGGCCGACAAGGCCGCCGATCATCAAGACGATGCCGATGTCGGTCTGCGTCCACTTCTCCGCGGTGAGGTAGACCGCGACGAAGGGGCCGAAGCCGGTCTGCAGGTTGGCGCAGAAGAAGGCGAACCAGTCGAGCGCCATCTCCTTGCCGCCGACCCCCAGAACCCGCGCTGCGCCGCGCTCGCTCATGCGGGACGGCCGGGCTGAGGTGCGCGGGGCAGGGGAGGCGAACGGCACAGGATGGGAAATCTCGGTCAAGCTCATCGCCGGGGCAGGATCCCTTCTGGCGCGCGGCGGACGCCGTCGACTCCAGGGTCCGTCCGGCAGGGGCGCGAGAGGTTGTGCTGCCGGAAAGCTATCGCGCCGGTGAGTCCTGATTATGTCCGGCAGGTGGAGCCTCCGGGGCGGGTGCAGCCGCAGCGGGCGTCTCGGGCTTCGCCGGCGCGGCCTCCTTGGCAGCCGGCACCTCTTTCGCGGCGGTGCCGACCCCTTCAAGGATCACGATCGGTTCATCGACCTTGTACTCGGGCGCCTGGCGGACCTGGTCGCGGGTCAGCGCGACCTTGATGCTGCCGCTGGCGATCGAGTCGGCGAAGTCGAGGGTCTTCCAGGCCACCGCGACCTTGCGGCTGCCGACGCCGAGGAAGCCGCCGAAGTCGATGACCGCGGCGCGGGTGTCGCCGCCGGCGTCGACCAGCACGTCGACGATGTGGCCCATGTCCTCGTTGCCGGCGCGGCTGCGCACGGCCTTGCCCATGATGCCCTCGAGCGTCTTCATGTTGACGACCGTCGCCGCGGTCCCCGGCGGCTTGGCTGCCGCGGGCTTCGCCGGCTCCGGCTTCTGCGCCTCGGCGGCGGCTGCGGGCGGCGCCGGCTTGATCTCAGTCTGCGGGGGGGCGGCAGGCGCGCTCTGGGCCGGCTTGCTGTCCTGCGCCGCGGGGGCCGGTGTCGCCGCTGGTCCGTCTGCGTGCGCCAACAAGGCGGACGCGAGGAGGAGGACGAGGCTGGCGCTTGCGCGCAGGGTTTGGGATCGCATCACGTCTCCATGGGTCGCTGGCGGCCGGCCTTACGGCGGCGCGCCCGGCGCGTCTCGCCGTAAGATGACGGATCAAGGCGACGGAGCCAACTGCCTGATGAACAAGGCGGTGTGACGCCAATCCGAGTCTTCCGATGGTCACATTCCGGTGCCTTTCTCCCGGCCGCCGTGCAATCGCGGCAAGGTATCGAAGGAGCGGCACTTGGCTGACGTCGGATTGCGTGATCTCGGAGCCGTCGTGCCCGGCCTGCGCAGCGTCGAGCCCGATCCGCCCGCGGTGCCCCGCGCCCCGGCCGTGGTGCTGCCCCTGGCGCTGAGCCCGATCCCTGAGTCGGCGCAGGTCCCCGATGTCCTGGTGACCCCGCCGCCAAAGCCCGTGCCGGCCGCGGAGCCCGCGCCGCGCGGCGGCTTCGGCGGCGACCTGCCGTCCGGCGTCGACGCGCTCGGCATCGACGCCACGCTGGCGCATGTCGCCGAGCTCGTCGCGCACAAGCGCGCGGCGAGCCCGCTCTGCATCGGCCTGCTCGGCGGCCCCGGTGCCGGCAAGAGCTTCGCGCTCGCCCGTCTCGCCGCGCGCGTCGGCGCGCTGGCCGGCGCTGCCGCCAGGCTCAAGGACAGCCCGTTCCTGTCTCGCGTTCATGTGCAGCCCGTCGACGCGGCGAGCCTCGAGGGCGAGCCCGCCCTAGGCCTGGCGGCGAGCCTGCACAAGGGGCTGCGCCAGCCCTATCCCGACCTCGCCCGCGAGCTCGGCCATGCGGCGCGCGACCCGCATCTCGTGCTGCGCGAGGTCAACGAGAAGCTCGATGACGCGCGCCGCCGGCTCGATTCCGAGCGTCGCGCCCTCGACGATGCCGGCTCCCGCCGCGCCCGCCTCACCGAGACCGTGCTCTACGAGGCGGCCGGCAGCCAGGTCGATGCCTATGCCCGCGCCAACCGGGCCATGATCGAGCAGCGGCTCGCCGGCTTCGGCATCCACGGCGACCCGCTGCGCGACTACAAGGACCTCGTGCAGTACGTGTCGGGCGCCGGCAAGCTCGGCCTGACGTTGCGCGCGCTCTATGCCTTCAAGGGCCAGCTCAAGCTTATCGTCATAGCGGTCCTGCTGGCGGCGGTCGGCATCGGGCTCGGCATCGCCATCGAGAGCCAGGCCTACTGGCTGGCCGACCTGCGCGGCGGGCCTAAAGCCGGCGCGGGGCTCGCCAACTGGCTCGAGGCGCACATGAGCCTGCTGTCGCTCGCCCGCACCGGCGCCTTCGCGCTCGCCGGGCTGGCGATCGTCGCCAATCTGGCCCGGGCGGTGGCATTCGTGACGCCCATCTTCAAGGGCGTGCGGCTGCTCGACGGCGACCTCGACACGCGCCGGCGCGACCTCGACAGCCTCTATGCGCACCAGACGAAGCGCGTCGACATGCTGGACGCCGACGTCGAGCGGCTGACCGCCGAGAGCGCCGAGGCGGAGCGCCGCGTCGGCTACACCGGCCCCGCGACCCTCAACGAGCCGTCGCCCTTCGCGGCGGCCGGCGCCACCGGGCAGAGCTTCTTTTCGACCCTGGCGCGGCTGATGGCCGAGCCGGGCCGCCAGGCGCCGCAGCGCGTCGTGCTGGCGCTCGACCATCTCGACGCGGTGCCGCCCGCCCGCGCCCGCCAGATCCTCGACGCGCTACATCGCGCCGCCGGCCCGGGGCTCGTCACGCTCGTCGCGGTCGACGCCGCGCGGCTCGGCGCCGAGGCGCAGGCCGATCTCGAGCGCTGGATCCAGGTGCCGGTGCAGGTCGCGGCCGGCGGCGGCGAGTGCAGGTATGGCGCGCTGGTCGACGCAGCGCTCGGCCGGGCTTCCGCACGCGCCCCCGAGGCGGCGCCGGACGCCACGCGCGCCGAGCTCGATCGGCCGATCGGCGACGACGAGGCGGCGACGCTCGCGGCGATGGCCGCTCTCGCCGGGCCCTCGCCGCGCGGGATCAAGCGCTTCGTCAATCTCTACACGCTGGCCCGGCTCGGCAGCGACGGTCATCCCGGCGCGCTGGCGCTGATGCTGGCGCTGGCCCAGGGCGGCACCAGCGAGGAGCGCGCCGCAGTCGCCGGCGCCTTCGCCGGGCGCGACCCCGCCGCGGCTTTCGACGTGCCGGGCGCGAGCCCGCGCCTGCGTGCGGCGCTCGCCGCGGCCAGCGCGGCCGGCGGTCCGTTCAACCTCGCCGCCGCGGCGCAGGCGGCGCGCCGCGCCTCGACCTTCGCGATGACGCCGGTGGGAGTGGCGACCACCGGTTGAAGACGTGACGAGCAGGGTTTCCGCTGGTCGCTGAGCGTGGGTTAATGCTCATGGTAGGACCCCACGATCAGCGGCCGCTTGGCGGTTATCAATTTTTTGATAAGCTTTCCAAAGGGTGCCATTCGAGCGAAGTAGATCGATGCGCCAAATATTGTGATGGATATGCTTCAAGAAGCAAAATACAAGAAATTGGGATTTAAGCATGAAAAGGTACAATCCGTCTTCTCCTCAAACGGTCCGCGCGATCCAGGCATGGAATATTTTGATCTCTTGCGCGCACAATCGTCAAACTATAACATATTCTGGTTTAGCCGACCTAATGTACCATCGAAAGGCCGCAGGAGTGCTCGCTCAAATCTTAGGCAAGGTTGCTCGTTATTGCTACAATAATGATTTGCCACAGCTTAATACGATTGTCGTGGGAAAGTCGAGAGGGACGCCGGGAGAGGAGATACCACTCGATCCCGGCGAGGTCGATGCAGTTCGAGAATTGGTATACGCTTGCGACTGGTACGATATCTGTCCGCCCTCAGAAACAGATTTCGACTTCTAGCGCGGCGAGAACTCAGGTGACTTTGAGGGAGTGAGAGGCCCTTGCGGAGCGGCGCCGAAGCGCGCACTCTCGACAGTCCGTCGTGAGGTCAGGAGCGCGAGTGGCAGAGGACAATCCGCCCGAGCAGAACGGGCGCGTGGTGAGCCTGCACGGCGGTGCCGCGCGCCACGACGAGACCGTCACCTTCGACCGCACCGAGCTGCGCGACATCCTGAACCTCTACGGACGCAAGGTCGCCGAGGGCGAGTGGCGCGACTATGCGATCGACTTCTCGCGCGAGAAGGCGACCTTCTCGATCTTCCGGCGCACGGCCGAGTACCCGCTCTACCGGGTCGAGAAAGTGCCGAAGCTGGCGCGCAAGCAGGGCGCCTACAGCGTGGTGACGACGACGGGGCTGGTCTTGAAGCGCGGCCACGAGCTGCGGCGGGTGCTCGACGTGCTCGACAAGAAGCTGAAGCTCGTCACGAGCTAGCGCGGGCGGTGGAGGTCTGCAATCGCGCCCTCTGGAGCCATCGTGGTTCGAGACGCCGCTGCGCGGCTCCTCACCATGAGGAGATTGAAGCGCTCGAAGCGCGTCTCAGGACACGGCGGCGAGGCGCGTCGTCGTGAGCCGGCCGAGCCGCGCGTCGAGCGCCGTACGCATCTCGGAGCGGAACAGCGCGAAGCCGTCGCGGCCGGCCTTCTTCGCCTCGTAGAGCGCGATGTCCGCTTCCTTGAACAGCGACGGTGCGTTGGTGTCCTCGAGGGACGACAGGGCGATACCGAGCGTGCCGTGGGTGCCGACCTCGAACTTTCCGAAGACGAACGGCTCGCGCAGCGCGGCCAGGATGTCGCCGGCGACGGCGGCGATCGCGCTCTCCGCCTCGACGGGATAGACGAGGATGCCGAACTCATCGCCACCGAGCCGGGCGACGGTGCCGCGGTTGCCGACCGCGCTGACGAGCCGCTCCGCGACGACGGCGAGCACGCGGTCGCCGACGTCGTGGCCGTGCGTGTCGTTGATCGCCTTGAACCTGTCGACATCGAGCATGATGAGCGCAAGGCGGCGGCCGGTCTCGTCGGCCACGCGAAACGCCGTCTCGATGTGGCGGGTGAAGGCGGCGCGGTTGGCGACGCCGGTCAGCGTGTCGTGCGTGGCGAGCCATTCGAGCTCGTCCGTCGCCTTCTTGCGACCGGTGATGTCCTGCACGATGCCGACGATGTTGCTGCCCGACGCTGCCGTCGCGACCTCGGCGTAGATGCGGACATGCCGCGGCACCCCGTCGGCCACGAGCATCTCGATCTCGCTGTCGACAGGGCCGCTCCCCCGGCGGAGGTCGTCGAAGCTCGTCCTGAGGTCCTCGTTGCCCTCGAAGCACGCCAGAAGATCGTCGAGCGTCGGAAGGTCTGCCGCCCCTAGCAGGCGGAGCAGCTCGTCGCTGGCGGTCAGCGCCCCGCTTTCCAGCTCGATCTCGAACCCGCCGACCCCGGCGAGCTGCGCGGTCTGGGCCAGCATCTTCTGCCGGCGGGCCAGCTCGAGCGCCTGCCGGGCCATGATCTGGCGGCTCGAATGATGGCGGATCTGGCCGATCACCAGGCCGGCGAGGCTTTGCAGGCAGGCGACCTGCTCCTCGGAGAGCTCGCGCGGCTTCGTGTCCAGGACGCAGAGCGAGCCCACGCGCATCCCCGGCTGCACGGCCAACGGGATGCCGGCATAGAACCGCACGTGCGGCGCCTGGACGACGAAGGGGCTCTGCGCAAAGCGCGGATCGTTGAGAAGGTCCGGCACGATCAGCGGCTCGTCGTTGCGGATCGTGACGTCGCAAAAGGTGCTCTCGCGCGGGGCGGAGACGTAGGCGTAGCCGTGGTGCGCCTTGATGTGCGCCTGCGTCGCGTCGAGGATGCTGACGAAGGCGACCGGCATGTCGAGCAGCCCGCAGGCCAGGCCGCACAGCTCGTCCATGAGCGGGTCGACCGGCGCCTCGACGATCGCCAGCTCGGCGAGACGACGGAGACGCTCGCCCTCTTCGATGCAATCATTCATTGCGAAAACCACGAGACGCCAAATGCTGCGCGAGTCTAGGGCCGCAAAGATGTAGAAAGACCGAATCCGATCGGATAAACCGCGCCCTTCGCCCTCGTTTTGCCCACGCCTTCGCGCCCACGTACCCGGAAGCCACAAGGTCGCTTCGTCATGACGTCGCCGTTCTACCGCATCCAGCGCCTGCCGCCCTACGTCTTCGAGGAGGTGAACCGCCTCAAGGCCACGGCACGCCGCGGCGGCGCCGACATCATCGATCTCGGCATGGGCAACCCCGACCTCGACGCGCCGAAGCACGTCAAGGACAAGCTGATCGAGACGATCACCAAGCCGCGCGTCGACCGCTATTCCGCCTCCAAGGGCATCTTCGGGCTGCGCAAGGCCCAGGCCGCCTACTACAAGCGCCGCTTCGGCGTGACGCTGAACCCCGACACGCAGATCGTCGCGACGCTCGGCTCGAAGGAGGGCTTCGCCAACGTCGCGCAGGCGATCACCGCGCCGGGCGACGTCATCATCGTGCCGGACCCCTCCTACCCGATCCACGCCTTCGGCTTCCTCATGGCGGGCGGCGCGGTGCGCTCGGTGCCGGCGGAACCCTCGCCGGCGTTCTTCGTCGCGCTCGAGCGGGCGATCACGCACTCGATCCCGAAGCCGATCGCGGTGGTGGTGTGCTATCCCTCCAACCCGACGGCGCTCGTCGCCTCGCTCGATTTCTACCGCGACCTCGTGCGCTTCGCGAAGAAGCACGAGATCTACGTCCTCTCCGATCTCGCCTATGCCGAGCTCTATTTCGACGACAACCCGCCGCCCTCCGTCCTCGAGATCGACGGCGCGATGGACTGCACGATCGAGTTCACCTCGCTCTCCAAGACCTACTCGATGGCCGGCTGGCGCATGGGCTTTGCGGTCGGCAACGAGCGGCTGATCTCGGCGCTGACTCGGGTGAAGAGCTACCTCGACTATGGTGCCTACACGCCCGTCCAGGTGGCGGCCTCCGCCGCGCTCAACGGCCCCGATGATTGCATCCACGAGATGCGGGCGATCTACAAGAAGCGCCGCGACGTGATGGTCGAGAGCTTCGCCAAGGCCGGCTGGCCGATCCCGGCGCCGGCCGCCTCGATGTTCGCCTGGGCGCCGGTGCCGGAGCGATTTGCGCATCTGGGCAGCCTCGAGTTCTCCAAGCTGATGATCGAGAAGGCCGAGGTTGCCGTGGCGCCCGGCATCGGCTTCGGCGAGTACGGCGAGGGCTACGTGCGCCTGGCGATCGTCGAGAACGAGCAGCGCATCCGCCAGGCCGCGCGCGGCTTCCGCAAGCTGATGGATGCGGCCGAGGGCAGCCTCCACAACGTGGCGCGGGTGCCGCAGGAGGCGTAGCGAAGCCGCTCGACGGCGCATTGGTCGATAGTCGGATGCCATGGTCATGTCATCGCGACGGCCCTAGCTATGTAAGGACGGTACGACGTGCCGATCCCACGGTGCGAGCGCGCTTCCTCCGCCTCGACCGCGACGATCGACCTGCCGCATGCAGGAGTGATCGCTATGACGGAAACGATACGCAATCCGATCGAATGGGGTGCCGACCAGGCGCGCCTGACCGCGAGGCTCGCCCGCGCCGCGGTGGGCGACGATGCGCGCGATCCCGACGTCGGGGCACTCGCCGTGCGCCGCATCGGCGTCGCCGATCTGCGCGAGGTGCTCGCGCAAGGCTGGCGGGACTTCGTCGAGAACCGGACCGACGTCCTCTTTCTCTGCATCATCTATCCGCTGGCCGGGCTGCTCATCGCGCGGCTGGCGTTCAGCTCCAACCTGCTACCGCTGGTGTTCCCGTTCGTCTCGGGCTTCGCGATCGTCGGGCCGTTCGCCGCGTCCGGGCTCTACGAGCTGAGCCGGCTGCGCGAGCGTGGCGAGCCGGCCACGTGGAGCAGCGCGTTCGGCGTCTTCGCCTCGCCGTCGATCGCGGCGATCATCAAGCTGGCGCTGGTGATGACCGGGCTCTTCGTCCTCTGGCTCGCCGCGGCCTACGCGATCTTCGCCCTGACGCTCGGCCCCGACGAGCCGGCTTCCGCCTCGACCTTCGTCTCCGACGTGCTGCACACGCGCGCCGGCTGGGCGATGATCCTGGTCGGGGGCGGCGTCGGCTTCCTCTTCGCGCTGCTCGCGCTGTCGATCAGCGTCGTGTCCTTCCCGCTGCTGCTCGACCGGCGCGTCAGCATCACGACGGCGGTGCGCACTTCTCTGCGCGCGGTCGCCGAAAATCCCGTGCCGATGCTGGCCTGGGGCCTCGTCGTCGCCACCTTGCTGGTGCTCGGCACGATCCCCGCCTTGGCCGGGCTCATCGTCGCGATGCCGGTGCTGGGCCACGCGACCTGGCACCTGTACCGCAAGGTCGTGGTCTAGCGGTCGTGTGAGACCAAACTATTGGCGAGGCACCGCCGGCGTCGGCCACCGGCCGGCAGGCGGCCCTACTTGTCGACGAACGCCTTCTCGATGACGTAGTGGCCCTGCTCGCCGTGGTTGCCTTCGATCCAGCCGCGGGCATCGAGCAGACCGCGGACGTCGGCGAGCATGGCGGGGCTGCCGCACAGCATGAAGCGGTCGTCGGCGATCGACATCGGCGGCAGGCCGATGTCGGAGAACAGCTTGCCGGATTCCATCAGCGCGGTTATGCGCCCCTCGTGGCGAAACGGCTCGCGCGTCACGGTCGGGTAGTAGATGAGCTGCTCGGTGACCATCTCGCCCAGGAACTCGTCCGACGGCAGCACCTTCTCGATGAACTCGCCGTAGGCGAGGTCCTTCACGAAGCGCACGCCGTGGACGACGATCACCTTCTCGAAGCGCTCGTAGGTCTCGGGATCGCGGATCAGCGACAGGAACGGCGCGAGCCCGGTTCCCGTGCCGAGCAGGTAGAGGTTCTTGCCGGGGGCGAGGTTGTCGAGCACCAGCGTGCCGGTCGGCTTGCGGCTGACCATGATCTGGTCGCCTTCCTTCAGGTGCTGAAGGTGCGAGGTCAGCGGGCCGTCCTTGACCTTGATCGAGAAGAACTCGAGCTCGTCGGCGTAGTGCGGGCTCGCGACCGAATAGGCGCGCAGCAGCGGCTTTCCGTCGACGGGGATGCCGATCATCGTGAACTCGCCGCTGCGGAAGCGGAAGGACGGGTCACGCGTCGTGCGGAAGGAAAACAGGCTGTCCGTCCAGTGGTGGACGGAGAGCACGCGCTCTTCGAGGAACTTGCTCATGGACGACTGAAGGGGCCTCTGCGGCAAACGATAGCCATAGCTAGGGGCGTTTCGCGCCGCAAGCTAGTGTGCTGCGCTGCATCAGCGGCAATAGGAACCGTCAGCCTTCCGGCGCCCGCGCGAGGAGCAATTCCTTACGCGGACGCCCTGTCTCAAGGAATAATCTTCCTCAGATGCCGATGCTGGTATGCCGCAGCAGCAGGAAGACGACGAGAATGATGACGATGATCCCGACGATGCCGAGCCCGCCGCCGCCGTAGTAGCCGGACCGGTGCCCGTAGTAGCCGCCGCCGCCGAACAGCAGGATGATCACGAGGATGAGGAGCAGAAGCGTCATGGGGCCCTCCTAAACGGTCCGACATCGATGGGCAGGGCGAGCCTGAGCGCGAGCCGTGCGACACGTAGGTGACACGAAACGGCACTACCCGGGGCACGATCAATCGCGATCGATTGCACCTTTCCACAACCCTCTCGCCTCAGGCGCGCGCCAGCGCCTCCGGCAGCGCCCGCATGTTGGCGATGATCTCGCCGGCCCCGGCGGCGGCAAGCCGGGCGGCGTGGCCGGGATCGGTGTGGAGGCCCCCGGTGAAGCCGATGACCCGCATGCCGGCCGCGACGCCCGCGGCGACGCCCGCGACCGAATCCTCGATCACCGTGCAGTCCGCTGGCGCGAAGCCCATGCGGGCCGCAGCGTGCAGGAAGAGGTCGGGCGCCGGCTTGCCGTGCGCCACCTCGAGACCGGAGAAGATGTCGTCGCCGAAATAGCCATCGAGTCCGGCCCAGCGGAGGGTCTTCCGGATGCGCTCGGGGTCGGAGGAGGAGGCAACGCAGCGGGGACCGTCGAGCCGCGCGAGCACCTCGGTGGTGCCCGGCACGGCGGCGACCTCGCGCTCGAGCCGCGCCAGCATGCGGGCGCGCATCTGCGCCGCCTGGTCCGGCAGCGGCCGCCCGACGATCGCGGCGATGGCCCGGGCGATGTCGTCGCTTTGCCGGCCGAGGAAGGCTTCGCCGCAGGCCGCGATGTCCATCGGATGGCCGTGCTCGGCCATGATGGCCGACAGCTCCGAGAGCGCGACGACCTCTGAATCGACGAGCACGCCGTCGCAGTCGAAGATGAGCAGCATCGGCACTCCGGGCGGTCGCGGGCGCTTCTTCGACGCCAATGGGGCTCTCCCGTCAAGCTGTTGGGCCTGCGACGAGCTGCCGTGGAACGAGAGACAAGCGGTGCCGTTCTGGTGCCATGGCGAAAGGGCAAGGCAAGGCGGCTGGCACGAGGACGCGGACGGCGAAGCCGAAGGCCGTCGCCCGCGCGACGGAGGCCGTCGCCCAGAAGATCGAGGCCTGCGAGGAGAAGGGCGAGGCCTGCGAGGAGGCGGCCGAGGCCGCCGGGCTCGTCTACGTCAGCGACGAGGATGCCGGCATCACCCGAAAGCGCTCGGGCAAGGGCTGGCGCTACATCGATCCCAAGGGCCGGACGATCAGGGACTACTGGGAGCGCAAGCGCATCGACAAGATCGCCGTGCCGCCCGCCTACACCGACGTCTGGATCTGCCCCGACCCCAACGGCCACATCCAGGCGACGGGCCGCGACGATCGCGGCCGCAAGCAGTACCGCTACCACCCCAAGTGGACCGAGGCGCGCGACACGGCCAAGTACGAGCGGATGGTCGGCTTCGCGCGGCTCCTGCCGGACATCCGCGCGCGCGTCGCCGCAGATATGCGCCGTCACGGGCTGCCGCGCGAGAAGGTCGCGGCGACCCTCGTCGCGCTTCTCGAGAAGACGCTGATCCGCGTCGGCAACGAGGATTATGCCAGGGAGAACAAGAGCTTCGGCCTGACCACCCTGCGCAACAGGCACCTCGAGATCGACGGCTCGAGCCTGCGCTTCGACTTCAAGGGCAAGAGCGGCAAGATGTGGAACCTCGACCTGCGCGACCGCCGCGTGGCGAAGGTCGTCCGCTCGATCCAGGAGCTTCCGGGCCAGAAGCTGTTCCAGTACCTCGACGACGACGGCAAGCGTCAGCCGGTCTCCTCGTCCGACGTCAACGCATACCTCCGCGAGATCACCGGCGAGGACGTCACCGCCAAGGATTTTCGGACCTGGGCCGGCACCGTGCTGGCCTCGCTGGCCCTCGCCGAGTTCGAGACGGTCGACAGCCAGTCCGCTCGCAAGAAGAACGTCAAGGCGGCGATCGAGAGCGTCGCCAAGCGGCTCGGCAACACGCCGACGATCTGCCGCAAGTGCTACGTCCACCCGCGCGTGCTCGATTCCTACCTCGACGGCACGATGCTCGAGAGCATCAAGCAGGAGGTCGAGGACGAGCTCGGCGACCATGCCCACAAGCTGCGCCCGGAGGAGGCGGCGGTGCTCGGCCTGCTGAGCCGCCGCATCGGCCGCGACCTCAGGGCAAGGGCGCAATGACGCTCCCCGCTCATTTGACGCACAACGTTCTTTTCCGTTTTCCCTAACCCATTTGAGGGACGAGCGCCGACTGCATCCTACGACATCGTTTGGTCATTGCTGCTTACGGCCGTCACGCGCGCTTCGTCGCGTAACGGCCGGGCTGACCAAGGGATTGGGGTGACATTGAGCGCGACGACGGAGAGCGATCGGGACGGCGGCCTGTTCATCGTGTTCGACATCGAGGGGCGGCACCTCTTCGCCAGCCCGGCTCTGCATGCGTTCACGGGCGAGAAGGCCGGTACGATCGTCGCTGCGAGCTGGCTGCGGCTCACCCACCCCGACGATCTCGAGTACGCCCGCTCATTCTGCCAGACGGCGTTCCGCGAGCGCTGCAGCTTTGCCGGGTGGTGGCGTATCCGCCGCCGGGACGGGGTCTTCGTCTGGGTGATGGCCAGCGGCATGCCGATGGTCTCGCCGATCTCGGACGCGCCGACCGCCTTCACCGTCGCGCTCGATCCGCTGGCGCAGCTCGATGCTTTCCCGCGCGCCGGCGGCGTGCTCGGCCCGGAGCGCCTCGGCGAGGCGGAGCCGCGCTCGCGCCTCGCCCGCATCGAGCGCCTTGCCGACATCGCGCTGATGGCGTCGGCCCTGGCGCGCGAGACCGGCGAGCAGGATATCGCCGCCGCCTTCGATGCGCCGCTCGAGCAGATCGGCTTCCGGCTTGCCCGCCTGACCGAGGCGCCGGCGTCGACCGCGGCCTCGATCACCATGTCGACGGGCTATCGGCGGCCGCCGCGGCCGGCGGGCACGCTGCGGCGCCGCCTCGTGGCTCGCTGACTCGCCACGCTGACTGGGCACGCGACCCAGCCTGCTGACGTGCTAGGCTGACCTGGCACGCTGACCGTGACGAGGTGTGGCTTGACCTAGGCCGCATTTGACAGGGCAGGGCAAACTCTCAAATGTCCCGCGCCCCGCCGTCGTCCCGAAGAGCAATGCCCCAGTACCTCGACTTCGAAAAGCCCGTCGCCGACATCGACGCCAAGATCGACGAGCTTCGGCAGCTCAACCTCAACGGCGACGCGCCGGCGATCGGCGAGGAGATGGTCCGGCTCGAATCGCGCTCCGCCAAGGCGCTCGCCGACCTCTACGCGACGCTGACCCCGTGGCAGAAGACGCAGGTCGCCCGCCATCCGCAGCGACCGCATTTCTCCGACTACGTGAAGGCGATGATCACCGACTTCACGCCGCTCTCGGGCGACCGCGTGTTCGGCGAGGACGAGGCGATCGTCGGCGGCTTCGGGCGCTTCCGCGGCCGCTCCGTCTGCATCATGGGCCAGGAGAAGGGCTCGGACACCGACAGCCGCATCAAGCACAACTTCGGGATGGCGCGCCCCGAGGGCTACCGCAAGGCGGCGCGGCTCATGCAGCTCGCCGACCGCTTCGGCCTGCCCATCATCTCGCTCGTCGACACACCCGGCGCCTTTCCCGGCATCGATGCCGAGGAGCGCGGCCAGGCGGAGGCGATCGCCCACTCGATCGATGTCTGCCTCGGCGTCGGCGTGCCGAACGTCGCCGCCGTCATCGGCGAGGGCGGATCGGGCGGCGCCATCGCGATCGCCGCGTGCAACAAGGTGCTGATGCTCGAGCACGCCATCTACTCGGTGATCTCGCCCGAGGGCGCCTCCTCAATCCTGTGGCGCGAGGCGGGCCGGGCCGAGGACGCCGCGACGTCGATGAAGATCACCGCGCAGGACCTGCTGCGATTCGGCATCATCGACGCGATCGTCTCGGAGCCGACCGGCGGCGCGCACCGCGACCCGGCGAAGTGCATCGAGTCGACGGGCAATGCCATCGAGGCCGCGCTACGCGAGCTCGGCCCGCTCGACCGCGAGGCGCTGAGGGCGGCGCGGACCGACAAGTTCCTCGCCATGGGCCGCAAGATCTAGGGCGCGCCCGCGGCTTTCGGCTGGCTGGCCGCCTGCCGCGTTTTGGATACGTTGACGCGTCTCGACGAAGGACCCGCGCATGCTGTTTCCCGCCATCACCGCCTTCTACGGCTCGCTGCTCGCGCTGATCTATGCGGGGCTCGCCAGCTGGGTCATCGCCGGCCGCGTCACCAAGGGGGCGCTGTTCGGCGACGGCGGCGACGATGCCATGATGCGCCGCGTGCGCTGCCACGCGAACTTCATCGAGTACGTGCCGATCATCTTGATCCTGATCGGCCTCTACGAGGGCGCCAGCGGCAGCCCGACGCTCGTGCGCGTGCTGCTCGTCGTGCTCCTCGTCGCGCGCATCCTGCATCCGATCGGCATGTTCGCCGCCGCCAACACGCCGCGCCAGTTCGCCTGCCGCGGCGGCGGGATCATTTTGACACTCGCGGTGCTGAACATCGCGGCCTTGGCGCTGCTCATCCGGGTCGCCTAGCGCGTCTTCCGCCCGGCGAAGCGCACGGCGACCGTGCTCACCGGCCAGAGGCCGCGCGACACGCCGCGCAGCAGGTCCGTCGCCGCGGCGCGCTGCGCGTCGGAGGGCGGCGGCGGCGCGCCGACGACGAGGCGGTCGCGCGAGGAGGCGAGCGACAGGCCGTACATCTCCGCGACCCAGGCGCTGTCCTGCGCATGGATCGCGTCGAGCGCCTGCATCGTTTGCTCCGAGACGATCGGCTTCTCTTTCGGAATCGCCATGCGGGCGAGGCGCTGGCGCGCCAGCCAGCTGAACGCCGAGCGCTGCGCCCAGGGCGCGACGCCCGGCGACGGCTGGCGGACGGCAAGCATCTCGTTGACGAGCCGCAGCGTCTCGATCGCGCCGAGCGGCAGCGAGACGCGGCGCCGTCGGCCGCCGGGCAGCGGCGCCTCCGCCCCGCAGCGCGCGAGGATCGCCGCGCCGGGGTCGTCGCCGGCATCCCAGTCGATGACGTGCACGCGCTCGGCGCCGAACGCCTGGCGCCAGATGAGAAGCGTCTCGCGGATCGAGATGAAGCGGTTGTCCGGCACCAGGATGGTGCGCGCGTAGTCTTCGAGCGTCAGCGCGCCGCCGGCGGTGACCTGCGTGTTCCACATCGACAAAAAGCGCCCGTAGGGCTCGCGGATCGCCACGACGATCTCCGGCGCGTAGGCGGCAAAATCTTCGGCGAGCTGCATGGCCTCGTAGGGGTCGAAGTGGATCGAGAAATGCTCCGACGAGAGGAGCGCGACCGGGCTGGGGCTGGCCTCGATCTCGGCCGTCACCGCCGCGACGGCCTCGGCGCGCGGCACCACCCTCATCGCGATCGTCGGGTCGTGCGGGCGGTGCGCGAGATAGGCGGCGGCCAGCGGCGAATGGTTCTTCGCGAAACCGCACATCGCGCGGGGATAGAGCACGCCTTGGCGCGCCAGCAGCCGGCGATGGCGGCGGCAGTCGTGCTGGAGGGACGTGGTGCCGGTCTTCGCGAGGCCGATGTGGAGGACGAGGCGCTTCGTCATCGCGCACCGCCGCCACGCGTCTGGCGCAGCGCCTCGCCGACGACCATCGCCGCCGTGACGGCGACGTTGAGCGACCGCAGGGCCGGGCGCATGGGCACGAGGATGCGCGCGTCCGCCGCCGCATGCACGGCCTCGGGTACGCCGGCCGACTCGCGGCCGACGAGCAGGATGTCGTCCGCGCGGAAGGCGAGGTCGGTGTAGGCCTGGCTGGCGTGGGTCGTGAGCAGCACGAGCCGCCGCCCCGTCGCCGCGCGCCACGCCTCGAACGCTGCGAAGGACACGTGCCGGTCGATCTCCACCGCGTCGAGATAGTCCATGCCGGCGCGCCGGAAATGCCGGTCGCTCACCGGGAAGCCGGCCGGCTCGACGATCGCCGCCGCGATGCCGAGGCAGGCGCACATCCGCAGCATGGTGCCGGCGTTCTGCGGGATGTCGGGCTGGTAGAGGGCGAGGGTGAGCATGCATCGGGTCCGGCGTGGCCCTGCTACAGCTTGCTTTGCGGACGCGGGGTCAAGCCCCGCCGGGTGCCGAGCAAGGCGTCGCGCTCGGCCGCGAGATGGCGCATGAACGTCTCCGCCAGCAGGCTCGGCGGCCGGCCCGCGGCGCGGAGCAGCATCGTCTCGATGCATAGCGCTGGACGCAGCGGACGCAGCACGATCGGCAGGCCGAGCCCGCGCGCGGGCAGGGGATCGACGATTGCCAGCCCCAGGCCTTGCGCCACGAGCCCGCAGCGCGCCGCCGTGTACTGCGCCGTAAAGGCGAAACGGGCTTCGATGCCGGCCTGCGCGAGCGCCGCTTCGACATCGTGCTGGAACGCGCCGCTCGCGCCGGCGATCAGCGGCTCTCCGGCGAGGTCGGCGAGCGCGATCGCGCGCCGCGCCGCAAGCCTGTGGTGGCGGGGCAGGGCGCAGACGGCTTCGGTCACCAGGAAGCTCTCCGCCTCGACGCCGGCGTGGCCGCCGCGCGGCCGCGCGAGCCCGATGTCGCACTGGCCGGATGCCGTCCAGGCCCAGATCGTGTCGGGGCTCGGCACGTGCACGGCGACCTGCACATCCGGGCTGGCCTCGACGAGACGCCGGATCGCGCGCGGCACCAGCTCGACGGCGAGCGACGGCTGGCAGGCGACGCGCAGCCGCCCGACACCCATCTCGCGGATCTGGCGTGCCGCCAGCCGCAGCTGGTCGAGGCCTGCCTGCGTGCGCTCGACCTCGCGGGCGAAGGACTCGCCCTCCTGCGTCGGCAGCGCCCCGCCGCGCCCGCGCACGAAGAGCGCAAAGCCGACATCCGCCTCGAGCTGCGCGACTGCGCGGCTGACGTGCGGCTGCCCGATGCCGAGCGCTTCGGCGGCGCGCGTCATGCCGCCGTGGCGCAGCACCGCCAGGAAGAGATCGAGATGCGCCGGGTTGAGCATGCGGAATCTGAATGGAAAACGCCGCAGGAGGCATTTGACCGCATGACGGCGGGCATGTGAAGCGGTCGCGCGGCCGATGCCGCGCGGAGGTCGAAAGGTGCTGAACGTCTGGGGATCGCTGCTTCTCGCCGGGCTTGCCGGCGCCGGCCTCGTCGTGCAGCAGGCGCTCAACGCCAACTTGAGGATCGCGTTGAGCTCGACCGTCTGGTCGGGCTTTACGAGCTACTTCGTCGGCCTCGTCTGCATGACCCTGTTCGCGCTCGCCGTGCGCGACCCGATCCCACCTGCGGCCACCGTCGGACGCCTGCCCTGGTACATCTGGACGGGCGGCGCGTTCGGCGCGCTCTACATCGCGCTGGCGACCGTGCTGGTGCCGCGCCTCGGCGCGGCGACCTTCGTCGCGCTGCTCGTCGCCGGCCAGATGCTGGCGTCGATCGCGATCGACCAGTTCGGCTGGTTCGGTCTCGCCCAGCGCCCACTCGACGGGCCGCGTGCGCTCGGCGTCGCGCTGCTCGTCGGCGGCGTGGTGCTCATCCGGCGCTAAGGGCCGGCGGTTCGACGGAGATTGGAGGATCGCGCCGCACGGCCTAGGTAGGAGCAAACCTTCAAGAGGACACCTCATGACCGAAGCCTTCATCTGCGACGCGATCCGCACGCCGATCGGGCGCTACGGCGGGGCGCTGGCCGCCGTGCGGGCGGACGATCTGGCGGCGATCCCGATCCGGGCGCTGATGGCGCGCAACCCGAGCGTCGACTGGGCGGCGGTCGACGACGTCATCCTCGGCTGCGCCAACCAGGCCGGAGAGGACAATCGCAACGTCGCGCGCATGGCGGCGCTGCTCGCCGGCCTCGACGTCGCGGTGCCGGGCGCCACAGTCAACCGGCTCTGCGGCTCGGGGCTCAATGCGGTCGGCATCGCGGCGGCGTCGATCCGCGCCGGGGAGGGCGACCTGTTCCTCGCCGGCGGCGTTGAGAGCATGTCGCGCGCGCCCTTCGTGATGGGCAAGGCGGAGGCGCCCTTCTCGCGCGCCGCGCAGATGTACGACACGACGATCGGCTGGCGCTTCGTCAACCCAGCGATGGAGAAGGCCTACGGCACCGACTCGATGCCGGAGACGGCCGAGAACGTAGCGGCCGAGCACGGCATCTCGCGCGTCGACCAGGACAAGATGGCGCTGCGCAGCCAGGCGCGCGCCGCGGCGGCGCAGAAGTCGGGCCGGCTCGCCGCCGAGATCACGCCGGTGACCATCCCGCAGCGCAAGGGCGAGGCGATCGTCGTCGAGGCGGACGAGCATCCGCGCGCGACGACGATGGAAGCCCTGGCCAAGCTGAAGCCGATCGTGCGCGCCGACGGGACTGTGACCGCCGGCAACGCGTCCGGCGTCAACGACGGCGCGGCGGCGCTGATCGTCGCCTCCGAGGACGCAGCCCGGCGCCATGGCCTGACGCCGCGTGCCCGCGTCGTCACGACGGCGGTCGCCGGCGTGCCGCCGCGCGTCATGGGCATCGGGCCGGAGCCGGCGACACGCAAGGCGCTGGCGCGGGCCGGCATCTCGGTCGACCAGCTCGAGGTCATCGAGCTCAACGAGGCCTTCGCGGCGCAGGGCCTCGCCGTGCTGCGCGCGCTCGGCCTGCCGGAGGACGGCGAGCACATCAACCCGAACGGCGGCGCCATCGCGCTCGGGCATCCGCTCGGCATGAGCGGCGCCCGCTTGGCGCTGACGGCGGTGGAGGAGCTGGTGCGCCGCAAGGCGCGCTACGGGCTCGCCACCATGTGCATCGGCGTCGGCCAGGGCATCGCGACGGTGCTCGAGCGCGTCTAGCGCGGAGGCGTCAAGCCGACGCGGACCGCATACGAAAAAGGCCGACGCTGGGGGCGCCGGCCTTTTCAGGTTTCGAGAAGAGCCTTCGATCAGAAGCCGACGATGACGTCGCCGCCGAAGGTGAACTGGTCGCGCTTCACGCCGACGCCCGCACCGTAGAGCGGCGCGCCGTCGATGATGTTGTCGTACCGCACCTCGGGGCGCAGCATGACGGTGGCGAAGGGCTTCGGCACGTCCGGCTTGATGGTGATGCCGCCGGTGATCGAGCCGTAGGTCGTGCCGCGGCCGGGCACGCCGCTGAGCGCGGCGCCGCCGAAGCCTTCCTCGCCGAGCGCGATCCCTGAGTTCACGAGCGGGGTCGCGACGTAGAAGTTCTTGTTGTCGCGGGCGATTTCACCGCGAAGGTTCAGCGTGTAGATCTTCGCGAACGTGTACGAGAGATAGCCGACGCCGCTGTAGAAGTCGGCCGGGCCACCCAGCGTCGGGCCGAAGCCGTAGTCGTCGTGCGTGTAGTTGCCCTCGAGCACGGCGGTCCAGGCGTCGTTGATCTTATAGGTGAAGACGACGTCGTTGTAGAAGCGCAGGTCGCTCTTGTAGCCGTAGGGGTCGCCGGTCAGAGCGACGCCCGCGGGCGAGATCGAGCCTGGGGCCTGCTCGGCACCGATGTGCGACAGCGCGAGGACCGTCAGCTTGCCGTTGGCGAGGTTGTTGAGACCGAAGCCGACGAAGCCGGCGGGCTGGCCGTTCGGGTCGCCGTTGTCGCGCGCGAGCGTCGGTGACACGGCCGCAGCCGGGATGACCCGCACGGCGGTGCTGCCGAAGGTGTCCTGGTTGCCGGTGTCGACGCCGAGCCAGAAGTCGAGCGTGTCGTTGATGTGCGTCGTCGTCAGAATGCCGGTGTGGTTGAACGTGACGGCATAGTTGTAGGTGTAGCTGTGCGAGTAGAACGGCGAGGTCGACGGATCGAGCGTCTCGTAGCCCTGCGGCGAGGTGAAGAGGCCGATCTTCGCGTCGACGCCGCCCTTGGTGAACCAGGGCAGGTGCGCCGCGACGAAGCCCTGCACGACGCCGATCTGGTTGCGATCGTCGCGCATCGCGAAGGCGCCGAGGCCGAGGAAGTGGTTGAACCGCATGTCGGAGCCGTAGAGGCCCTGCGCGGTGAAGCCGAACGCGTAGCCCGTCGCCTTCGGGTCGACCGCCTTGGTGATCGTCATGAGCACCTGGTTGAGCTCGGGCTCGTTGGCGTGGTCGGTGTAGAGGTGGCCGAAGTTGATGGCGGCGCCGTTGAGGCCGTTCACCGGGTTGGCGGCGTTGCCGAGGATGCCGGCCTCGCCCTGCACGTGGTACTCCACGCCGTCGAAGAAGTTGAAGTTGCCGACGACCGGCGCGATCGGCGCGGGCGCCGGCATGTCGGCGGCGCTGGCCACCTGCGCGGCTGCCACAATTGCGATGGCCGCCGAGCAGGACGCCAACGTGAATTTCAGAGAAGTGCGAGTAGTCACGTCCGTTCCCCCAGAGTTGGACCTATCGAGAAAGCCGTAAAAAGCTCGACCGTACAAGACGTTGGGGGAAGTTAAGCCGGGACGTGTCATTGATGGCACGTTTTGACCGCAAGCAAACCCGTTTGGGCAAAAAAGAGGCAAGAAAAGCCGCATTTGCTTGTGCCGTGGGCTGACGTCGGGGCGGCGTCCGCGCGCGGAGCGGGTACCCGCCCGCGCCGAATCGCGTGGGTCGCGGCCCTTCTCTCGGTCTCGTGAAGCGGCTATATCGGCGCGTGCGAGCTGGCCGGTCGGCCTGCAGGGAAGCTGGAATGTCGCAAGACGGTATGCGTGGGACGTTTCCGGAGAAGCCGGAGGTCCCGGCGACTCCCGGCATTGACAAGGCGCACCCCGCCGTGGAGCTGGCCGCGGACGGCCATCGCAAGAGCAACTTCCTGTCGATGGCGCTCGCCTCGATCGGCGTCGTCTACGGCGACATCGGCACGAGCCCGCTCTACGCGCTGCGCGAATCGCTCGCGCATTCGAAGAGCCACGGGCTCACCGACGAATCCATCATCGGCACGGTCTCGCTGCTCGTTTGGGCGCTGTTCTTCACCGTCACCGCGAAATACGTCGTCTTCCTGATGCGGGCTGACAACCGCGGCGAGGGCGGCACGCTCTCGCTCATGGCGCTCGCGCAGCAAAGCCTGGCGCGCCGCTCGACGGTCGTCTTCTTCCTCGGCGTCGCCGGCGCGGCGCTGTTCTCCGGCGATGCGATCATCACGCCGGCGATCTCGGTCCTGTCGGCGCTCGAGGGCCTGAAGCTCGTCACGCCGATCTTCGACCCCTACGTCCAGAAGCTGACGATCCTGATCCTCGTCATGCTGTTCTTCGTGCAGCGCACCGGCACGGCCCGCGTCGCCGCGTTCTTCGGCCCGATCATGCTGTTGTTCTTCGCGACGATCGCGGTGCTCGGGCTCACGCACATCGGCGATGCGCCGCGCATCTTCCAGGCGTTCAACCCCTGGCTCGGGCTGCGCTTCCTGTTCGGGCACGGATTCTACGGCTTCATCGTGCTCGGCTCGGTGTTCCTGTCGGTGACCGGCGCCGAGGCGCTCTACGCCGACATGGGGCACTTCGGCCGCTGGCCGATCCAGGCCGCCTGGGTCGGCTTCGTCCTGCCGGCGCTGCTGCTCAACTATCTCGGCCAGGGTGCGCTGGTGCTCGCCGATCCGAGCAAGGTCGACGATCCGTTCTTCCACCTCGCGCCGTCGTGGCTGCTCTTGCCGCTGGTGCTGCTCTCGACGGCGGCCACGGTGATCGCCAGCCAGGCGGTCATCACAGGCGCCTACTCGCTCGCCCGCCAGGCGATCCAGCTCGGCCTGCTGCCGCGCATGCTGATCCAGCACACCTCGGAGACGCAGGAAGGCCAGATCTTCATCCCGAAGATCAATGTCATGATGCTGATCGGCGTGCTCGCGCTCGTCGTCGTCTTCCAGAACTCGAGCGCGCTGGCGAACGCCTACGGCATCGCGGTCACCGGCACGATGGTCGTCACGACGACGATCGCCTTCGTCGTCGTGTGGAAGCTGTGGCGCTGGCCGTTGTGGGCGGCGGGCGCGATCACCGCGCTGTTCCTCATCGTCGATCTCGCCTTCCTCGCCGCGAACCCCGTGAAGGTGCTGGAAGGCGGCTACGTGCCGCTGATCCTTGCCGGCGGCGCGATGATCCTGATGTGGACCTGGGTGCGCGGCAACGCGCTGCTCGTGCGCAAGACGCAGCGCGACTCGATCCCGACGCTCGAGCTGATCCGCATGCTGGAGAAGTCGAAGCCGACGCGCGTCGCCGGCACCGCGATCTTCCTCACCAACTCGGCCGACACCGCGCCCTCGTCGCTGATGCACAACCTCAAGCACAACAAGGTGCTGCACGAGCGGGTGATGATCATGTCGGTGAAGACCGAGGTGACGCCGCGCGTGCCGCCGCACAAGCGCTACGAGATCGAGGCGCTCGCCGAGGGCTTCACGAAGGTCATCCTGCACTACGGCTACATGGAGAGCCCGCGCATCCCGTCCGCCCTCGCGGCGCTGCGCAAGTCCGGCTTGAAGTTCGACATCATGACGACGTCGTTCTTCCTCGGGCGGCGCACCATCAAGACCTCGCCGACGTCGGGCATGCCGATGTGGCAGGACAACCTGTTCGTCGCGCTCTCGAAGCAGGCCGCCAACGCCACGGACTTCTTCGCGATCCCGTCCGATCGCGTCGTAGAGCTCGGCGCGCAGGTGACGGTCTAGGGCGCTACGCCGACTTGCGGCGCATCGCCAAGGCCAGCGCCAGCGGCGACTCGCCGGCGACCGGCACGCTCGCGTGCAGCGCCGCCGATGCCTCGACCAGCATCGCCGGCACCTCGGCCGCCGGCCGCGGCTTGCTCAGCAGATAGCCCTGCAGGTCGTCGCAGCGGCGCGACTTCAGCGCGAACGCCTGCTCGACCGTCTCGACGCCCTCGGCGGTGACCCGGATGGACAGCCGCCGGGCGAGCGTCAGCATCGCCTCGACGATCGCCTGGTCCTCGAGCTTGTGGATGTTGCGCACGAAGGCGCGGTCGATCTTGATCCTGTCGACGGGGAACTGGGTCAGGTAGCTCAGCGAGGAGTAGCCCGTCCCGAAGTCGTCGAGCGCGATCGTGATGCCGCTTTCGCGCAGCGCGTTCAGGTGGCCCAGCGCGCGCGCCGAGCCGCCGAGGAAGACGCCCTCCGTCACCTCGATCTCGAGGCGCGAGGCCGGCATGCCGGCGAGCTGCAGGGCGCGCGCGACGCTGTGCAGGAAATCGGGCTCGGCGAGCTCCTTCGGCGAGACGTTGACGGCGAGGCGCACGGCATGCGGCCAGGTCGCGGCATCGCGGCAGGCCTGGGCCAGCACGAAGCGCCCGATCGGCGTGATGAGGCCGCAGCTCTCCGCGGCCGGAATGAAGTCGGCCGGCGACACCAGCCCGCGCGTCGGCGAGCGCCAGCGCACCAGCGCCTCGAAGGCGGCGACCTCGCCCGTCGCGAGGTCGACCTGCGGCTGGTAGTGCAGCTCCAGCTCGCCGCGCGCGAGCGCGAGCTTGATGTCGGCCTCGAGCGCGCGCTTCTCGATCACCGCCATCTCGTCGGCCTCGGCGAAGGTGCGGAAGGTGCCCTTGCCGTCCGCCTTGGCGCGGTAGAGCGCGAGGTCGGCCTTGCCGAGCAGCGCGTCGGGCGTCGTCGCATGGCGCGGCGCGTAGGCGATGCCGATGCTTGCGGCGATCGCCACGCCGATGCCGTCGATGTCGAAGGGCGCGCCGAGCACGTCGAGCAGGCGCTTGGCGAGATCGTCGGCGCGGGCCGGCGTCGCGGCGAGCCAGATCGCGAACTCGTCGCCGCCGAGGCGGGCGACCAGCGCTTCGGCCGGGGCGGCCGCGGCGAGGCGTCGCGCGGCCTCCTTCAGGACGCGATCGCCGGCGGCATGGCCGAGCCCGTCGTTGGTCGACTTGAAGCCGTCGAGGTCGATGTAGAGCAGGGCGTGCCACTGCCCGCCGAGGGCCGCCGCAGCGCAATCGGCCCCGACGCGGGTGCGAAAATTCTCGCGGTTGGCCAGCTCGGTCAGCGAATCGAAGTTCGCGAGATAGGCGATGCGCGCCTCGGTGCCGCGCGCCGCCGTGATGTCGTTGCCGAAGCCGCGATAGCCGGCGAAGGCGCCCGTCGCGTCGACGCGCGGCTTGCCGGAGAGCTTCCACCAGACGGCGCCGCTCGGCGTCGCGATCTCGACGAGCCGGTCGCGGAACGGCTTGCGATCGGCCATGGCGCGACGGACGGCGCGCGCCCCCTCGCTCGGCGTCGCGCCGGCCGCCTTCGGCGCGAGCAGCGACTTGAACAGGGCGCGTTCGATCGCCGACGCGGGCTGGCCGAGCGAGGCCGCCATGTCCGGCGCCGCACCGCGCAGCCGCCCCGCCGCGTCGGTCTCGAAGACCCAGCCTTGGGCGCCGGCTTCCTCGTCGAGCAGCAGCGTGTCCATCGTCTCGGCGAGATCGTCGGCGCGCAGACGGTCGCAGGCCGCGGCGGTGTCGGCTTGTTCTCTCTGCCGCAGGCTCAAGCCGATGCCGACGGCCGCGAGCAGGACGAAGGGCGCGAGGCCGATCTCGATGCCGCCGTGCAGGACGAGGCCCAGCGTGCCGACAAGCGCAAGGGGAGCGAGCGCAAGGAGGCCGACCGTGGCAAGCGGCCCGACGAGCGCGGTGCAGCCGAGCGCCGCCGCCACGACGGCGACGAGGATCGCGCAGCGCGGCGCGTCGGCGATGCCGAGCGCGACGACGACCATGGCGGCGAGGGCGGCGCCGGCGACGAAGGCCACGGCGCCGGCGATCCCGAGCCGCAGGCGGCGGGTGCGCGACGGCTGGAGCAGGCTCGCGGCGAGGACGGACGCGGCCGCCGCGCCGGCGCTCGCCACCAGAAGCTCGACAAGGAGACCGCGGGCCGACGAGGTCCATCCGACGGCAGCCAGCACGCAGGCCAGCAGGAGAAAGGCAAGCGCCGCGCGCGGCAGCGCGGCGATCGTCGCGGTGAGCTGCTCGGTCTCGACGCGCTGGCGCAGCGCGCTGGTGGGGGCCCGGTACACGCCCGATGGCGCGGCGCCGGCAGTCGGCGGTCCGGCGAGTGACATCGGTGTGCGTTTACCCTTGTGATCCCCGCCGGAACCCTGAGCCTTAATCGTTGCGATTGGGTTGACGCAGCGTTGGGCAGGCGCACCTCAGGTTGTCGTGTTGCGCCATTGCACGCGATCTCGCGTCAGCGCGCGCCGACCGCGCGGAACGCGGCCCCGACATGGCGCATGATCTCCTGCGAGCGGGTGTCGGTGAGGCGCGTGCGCAGCATCACGTCGGCGGCCGGCAGCGGCGGAAGGCCGAACGCGTCGCCGACCTCGACGGCGTCGCGCGGCGCGACGCGATGCGCCAGGGCGGCCACGGCGAGGCCGGCGCTGACCGCAGCGCCGAGCGCCATCACGCCGCCGCCGACATAGACCGCGGCCCAGGGGATGCCGGCCTCGTCGAGCAGCGTCGCGACGATGGCGCGGACGCCGCAGGGCTCGGCGAGCGTGGCGAGGCGGAGCGTCTCGCCCGCGCGGTGCTGGAAGCCGGGCGCCGCGAACCAGCCGAAGCGCTCGGTCGCGAGCACCACGCCCGCCTCGTGCGCGCTCTCGCGCCGCACGATCACCGCGTCGATGTCGTTGCGGTCGAACCGCGCGGCGAGATCGCGCGAGGCGCCGATGGTGACCTCGATGACGAGGGCGGGATCGTGCGCCGCGAGGCGGGCGACGAGGCTCGGCAGCTCGGGGCCTGCGATATGATCGCTGATGCCGAGCGAAAGCCGCCGCGGCGGCGGCGGGGCGAGGGCGGCGAGGGCGCGTTCGTGCGCGGCAAGCAGGTCGCGGGCGCCCGGCAGGAAGTTGTCGCCGCGCGCCGAGAGCCGCACGTGCCGCGGCGTGCGGTCGAGCAGGCGGCAGCCGAGCTGCTGCTCGAGGCGCTTCACTTTCAGGCTGATCGTCGCCTGCGAGGTGTCGAGCGCCTCGGCCGCGCGCGTAAAGCTGCCGAAGTCGGCGACCAGAACGAAGGCCTGGACGGTCTCGATATCGAGCGGATGCAGCGTGACAGTCATTTCAAGAGACAATCTCTGAAATATCCAATCATGTCTGTTTTTAATGATTGAGCCGCGCCATGTCGAGCCTGGAACACAGGAGGCGCTCATGCTGGCACTGCGGTACGCGCATCGGCTTCCGGCCGACTACGCGCTCGAGACGATCCGCGCGCGGGCCGCGGCACGCGGGCCGCAGTGGGATGCGACGCCCAAGCTCGCCTTCAAGGCGTTCGCGATCCGCACACGCGGCGTCGCCGGCGCCTCGGCGAACGTCTACGCCTCGATCTACCTCTGGCTGGACGCTGCGGCGGCGACGGGCATGCTGGCCGATCCCGATCGCTTCGGCGCCGTCATCGCCGCGTTCGGCCGGCCGTCGGTCGATCTCAGCCTTCCGCTCGCGGCGCGCGCCATAGGCGACGGCCGCGACGTCCGCGCGCTGGTGCAGGACGAGGTCGCGCTCGATGCCGACGTCGACCCCGCGGCGCTGCGCGCGTCCGAGGCGGCGCGCGTCGCCGATGCGCTGGGCGATCCCGATGTGCTCGCCGCGATGTCGGCGCTCGATCCGACGGCTTGGCGGCTGACCCGCACCGTGCTTCTGCGCACGCCCATAGAAGCGGCGCGGAGCGGCACCGCGTACGACGTCGCCTATCTCGCGCGCCCTGGCTGGGCGCGGCTCAAGCAGGGAGAAAGCTGATGCCCCTCGTTCGGATCTCGCTCCGTCACGGCAAGGATGCCGCCTACAAGAAGGCGCTCGTCGACGGCATCTACGGCGCCATGAGCCAAGCATTCGGGGTGCCGAAGGACGATCTCTTCATGGTCGTCCACGAGCACGACGCCGACGCGTTCTTCTACAGCCCGAGCTATCTCGATATCGCGCGCAGCGACGATCTCGTGATGATCCAGATCACCGCCAACAACACGCGCGAGCTGCCGCAGAAGAAGGCCTTCTACCAGGCCGTCGCTGACGCGCTTGCCCGTTCGCCCGGCGTGCGCAAGGAGGACGTCTTCATCAACCTCGTCGAGGTGAAGAAGGAGAACTGGTCGTTCGGCAGCGGCATCGCGCAGTACGCTTGAGGCGCCGCCGGCCGGACGCGGCCTAGTTCACCGGGACCGCGACGAAGCGGACCTCGCCCTGCGCGTTGGCGACGAGCAGCAGCGCGGTCTTCTTCGCGCCGCCCTTCAGCGCGCGGATCTTGTCGGCGGCAGCGGCCGGCTCGCTCACCGGCTCCTGGTTGATCTCCACCAGAATCTCGCCGGGATGCAGCTGCTTGTCGGCAGCCGGCGAGTTCGGTGCGACGTCGCTGATGACGACGCCCGACGACACGCTGTCGTTGATCGTGAACTTCTGCCGCGTCTCGGCGGTGAGGCCGGAGAAGGTCATGCCGAGCGCGCTCTGCACGGCGGCGGGGCCCGGCGGCGTCGCGGCGTCGGGCTTGGCGCCGCTGCTCGTCGCCGCGACCTTGGTCACGTCGTCGAGCCGGCCGAGCCGGACCGTCTTCGTCAGCTGCTTGCCCTTGCGCATCACGACGACCGGCACCTCCTTGCCGACCGGGGTGAGCGCGACGATCTTCGGCAGCTCGCGCGATTCCTTCACGTCGTGGCCGTCGAAGGAGACGATCACGTCGCCGGTCTCGATGCCGGCCGCGGCGGCGGGGCCTTTCGCGTCGGTGCCGGACACCAGCGCGCCGCGCACCTTTCCGAGATCGAGGCTCTCGGCGATCGTGTCGTCGACGTTCTGGATGCGCACGCCGAGCCAGCCGCGCCGCACCTCGCCGTACTTCTCGAGCTGGTCGATCACGGGCATCACGGTCGACGCCGGCGTCGCGAAGCCGATGCCGATCGAGCCGCCCGACGGCGACAGGATCGCCGTGTTGATGCCGATGACCTCGCCCGCCATGTTGAACAGCGGGCCGCCGGAGTTGCCCTTGTTGATGGCGGCGTCCGTCTGGATGTAGTTGTCGTAGGGACCGCTATCGATGTTGCGGTGGCGCGCCGACACGATGCCCGCGGTCACCGTGCCGCCGAGGCCGAACGGGTTGCCGACCGCCATCACCCAGTCGCCGACGCGCATGGCTTCCGAGTCGCCGAACTTCACCGCCTTCAGCGGCTTCTCCGGCTTAACCTGCAGCACCGCCACGTCGACCTTGGTGTCCGTGCCGAGCACCTTGGCGCGCAGCTTCTGGCCGTCCGTGAAGATGACGGTGATCTCGTTGGCGTCGGCGATGACGTGGTTGTTGGTGATGATGATCCCCTTGGGATCGACCACGAAGCCCGAGCCGAGCGAGTTCGATTGGCGCTCGCCGTGATGCGGCGCGTCGTCGCCGTGACGCTTCTTGAAGAACTCGTCGAAGAGGTCGTCGAACGGCGTGCCCTGCTGGCCCGGCGCACTCTGCGGGCCGTCGGAATCGTCGTTGCTCGCCTGCTTCTTGTCCTCGACCGTCTGGGTCGCCGAGATGTTGACGACGGCATCGCTCACGGCGGCCGCTTCGTCGGCCAGCGAGTCCGGCCCGCGCGCGGCAGCAGGCGTCGCGATCGCAAGACCGAGGCCGCTCGCGATGAGCGCGATTCGCGCCAGGCCGGCGAGCGAAAGGGGAGTCATGGGCGAGCCCATCCTGTTCGATACTCCTAACGGGTCCAACGCGGCGCGTCGGCGACCAAGTTCAGGCGAACTCCATCTGCCGCGCAAGTCAATTTGGTGGCGTGCGCTCGACCGCCGCAAGCAGCCGGGCGCGGGCGCCGCTTGTGCGCGCTTTAAATTGCCCGCAATCGAAAGTGGCGCGGCCGAAGAAAACGTCTAAATCTTCCTGATGTCAGCCTCGCCGGCCCTCGCCCTAAGCAAGCAGCTCTGCTTTGCGGTGTATTCCACCTCCCACGCGTTCACGCGCGCGTACAGAGCGCTGCTCGACCCGCTTGGGCTGACCTATCCGCAATATCTGGTGCTGCTCGTGCTGTGGGAGACCGACGGCCTGCGGGTGAAGGAGATCGGCGCGAAGCTCTTTCTCGATTCCGGCACCTTGACCCCGTTGCTGAAGCGCCTCGAGAGCCTCGGCTACGTGCGGCGCGTGCGCGATCCCTCCGACGAGCGGCAGGTCACGATCCTGCTCACGCCGGCGGGACAGGCGCTCGAGCGCAAGGCCGCCACCGTGCCCGAGGACATGTCCTGCATGGCGCAGATCGAGGAAGCCGAGATGGTCGCGCTCATCGAGCGGCTGAACCGGCTGCGCGGCTCGCTCCAAGGGGCCTGCGGCGAGGCGCTGGAGCCTGCATGAGCGTCACAGCGGCGATCCTCGTCATCGGCGACGAGATTCTCTCCGGGCGCACCAAGGACAAGAACATCGGCGTCATCGCCGATCGGTGCACCGAGCTCGGCATCGACCTGCGCGAGGTCCGCATCGTCCCCGACGAGCTCGACGAGATCGTCGCCGCCGTCAAAGCCCTCAAGGCGCGCTACACCTATCTCTTCACGACGGGCGGCATCGGCCCGACGCACGACGACATCACGGCCGACGCTGTTGCGGCGGCGTTCGGCGTCGGCATCTCCGAGGACCCGCGGGCGATCGCGCTCCTGCTCGAGCGCATCAAGCCGGAGGATCTGAACGAGGCGCGCCGCCGCATGGCCCGCATCCCGCACGGCGCCGAGCTCGTCGAGAACGAGGTGTCGAAGGCTCCGGGCTTCTGGATCGGCAACGTCATCGTGATGGCCGGCGTGCCGGCGATCATGAAGATGATGCTCGAGGCGGTGACGCCGAAGCTGAAGGTCGGCAGCCGCACGGTGTCGAAGTCGGTCGCCGCCGGCCGCCTGCCCGAGGGCACCTACGCCGCCGCGCTGACGGCGATCGCCGCCGCGCATCCCTCGGTGTCGATCGGGTCGTATCCGAGCATCCGCGATGGGCAGTTCCACAACGAGATCGTCGTGCGCGGCAAGGACGCCGACGAGGTCGACGATGTCGCCTCGCGCGTCGAGACGATGGTGCGCGGCTTCGAGGCGGGGTGATGGAGCAGAACCGCGCCTTCCCGGTCTCCTGGGACCAGTTCCACCGCGACTGTCGGGCGCTCGCGTGGCGGCTCAGCGCGCTGGGGCCGTTCTCGGCGATGGTGACGGTGACGCGCGGCGGCCTCGTGCCGGCGGCGATCGTCGCGCGCGAGCTGTCGATCCGCGTCATCGAGACGGTATCGATCTCGAGCTACCACGGCGAGGCCGGCGCCAACGAGGCCACCCAGGGCGCGGCGACGATCCTCAAGGGCATGGCCGCGGAGATTTCGGCCGGCGGCGGCGAGGGCATCCTCATCGTCGACGATCTCGTCGACACGGGACAGACCGCGCGCGTGATGCGCGACCTGCTGCCGAAGGCGCACCTCGCCACGGTCTATGCGAAACCGGCGGGCCGGCCGCTCGTCGACACCTTCGTCACCGAGGTGTCGCAGGATACCTGGATCTACTTTCCGTGGGATCTCGGGCTCAGCTTCCAGTCGCCGATCGGCGGCGGCAAGGCGTAGATCTTCTCGGCAGTTGGCTGGGCGCAAATCGATCGCGCCCGATGGACTTCCATCGCTGCCGCGCCATCTCATAAGCCCACAACAACGACAGCGGGAGAATGCATATGACGCGCGCAGGTTGGATCGCGGCGGCGAGCCTTTTGGCGATGACGGTGGCCGCGCAGGCGGCGCCGGAGCGGATCCGCGGCACCGTCGAGTCTGTCAGCGACAGCGCCATCACGGTGAAGACCGCGGACGGCACCAAGGAGCTGGCGCTCGCCGGCGACACCAAGTTCGTGTGGGTCGTCCCCTCGAGCCTCGACGAGGTGAAGGACGGCAAGTTCATCGGCACCGCGACCAAGGGCGAGAACCCGCCGAAGGCGGTCGAGGTGGTGGTCTTCCCGGCTTCGATGAACGGCACGGCCGAGGGCCATTACGCGTGGGACGCGATCGAGGACAAGACCGGCGGCGACAAGCTGACCAAGACGAAGATGACCAACGGCACGATCAAGTCGACCGGCGCGCCGCTGACGAAGACCAAGATGACCAACGGCACGATCAAGTCGTCGTCGGGCACGGGCGGCGACAAGATGATCGACGTCACCTACGACAACGGGCAGGAGCTGAAGATCGCCGTGCCGTCGTCGGCGCCGATCGTCGCCTTCGATCCCGCCGACAAGTCGATCGTCACGAAGGGCGCCACCGTGTTCGCCGTCGCCGCGCCGACCGGCGGCAAGCTCGACGCGAAGCTCGTAGCCGTCGGCAAGGGCGACACCAAGCCGCCGATGTGATCGGCGGCTAGCTCATCGCCTTTCGCGGCTCGTAGGGCTGCGTCTCCGCGAGCTTCCTGGCGAGATCTGCGAGGCTCGCGGAATCATCGGGCAGCACGATGCGCAGCGCCACGAGCAGGTCGCCGCGCGTCTTCGCCGGCGTCAGCAGGCCCTTGCCGCGCAGGCGCAGGGTGCGGCCGCCGTTGGTGCCGGGCGGTATCGACATCTCGACCTGGCCTTCGAGCGTCGGCACCTGCACCTTCGCGCCGAGCACCGCCTCGTAGAGGGTGATCGGCAGGTCGAGGCGGAGGTCCGCGCCGTCGGCGCGGAAATGCGGGTGGCGGGCGATCGTCACAGTGACGATCGCATCGCCCGCCGGCGCGCCGTTCACGCCCGGCTGGCCTTGCGCCTTCAGCCTTATCGACTTGCCGTCCTCGATGCCTGGCGGCACGGACACCTCGAGCGTGCGCCCGGTCGGCAAGCTGACCCGCTTCGTTGCGCCATGCACGCTCTCGGCGAGCGTGATGGTGGTCGCCGCCTGCACGTCCTCGCCGCGGACCGCCGTGCGCTGCTGGCCGAAGCCGCCGGCGCGGCCGCGCGGTGCGGCGCCGCCGAAGAGATCGGCGAAGATGTCGGCGGCATCGAAGCCGCCGGCGCGGCCACCGCGCGCGCCGCCGAAGTTGAACTCGAAATTGTCGAAGCCGCCGCGCCCGCCGGCGCCGCCCGAGAAGCCCTCGAAGCCGCCCTGGAAGCGCGGCTTGCCTTCGGCGTCGATCTCGCCGCGGTCGAACTGGCCGCGGCGCTTCTCGTCGCCCAAGATCTCGTAGGCCGCGCCGACCTCGGCGAAGCGATCCTTCGCCTTGGGGTCGGTGCTCTGGTCGGGATGGTACTTCTTGGCGAGGCGCCGGAACGCCTTCTTGATGTCGTCCTGGCCGGCGCCTTTGGCGACGCCGAGAACGGTGTAGGGATCGCGCATGTGTCCTTAAGAGCCCAAGCGAACGGCCGCCCGAAGCGCGGCCGTGATGTCTCGTTCATCATGTGGGTAGCCGCCCGCCCGGCGCAAGCGCGGCCGGGGCGCCTGCCGCAATTGGCGGATTGGGCAGACAAGCCGAGTAGACGCTGTCAAGTGCCGGCCTGTTGCGGCAAAGATACTTAACGGATATTAAAATTTACAAACGAGGCGATTTGGTGAGCGCCCTGTTCATCTTAAACCCGTCCTTAACTCGACGCATCGTTAATGGCGAAACGAACCCCCGCGTTGACAGGTTGCGTCATGTGTAATGCAGTTGCCCCTTCCGGCGTCCGCCTCGTCGCCCGTTTCGCGTTCGCTGCCGCCACTGCGGCCCTTCTCGCCGGCTGCGCCGACACGACGCGCTTCACCGGCGACCCGCTCGGCAACCCGTTCAAGATGGCCTCGACCGACCGGGCGCCGACCGGCAGCCTGGAGCCGCGCGCCAACGCCGACGACATGGCGCCGCCGCCCTACCAGTCGCACAGCGCCGTGACCTCGCATCCGCTCGCCGCGCCTGCGCCGAGCCGCGTCGCGAGCTACGAGGCGCCGCGCAGCTACGCGCCGCCGAAGCCCGAGTTCGCTGCGCCGTCCGGCCACGGCTCCTGGACGTCGCAGGGCGGCATGTCGGTGACCGCCGCCGACGGCGACACCGCCGCCATCCTCGCCGCCCGCTACAATGTGCCGACGGACGCGCTCATCCACGCCAACGGCTTCCGTGCCGCCGCCGACATCCGCCCCGGCACGCGCCTCGTGATCCCGATCTACCAGGCCGGCGGCGCGCGCGTCGCCGAGAGCGTTCCGCACGGCCGCGAGCGTCTCGCCAAGGAGCACCTGAGCAAGACCGCCGACCGCAAGGTCGAGAAGGTCCGCCGCGAGGAGGTCACCGAGCGCGACGAGCCGCGCAAGGCCCGCCACGACGACGAGGTGATGCACTGGAAGAAGGGCCCGGCGCCCGCCCGCATGGGCGAGGCCGACCCGAGGACCAAGGCCGAGGACAAGCGCGCCGCCCGCAAGCTGGAGCGCGAGGAGAAGGCCGAGCGCGAGCCGAGCAAGGCCGAGCGCAAGGCGGCCCGCCAGCAGGCCAAGGCCGAGGAGAAGGTCGAGACGCGGCGCACCAAGGTGGCGACGGCCGAGGTTGAGGCGCAGCCCGTCCGCGAGGTGCCGGCGAGCGCCCCGCACAAGGCGCAGGCCGACACGACGCCGACCGCCAGCCTGCCGCCGGCGGCCGAGGAGAAGGTCGCGTCGTCGGGCGGCCCCGAGTTCCGCTGGCCCGCGCACGGCCGCATCATCCAGGGCTTCAAGGCGGCCGGCAACGACGGCATCAACATCGCCGTGCCGGACGGCACCCCGGTGAAGGCGGCGGAGAGCGGCGTGGTCGCCTACGCCGGCAGCGAGATCAAGGGTTTCGGCAACCTCGTGCTGATCCGCCACCCCAACGGCTTCGTCACGGCCTACGCCAACAACGGCAGCCTCGACGTGAAGCGCGGCGAGCAGGTGAAGCGCGGCCAGACGATCGCAATGTCCGGCCAGAGCGGCAACGTGTCCTCGCCGCAGCTTCACTTCGAGGTGCGCAAGGGCTCGACGCCGGTCGACCCGACCCGCTACCTCGCCGGGCTCTGATCCAGGGATCCTCCCCGCCACCCGCGAGACACGAGCGGTGGGGACGGTAAAAGCGGCGGCGGGACACTCCCGCCGCCGTTTTGCGTTCGCGTCATTATTGCGGGTTCTGCAGCTGCCCGTTCGGGCTCTGCTGGTCGACGGCGGCGGGCAGCGCCTTGGCCAGCACGTCGGCGATCTGGCCTTGCGGCAGGCCGAAGTGCTGCTCGATCTGCTGCACGTACTCGTTGCCGAGGATGTTGTGGATGTCGTCGGCGGTGATCGGCTCGTTCGGCCCATGGCCGAGCCAGGAGGACACCTGCGAGCCGTAGCCCGACTCCTGCGCCTTCTGCAGCAGGCCGTTGAGCCCGCCCGGGTAGACCTGGTTCACCGCGCCGGCCACCGTCTCCGGCGAGACCGAGCCGAGCACGCTGCCGAGCGCGCCCTTCGCCATATCGAACAAGCCCATGTGCCACCTCAAGGTTTTCCGCGGCCGGCCGCGGCGGCGAGCCGTCGCGCTAAAGCTAGGCCTTTCGCGCCCGCGAACAAGGCGGTGCCTTCGTCTTATGCGGGAGATTTTGGGGTGCGATCGCGGGCGATGTCGGCACGCGCCGACATCGCGCCGGGCCATTGTCGGCGAGCGGCGCGTTCGGATGGGGCCAAAGTCGGCGCTCGCCGTCTCCGACAAGGACCTCTGTCGGCGCCCGCGCGCTCCTTCTCCCGCCCAGCGGGAGAAGGTGGCCCGACGAAGTCGGGTCGGATGAGGGAGGTTGGCATTGGCCCCGACGCCGGGCAACCCGCCGCATCGCACCTTCTCCGGCACCACCCTCATCCGACCTCCGCTGACGCGGAGGCCACCTTCTCCCGTCGGGACGGGAGAAGGGCGCGCGTCAGCGCTTCAGCCTCTCCTGCAAGGCAAGCTTGATCGGCGCGAGCGCCAAGTCGCCGCCGGTGATCACCAACGCATTCGGCACGCGCACGACGCGCCATCCTTTGTCGGCAAACCACCGGTCGCGCCACGCATCGCGCCGCGCGCCGCCCTCATCCTCGTGCGACGGCCCGTCGACCTCAAAGGCGACCCTCGCCTCAACACAGGCGAAATCCGCGATGAACGCGCCGACAGGCACCTGCCGCCTGAACTTCACCCCGAGCTGCCGGTTGCGCAGCGACCGCCACAGGATCTCCTCCGCAGTGGTTTGATCCCGGCGCATCTTCCGCGCCCGCGCAAGCTGGTGGTCCGAAGTCCTGGGCGGCATCTTCAATGCCTCCGCGCGCTCCTTCTCCCGCGAGGCGGGAGAAGGTGGCCCGACGAAGTCGGGTCGGATGAGGGAGGCTTGCATTCGCCCCGACGCCGGGCAACCCGCTGCATCGCGCCCTTTCCGGCACCGCCCTCATCCGACCTCCGCTGACGCGGAGGCCACCTTCTCCCGTAGGGACGGGAGAAGGGGAGCGCGGCACCGCCGCGCCTACCGCCGGCCGAACACGACGCGGCCGTCGCTGCCGACGCGGTGCGGCAGGCGCTGCACGGGCGCCGGCACAGCCTGCGATGGCTCCGGGAAGCGCGGCGGGCCGGGGTGGAGAAAGCGCTCGTCGTCCTGCGCCTGATCGTGGCTCGGCCAGAACAGGAGGGCGAGCGACAGGGCGAGTTGCACCACGGCGCCGATCATGGTGCCGTTGCCCTGCGTGTGCAGGAGCGGGGCGAGGATCAGCCTGTCCACGACCTTGAAGATCAGCCAGACGGCGATGACAAGGGTCGGGTCCCAGCCGATGTCGCGGATGCGGCGGACGTGCAGCGACAGGCTGCACCAGAGCAGGACGCCGACGAGCGGCAGAAGGCAGACGACCCAGCCGGCCAGCGTGCCCCAACTGTGCGCCGTCGCCGCGATCGTGCCGCCGACCAAGATCGCCGCGAGCCCGGCGCCGAACGCGAGGCCCAAGGCCATCGTGCCGAAAAAATACGGCAGCCGCTTCAGCCGCCCCTGGAGTGAAAAGACCGTCTCGAACATGAGGTGCCTCCCCTGGCAATGGAGGAAGCTTGGCCGCAAAGGGTTGAGATTTCGGGTTGCAGACATGGTGAAATGCGCGTGAAGCGGGCCGGGGCGCTAACGCCTCCGCGCGCCCTTCTCCCGCCCGGCGGGAGAAGGTGGCCCGACGAAGTCGGGTCGGATGAGGGCGGTTGGCGTTGGCTGCGGCGCCCGGGCAGACCGGCCGCATCGCGCCCGTTCCGGCACCGCCCTCATCCGACCTCCGCTGACGCGGAGGCCACCTTCTCCCGTCGGGACGGGAGAAGGGGCGCGCGTCATGATCGATGGAGCCGCGCAACGAAGCCGCCCGCCGCCGGTTGCGCTGTCGCATCGGCCGCTGCCGAGGCGACAACCGGAGAGACGACACATGACGGGACAAGCGGCGAGCGAGCTCGCCAAGATCGCCGAGGCCAGCGACGGCGTCGTCAGCCCGGAGCAGACGCTGATCCTGTTCGCGCTCGTCGCCCGCCACGGCTACGCGCCGCAGAACGACCTCGGCGTGCCGCTGGACGCGGCCGATCGCGAGGCGCTGCAGGCCGCCGGGCTCGTCGAGACGCTGACCCGCGAGCAGAACGTGCTGTGGCTGAGCCTCACCGATGCCGGATGGGACTGGGCCGGCGCCAACACGACCAAGGCGCTGCCCGCTTCGTTCGTCGTGCTGCACCACATGATGGCCCGCCTCGGCGAGCACCTCGCGCGCACCGGCGAAACCCTCTGCGAGCTGATCGGCGACCCGCCGAAGCCGGGCAAGATGGACGCGGAGCTGTCGGCGTAGGGCGCGGCGCCGGACTGGCGGCGCAGCGACTCGGCAATTGGGTCGAGCGGGTGGCGGACACCGGGGCGCAGCAATTGCGCCTTTGAAGTCCTGCCAAGCGATCTTGATTGGCGCGACCGCGAGGTCGCCGCTGGCGATCACTAGACCTGCCGCCTAAATTGACCTCGAGCTGTTGATTGCGCAGAGAGTTCCACAGGATCTCCTCCGCATTGGTTTGATCCCCGGCGCGAGCAGCTGGTCCGAAGTCCTGGGCGGCGGCATCTCGTTTGCCTCCGCGCGCTCCTTCTCCCGCGCGGCGGGAGAAGGTGGCCCGACGAAGTCGGGTCGGATGAGGGAGGTTGGCGAGAGGCTGGCAACCGGGCAACGGGCCGCATCGCATCCTCGCCGGCAGCGCCCTCATCCGACCTCCGCTGACGCGGAGGCCACCTTCTCCCGTCGGGACGGGAGAAGGACGCGCGGCAGCGTTTTAGCCGGACGACGGCGTCACCCCCGCCGCTTCCCTCTATAAACCCGCATCCCGCCCTTGCCCGACGTGCTGCGCCCGGCCGGCACGGGCGCGCCTCTCCGCGGCCCGGCTTCGCCGCCGCCGAAATTGTGCGGGCCCATCTCGTCGTCGGTGGGCTTGTGCGGGCGGTTGGCGGGGACGTTGGCGGCGCGGCCGTACTTGCGCTCGCCGGCGTAGCCGCCGGCCGAGCGCTCGACCTCGCGCTAAATCACCATCGCGTCCCCGCCGATCTCCAGCTCGACCGCCCGAAGGCGCTTGACCTCCTGGCACTGTGCGAGCCGCCGGCGGTATCGGCGTGTCTTTGATCCTCAAGTCGCCTGACGAGACGCTCCAATAAGACGGAAGTCTAGTTACGGCCAGTACGCGCCCGCGATACGACAGTAATGTCATGGCAACAAGGGGCTCCTATGGGTGATGTCCAGACGGCGACCGTCAGCATCAGCGGCGCCAACGACGCCACGCCTCACAGCCCGACGACGTCCATTTTCGTCGAGGGTGCCGGCTTCCCGCCGGGGATCGAGGTGGCAATCAAGGTGTTGGCGCCGCAGCTCTTCGGCACCGCGCCGGTCGGCGCCGACGGTGGCTTCGGTTGGGAAAAGACGGTGCCGCGTCTTGGCGCAGGCGCCGGGCTCGGCGTGACCGTGAGCTATCCGAGCGACCCGAGCGACCCGGACTCGCCTCGGGTCGAGGTCGAAGGCAGCGGCGAGGTTTTCGCCGGCGGCGGCCCGGCGACTTAGACCATCAACGGCGATGAGAGACGGATAACCGCTCGTAACGTTCTCTTCGTGCAGCAGCGAGCAGCTGAGCAGCACTCACCCTCTCCGCTTCCCCCCTGTATACCCGCCGTGCTGTGCAGCGCCCGCGCATCCTTCTCCCGCTTGCGGGAGAAGGTGGCCCGACGAAGTCGAGTCGGATGAGGGAGGTTGGCATTGGCTGCGGCGCCCGGGCGCCGGCCCGTACGCACCCTTTCCGGCACCGCCCTCATCCGACCTCCGCTGACGCGGAGGCCACCTTCTCCCGTCGGGACGGGAGGCGCCCGCGCCTTCCTCCTCCCGCTTGCGGGAGAAGGTGGCCCGACGAAGTCGGGTCGGATGAGGGAGGTTGGCATTGGCTGCGGCGCCCGGGCGACCGGCCCGCATCGCACCTTCTCCGGCACCGCCCTCATCCGACCTCCGCTGACGCGGAGGCCACCTTCTCCCGTCGGGACGGGAGAAGGACGCGCGGCAGCGTTTCAGCCGGACGACGGCGTCATCCCCGCCGCTTCCCCCGGTACACCCGCGTCCCGCCCTTGCCCGCCGTGCTGCGCCCGGCCGGCACGGGCGCGCCTCTCCGCGGCCCGGCTTCGCCGCCGCCGAAATTGTGCGGGCCCATCTCGTCGTCGGTGGGCTTGTGCGGGCGGTTGGCGGGGACGTTGGCGGCGCGGCCGTACTTGCGCTCGCCGGCGTAGCCGCCGGCCGAGCGCTCGACCTCGGTCTGCGAGGCCATCGGGTCGGCGCCGACGGCGAGCTCGACCTGTTGAAGTCTTTTGACCTCGTCGCGCAGCCGAGCCGCCTCCTCGAACTCGAGGTTGGCGGCGGCCTCGCGCATGCGCTTCTCGAGGTCGGCGAGATTGGCCTTGAAGTTGTGGCCGATCATCGCGTCGCCGGCCTCGGCGAGCCCGGCGTCCACCGTCACGTGGTCCTGCTCGTAGACTGAGGAGAGGATGTCGGCGATGTTGCGCTTGATCGAGGCCGGCGTGATGCCGTGCTCCTTGTTGTAGGCCTCCTGCTTCTCGCGGCGGCGCGCCGTCTCGGCCATGGCGCGCTGCATCGAGCCGGTCACCGTGTCCGCGTAGAGGATCACCTTGCCGTCGACGTTGCGCGCCGCGCGCCCGATGGTCTGCACCAGCGACGTCTCGGAGCGCAAAAAACCCTCCTTGTCGGCATCGAGGATGGCGACGAGCGCGCATTCGGGGATGTCCAGGCCTTCGCGCAGCAGGTTGATGCCGACGAGCGCGTCGAAGGCGCCGAGGCGCAGGTCGCGGATAATCTCGATGCGCTCGATCGTGTCGATGTCGGAGTGCATGTAGCGCACGCGCACGCCGTTCTCGTGCAGGTACTCGGTGAGGTCCTCGGCCATGCGCTTGGTCAGCGTGGTGATCAGCGTGCGATACCCCCGCGCAGAGACCTGCTTCACCTCGTCCAGGAGGTCGTCGACCTGGGTGCGGGCCGAGCGCACCTCGACGGGCGGGTCGATGAGGCCGGTCGGGCGGATGACCTGCTCGACGAAGACGCCGCCGGTCCGTTCCATCTCCCACGATCCGGGCGTCGCGGAGACGTGCACGGTCTGCGGCCGCATCGCCTCCCATTCCTCGAAGCGCAGCGGGCGGTTGTCCATGCAGGACGGCAGGCGGAAGCCGTACTCGGCGAGCGTCGCCTTGCGCCGGAAGTCGCCGCGGTACATGCCGCCGATCTGCGGCACGGTGACGTGGCTCTCGTCGGTGAAGACGAGCGCGTTGTCGGGGAGGTACTCGAACAGCGTCGGCGGCGGCTCGCCCGGCTTGCGGCCGGTCAGGTAGCGCGAGTAGTTCTCGATGCCGGCGCAGGAGCCGGTCGCCTCCATCATCTCGAGGTCGAAGAGAGTGCGCTGCTCCAGCCGTTGCGCCTCCAACAATCGGCCGCCGCGGTAAAGCTCGTCGAGGCGCTGGCGCAGCTCGCCCTTGATGCCCTTGATCGACTGCAGCAGGGTCGGGCGCGGCGTCACGTAGTGCGAGTTCGCGTAGATCTTGATGAAGTCGAGGTCCTGCGTCTTCTTGCCGGTGAGCGGGTCGAACTCGACGATGCTCTCGACCTCGTCGCCGAAGAACGAGACGCGCCAGGCGCGGTCCTCGTAGTGGGCGGGGAACAGCTCGACCGTGTCGCCGCGCACGCGGAACACGCCGCGCGAAAAGTCCCCGGCGGAGCGCTTGTACTGCAGCGCGACGAGGTCTGATATGAGCTGGCGCTGGTCGATCTTCTCGTTGTTGCGCACAGTGAAGGTCATCGCCGTGTAGGTCTCGACCGAGCCGATGCCGTAGATGCACGAGACCGAGGCGACGATGATGACGTCGTCGCGCTCCAGCAGCGCGCGCGTCGCGGAGTGGCGCATGCGGTCGATCTGCTCGTTGATCGATGATTCCTTCTCGATGTAGGTGTCGGTGCGCGGGACGTAGGCCTCGGGCTGGTAGTAGTCGTAGTACGAGACGAAGTACTCCACCGCATTGTTGGGGAAGAAACTCTTGAACTCGCCGTAGAGCTGCGCGGCGAGCGTCTTGTTGGGCGCCAGGATCAGCGCGGGCCGGTTGGTGCGGGCGATCACCTGCGCCATGGTGAAGGTCTTGCCGGAGCCGGTGACGCCGAGCAGCACCTGATCGCGCTCGTGCTGCTCGACGCCGGCGACGAGCTCGGCGATCGCGGTGGGCTGGTCGCCCTTGGGCTCGTACTCGGACACGAGCTCGAAGGCGACGCCGCCCTCCGACTTGTCGGGGCGGTGCGGCCGGTGCGGCGTCCAGGCCTTGCCCTGCTGGATGTTGGGGTCGCCGGCGGCAAGCAGCGCGGCGAGCGAGTCGGCGGTGGCCGCCGCGCCGGTCATGCCGTGCGGGTGCGCCGCGTCGGCGTCGTGCGCGGGCTTGCGGGCGGCGGGCGGCGGCGCGGTGTCGAGGCTGCCGTCGGGCTCGAGGCCGAACATGTCGACGAATTTCTGGTCGATGCGCGACACCGGCCCGTCGGCGTCGGCCTCGAAGCGCGCCCGGCCCTCCTCGAAGCCGCTGGGGTGCTGCGAGGGGCGCGGGATGTTGAGGGCCGGGTTGAGCAGGGCGGCGAGGTGCTCGCCGAGCGGCTTCACCTCGGGCTTCGCCGCCTTGCTCTTGCCGGTGGGCTTGGGGGAACTCGGGCGCGGCGAGGGCTTGGCCGGCGCGACCTTGGTCTCCTCGGCGCGCGGTCGCCCGGTCTTCTTCGGTGGTCTCGACATCCGCCGAATATGGCCCGTGGGCAGGGCAGGGGGAAGGGTAGGGCGTTTACGGACCTGTCGGCAGATCAAAATGCGGCTCGCCGGAAGCTGAAGTCGCGCAGCCGGCGCCCGACATCTTTTGTCACGCGCGGCTGACGCGTGTGCAATGCGGGTGCGCGATCTTGACCTCCACGGACGCGCAATCGGGCGCGCCAGCACGGAAGACCTAGAGACGATGAAAACCCTCGCCGCCCTCGCCCTCGCCGCCGCGCTCGCCGCCGGCACCGTGTCGACGGCCAATGCCTTCGGCATCTATTCCGACCCGGCCTACGACACCGAGCAGAGCGTGCACGTCGACCTGGAGGGCACGGTGCACGACCATTGCCACGGCATGAGCTCGGGCCACGCGCACCCGCTGTGCGGCACCGCGACGGGCGGCCCGGCCGGCGGCCTCTTCTGACGAGCAGCACCCCCGAACTGTACTCCAAACGAAAAAAGCCCCGGCTCGCGCCGGGGCTTTGTCGTCAAACGGTCTCGCGTTTTTCTACATCGCGCGCAGCTCGTCCAGGCGCCGCTTGACCAGCGGCAGCTGGCGCTCGGCCAGCGCGCGCAGCGCCGGGTCGTCGCCGTTGGCGATGTAGTCGGTGTAGAGCACCGAGAGCTGGCGCAGCGCGTCCTTCTGCGTGGTGACGAAGAAGGCGTCGAAGCGCTTGCCGCTCATGGTCGACAGGCGGTCCATGTCGGTCTGCTGCGAGGGCAGGAGCGTGCCGGGCGCCGGCGTGCGGGTGACGGTCAGCGGCGCCGGCTCGAGCGGCGTGTCGATGGCCACCGAGCGGCCGGTCAGCACATCGCCGACGCCGTTTGCGACGTCGAGCGGGACGGCCGTGGCGACGGCCACCGGCGCGCCGACCACCGGCACCGCCGTGACCGCGGGCGCGCCGGTCGCGACGGCGATGCCGCCCGGCGTCTGCGTCTGCGTCCAGGCGACGAGCTGGTTGCCGGCGAGGGTCTGCTGGGTCGCCTCGGCGCGGGCATAGGCGCGGATCTTGGCGTTGGTCGACGCCTTCAGCGCCAGGCGGCTGGCGTTGTCGAGAAAGTCGACATTCGGATGCACGTTGGCGACGAAGGCGTCGGTGGCCGGCGAGCCCGCGAAAGCGGGGGTCGCACCGGCGAGGGCAAGAGCGCCGACCGCGGCGAGAAGAGCCGTCTTGTAAGTCAAGGTCATTCCATTCCCCGATGTGAGATGTGATTATACAACCCGCACCTCACATCGGCGGTTCCGCACGGCGCGGCACCTGCGATCACACGTCGGTGCTTTATCTCTCAAACTAGCGCTCGGGAGACGCGTCCTGCGCCGGCGCCTCTTCGTCGGCCGGCGCTGCCGCCGGCGCGGCGCGCGTGGCCTTGGCGCGGTCGTGCGCGGCGTGGCGGTGCTCCTCCTTCTCGAGGTCGGGGCCGAACTTCGAGAGCAGCGCGAGCACGCGGGCCTCAGTCATCTGCGTCGAGCAGAAGCCGTGCACGCTCTCGTTCTTGTAGTCGCGGCAGGCCATCTCGCGCTGCGAGGAGAAGCCGGCCTGCTCGCCGGCCAGCGCCTTCACCGCCGCCCTGTCCTTGCCGGCGCGGTGCAGCAGCACGCGGAAGTTCGCCCGCATCGTCGTCTCGATGCGCACGCGCTCGCGCTCGAGGTCCTTGGCGCGCTTGTCGGTGATGTCGGCCGCCGCAGGACCCCACAGGCCGCCGAGCTCGACACGGCAGTCGGCCGCCTTGAACTCGCAGGTCGGCGTCGGGGTCGCGACGAGGACGGCGCCGTCGAGCACGTCGATCGTGAACGGGCAGGCGGCGAGCGGCACCTCGTAGCGGATCGCCCCGGCGGGTCGGCCGGCGGCCTTGGCGACGATGGGGCTGGCGAGCGCGACGTCGAGGCTGCACGTCTTGGTCGGCGACGAGATCTTGTCGCCGGTGACCGAGAGCTTGGTGAGGGCGACGTCGCCGGCGGCCGCCTGCCCCTGCCGGTCGAAGGTCATGGCCCCGTCGACGCCGTTGCGCACCAGGGCATGACCGAGGATCGTGTCCTCGGTCGGCGGCTTGACGACGATCGGCTTCGGCGCCGCCTTCGGACCCTCGCTGCCGCCGGTATTGCCGCTCTCCCGCGGCGGCGTGCCGGCGGGGCTGCCGCCGAGCGCGCCGGGCAGCTGCAACTGGGCACCGGCATCGGTCGGCCCGCCGGCGGCGAAGGCGAAGGCCGCGAGCCCGAGCGCGATGCGGCGCCTGGCGATCATGCCGCGACGCCTGCAAAAATCCCTGTTCGCGCAAGGGGGAGCGATCGCTTGCGCGCTTGAATCACCCTCTTATATACCGGCCACCTTGCGGCCTCGCTTGCCAATGCCAATCTCACACACATCGGGGACCGGGCACCGATTGGTCCGCCCAAAACGGCGCCCATGAACCGGTCCGCTTCGGGGACCGGCGGTTCTGCGACACGAAAGGAAGCACACATGGCGAAAGTCATCGGCATAGATCTCGGCACCACCAATTCCTGCGTCGCCGTCATGGAAGGCTCGACGCCTAAGGTCATCGAGAACTCGGAAGGCGCGCGCACCACGCCGTCGATCGTCGCCTTTACGGACGACGGCGAAAGGCTTGTGGGCCAGCCGGCCAAGCGTCAAGGCGTCACCAATCCCGAGCGCACCTTTTTCGCGATCAAGCGGCTGATCGGCCGCACCTACGACGACCCGATGACCAAGAAGGACATGGGCCTCGTCCCCTACAAGATCATCAAGGCCCCCAACGGCGATGCGTGGGTCGAGGCCGACGGCAAGCCGTACTCGCCCTCGCAGATCTCCGCCTTCATCCTGCAGAAGATGAAGGAGACGGCGGAGGCCCATCTCGGCTCGAGCGTCACGCAGGCCGTCATCACCGTCCCGGCCTACTTCAACGACGCCCAGCGCCAGGCCACCAAGGACGCCGGCAAGATCGCCGGCCTCGAGGTGCTGCGCATCATCAACGAGCCGACGGCGGCCGCGCTCGCCTACGGTCTCGACAAGAAGGGCTCCGGCACGATCGCGGTCTACGACCTCGGCGGCGGCACGTTCGACGTGTCGATCCTCGAGATCGGCGACGGCGTCTTCGAGGTGAAGTCGACCAACGGCGACACCTTCCTCGGCGGCGAGGACTTCGACACGCGTCTGGTCGAGTACCTGGCGGCTGAGTTCAAGAAGGAGCAGGGCATCGACCTGACCAAGGACAAGCTCGCCCTTCAGCGCCTCAAGGAGGCGGCGGAGAAGGCCAAGATCGAGCTGTCCTCGGCGAGCCAGACCGAGATCAACCTGCCCTACATCACGGCGGATGCCTCGGGCCCGAAGCACCTGACCCTGAAGCTCTCGCGCTCGAAGTTCGAGTCGCTCGTCGACGACCTGATCCAGAAGACCGTCGAGCCCTGCAAGAAGGCGCTCAAGGACGCCGGCCTCACGGCGGGCGAGATCAACGAGGTCGTCCTGGTCGGCGGCATGACCCGCATGCCGAAGGTCCAGGAGGTCGTGAAGTCCTTCTTCGGCAAGGAGCCGCATAAGGGCGTCAACCCGGACGAGGTCGTCGCCATCGGCGCCGCGGTCCAGGCCGGCGTGCTGCAGGGCGACGTCAAGGACGTGCTGCTGCTCGACGTGACGCCCCTGTCGCTCGGCATCGAGACGCTCGGCGGGGTGTTCACGCGCCTCATCGACCGCAACACGACGATCCCGACCAAGAAGAGCCAGGTCTTCTCGACCGCCGAGGACAACCAGACGGCCGTGACCATCCGCGTCTTCCAGGGCGAGCGCGAGATGGCGGCGGACAACAAGATCCTCGGCCAGTTCGACCTCGTCGGCATCCCGCCGGCGCCGCGCGGCATGCCGCAGGTCGAGGTCACCTTCGACATCGACGCCAACGGCATCGTCAACGTGACGGCGAAGGACAAGGCGACCAACAAGGAGCAGCAGATCCGCATTCAGGCCTCGGGCGGCCTGTCGGACGCCGACATCGAGAAGATGGTGAAGGATGCCGAGGCGAATGCCGCGGAGGACAAGAAGCGCCGCGAGCTGGTCGACGCCAAGAACCAGGGCGAGGCGATGGTCCACTCGGCCGAGAAGTCGCTGGTCGACTACGGCGACAAGGTCTCGGCCGCCGACAAGAGCGCGATCGAGAGCGCAGTGACGGCGCTCAAGTCCGCGCTCGAGGGCGACGACGTCGAGGCGATCAAGGCGCGGACGAACGATCTCGTCCAGGCGTCGATGAAGCTCGGCGAGGCCATGTACAAGGCGCAGGGCGAGACGGGTGCCGCGCCGGGCGACATGGGCGAGGCGGGCCCGGCCCACGACGGCTCGAAGGACGACGTCATCGACGCGGACTTCAAGGAAGTCGGCCCGGACGACCACAAGAAGTCCGCCTGATCGGCCTGTTGAACCCAGGATCGACGGGCCGCCGAGCTTCGGCGGCCCGTTTTTTGTGGGTTTCGTGTGTCCGGCCTTTTGTGGGAGAAGGCCGGATCAAATCTTGCGTTAGAAAAGAAGCGTCGTCGTGCGGCTCGGACCGGCACCGGCGCGGGATCACCTGAGATGGCCAAAGCCGATTTTTATGAGGTGCTGGGCGTGACCCGCACCTGCACCGAGGTCGAGTTGAAGTCCGCCTTCCGAAAGGCGGCGATGCAATATCACCCCGACCGCAACCCCGGGAACAAGGACGCCGAGGTCAAGTTCAAGGAGCTGAACGAGGCCTACCAGACGCTGTCCGACCCGCAGAAGCGTGCGGCCTACGACCGCTACGGCCACGCCGCCTTCGAGAACGGCGGCATGGGCGGGGGCTTCGCCGCGGACGGCTTCGGCTCGTCGATGGCCGACATCTTCGACGATCTCTTCGGCGACATGATGGGCCGGCGCGGCGGCCGCCAGGGCGCCGGCGGCGCCGGGCGCGGCTCGGACCTGCGCTACAACATGGAGATTACGCTCGAGGAGGCTTTCCACGGCAAGACCGCGAGCCTCAAGCTGCCGACCTCCGTCTCCTGCGACGCCTGCTCGGGCACCGGCGCCAAGCCCGGCGCAAAGCCGCGCACCTGCTCGATGTGCCACGGCCAGGGCCGCGTGCGCGCGCAGCAGGGCTTCTTCGCGATCGAGCGCACCTGCCCGACCTGCCAGGGCCGTGGCGAGATGATCGACAACCCGTGCACCGCTTGCGCCGGCTCCGGCCGCGTGACGCGCGAGCGCCAGCTCTCGGTCAACATCCCGGCGGGCGTCGAGGACGGCACCCGCATCCGCCTCTCGGGCGAAGGCGAGGCCGGCACGCGCGGCGGCCCGTCGGGCGACCTCTACATCTTCGTCTCGACCAAGCCGCACCCGTTTTTCCAGCGCGACGGCGCCGATCTCTTCTGCCGCGTGCCGATCTCGATGGTGCAGGCGGCGCTCGGCGGCGAGATCGCGGTGCGTGCCGTCGACGGCAGCGAGACCAAGGTCAAGATCCCCGAGGGCACGCAGTCCGGCAAGCAGTTCAAGGTGCGCTCGAAGGGCATGCCGGTGCTCCGCTCGCGCGAGATCGGCGACCTCTACATCCAGACCACGGTCGAGACGCCGCAAAGCCTCACCCGCCGCCAGCGCGAGCTGCTCGCCGAGTTCGAGGCCGAGAGCTCGCACAAGACGCACCCCGAAGCGTCCGGCTTCTTCGCCAAGATGAAGGACTTTTTCGAGAACTTGAGCGGGGCATGACTCGCCGCGGCGCTCGCTTTTGAGGGCCGCTGCACGTACTGCTAAAGTCTACGATTGAGCGAAAGTCTAAGCTGCCGCTGGCGTCGGGCGCTTGTCACTGAGCTGCTGGAGACTTAGACCTCTGTAGGCTGGCGATAGGAAGAAGCTGTCGCCGCCACGTATAAGTATTCATCACTTTATATTCTTTTCAGGAGGCAGCCATGAGGCTTCGCCTACTCTGTTCTTTTGCTCGCCTGACGGCCGCCTCTTCATCCGCTCGTGAGGCCACGCGATGACGGCATCGTTTCCCGGCGTGGGCCATCGCTATGACGTCGACTTCGGCGCCTTCCGCGTCGAGCTCGATTTCACCTCCGCGACGTCGATGACCTACTACAACCTCGACAAGACGGGGCAAAAGGTCGGGTCTGAAACCGTCACGATCGCCGTCGAGCCGATTACCGACGATATCTTCCTCGTCACCTGGCAGGAGTCCGACAAGAGCACGGTGGTCCATATCGAGGACTACGCCCGGTTTACGATCGTCACCAACATCACCGGCTCCGATCTCACGTTCAGCCAGTACCACGGCACGTTCAGGCGGCTGTAGTGAGCGGCGACGACAAGCGCCCGCCGACATGCTGGGTCGGCATCCTCGTCTTCGACGGCTTCGAGCCCATCGACGTGTTCGGCTTCGCCGAGGCCTTTTCGATCGCCCGCTATCTCGGCCAGGGCTATGCGTCGCCGGGACCTTACCCGTTTTGCATCACACTGATCGCGCGCTCGGTCGAGAGCGTGCGCAGCATTAACGGCCCGGCCGTGCTGCCCGACGTCGACATGCAGCAGGCGCTCGCCGACCCGCCCGACGTCTTGATGATCCCGGGCGGCGGCGGCGTCTGGCCGCTGCTCGACGACAAGACGGACCCCGCGGGCGTCGCGGCGCTCAAGGACTGGGTCGGCGCGATGGACAAGAAGGTGAAGCTGATGACGTCGGTCTGCGCCGAATACGACTGGCACCGCGATCCGCAGACGCCGATCTTCTACCCCCCGACCGCCGCGGCCTGAGCCTTCTTCGACGAACTGGTTTGTCCCACGACGAAGCGCGCATGGGAACGCCGGCAGGATGCCGGGCCGCGCTGGCGCGGTCCATTAGCCTTTGTGAGCGGAGCGACGCGCTAGCGGGCGGTCATCTCGTTGCCGGCGCGGCCGACGACGCCGCGCAGGCGGCGCACGCGCTCCTCAAGGCTCGCGCGGACGCATTCGTCGATCGCCGTGCCGGGATGGGCGGAATTGTGGGCGGCCCATTCGCAGCCCGTGCGCTGGCGCGTGAAGCGGGCCGTCGAGGCGACGAGCTGGCTCTGCTCGCCCGGCGACAGCTCGGCCCTGGCGCGGTCGGTCAGCGCGGCGATCTCGCGGTCCATCGCGACATATTCGGGCGAGCCGCAGATCGTGCGCGCGACGGCGGTGTGCGGCTTCCGGCAGTCGAAGGCCTTGGTCGGCGGCGCGGCCCAAGCCGGTGCGGCGAAGGCCGGCGCAGCCAGGGCGGCGACAAGTGTGATCGCGGCGCAACGAACGAGACTCATGCGTAAGGGCTCCCCTCTAGAGCCAGCGGATCAAAGCGCGAGGCGGTTAACGATGCCTTGCCCGACGAAAGTTGCATGCGTATATCCGAACCAGCGGGTTCGGCTGCGGAACCGACAATCGTCTGCGACGTTTGTATGGCAACGAGGTCTGCACGGGCCCCGCCGCTTTCTGAGGGGATAGCACCATGATCGTCCGTTCTACGCTCGGCGCCGCTGTGGTGGCCGCCGCGTTCTCGCTCGCCAGCCCGAGCACCGCTTCCGCCGCGTCGCTGATGACCGACGCCTTCTTGACCCACGCGAATCAGGACATCGACTTTCTCGATCGCTCCAGCCGGTTCGCGCTCGAGAACTCGAAGAGCGCGAAGCTGAAGTCGTTTGCCCACGACCAGGCCCGCGACCAGACGCTGACCGCCAACCGGATCGGCGACTGGATCAAGGCCGACCTCGGCGGCGACAAGGTCATCACCGGGCGCTCGGTGGCGCTCGACGGCGTCAGCCCCGAGACGCGCAAGCTCGCCACGATGAGCGCCTCGGTCGGCCAGGAGGACCTCGACAACCTCGAGGGGCTGAACGGCAAGGACTTCGACGACATCTACAAGGCGCGCCAGAAGCTCGCGCTGGAGCAGCTGCGGGATCTCTATGCGACCTACGCCGCCTCCGGCGATGACGCCAAACTCGTGGGAATCGCCAAGGCCGAGCTTCCGAAAATAAATCGCGACCTGGTGGAACTGGGCCGTCTCTGACGGGTTCTGCAACCGAGCGATCGATCTGCCCCCCAAATGGTCGATCGCCCATTAAGACGGCCGCTCCCGCCCCCGGAGCGGCCGTTTTGCTATCCAGCGGCTTGTTTCGTCGCGACCTTCCAGGTCACGGGGGCGAGACGAACCGGGGTCCGCGGCGTGCTTCGGCCAGGGCCCGCGACAGCCGCGACGCGACATCCGCCTTGGCATCGGCGCCCAAAAAGGCCGCCACCTCGACGCTCTTGCCGCGCGAGCGCAGAGCCAGGCGTTGCAGGCCGAACTCGTCGTGCTCCACCTTGTCCAGCGATACCCAGGCGGGATGGAAGGTCCATTCCGCCCGCCGCCCCTTGGCGCTCACCTTGGCAAGCAGGAGCTGCAGCGGCGTCACCCGGATGTCCTCGTAGGCGCGGGCGGCGCGGAAGTTGGCGCGAAACGCCAGGTAGACGATGAGGATGTCGAGCCCCATGAAGCCGCCGACCGGCCAAGCGCCGGCGATCACGAAGGGCGCGGACGAGAACACCGCGACCAGTGCGAAGATGCCCATCAAGAGCCGGAACTGGGCGCGCTTCAGGGAGCGGTGCGGCACGAGGTGCAGGGCGAGGAGCAGGTCGTCGGGCGCGGTTTCGGTCGGCGCGTCGGGCATGCGGTCTCTTCTCGATACGGCTCGCGCATTCTAGACAAGCCAAGATGACGCCGAAAGCCAAGACACCCACCGGAGGCGCGAAAGAAGCGGCGCAAATCGTCGCCGCGGCGGCGAAGTCGCGGGCGAAGACACCGCCAAAGCCGCCCAAGCGCCGGGCCAAGCCCCTGCCGCGCGCCGAGGTGGCCGAGATTTTCCGGCGCTTCCAGGAACGCGAGCCGGAGCCAAGGGGCGAGCTCACCTCGCTCAACGCCTTCACCTTCCTCGTCGCGGTGGTGCTATCTGCGCAGGCCACGGATGCCGGCGTCAACAAGGCGACGCCGGCGCTCTTCGCGCTGGCCGACACGCCGGAGAAGATGCTGGCGCTCGGCGAGGAGAGGGTGCGCGAGCTCATCAAGACGATCGGCCTTTTCCGCACCAAGGCGAAGAACGTCGTTGCGCTGTCGAAGCGGCTCGTCGAGGACTTCGGCGGGGCGGTGCCAGCGACGCGCGAGGCGCTGGAGTCGCTGCCGGGTGTCGGGCGAAAGACGGCGAACGTCGTCTTGAACAACGCCTACGGCGTGGCGGTCATCGCCGTCGACACGCACCTCTTCCGGGTGTCGAACCGCATCCCGCTGGCGCTTGGCGCGACGCCTCTCGACGTGGAGCTGGGCCTCGAGCGGGCGATCCCGGACGAATACAAGCGCCACGCTCACCATTGGCTGATCCTGCACGGGCGCTACGTATGCAAGGCGCGAGCGCCGCTGTGCGGCTCGTGCCTGATCAACGACCTATGCCGTTGGCCATCCAAAAACGTAACTAGTTGATTTGTATTAGTTCTTCTCCGCTCCCTGTCGTTGTTGCGACGCTTTTCGGGGAACTACGGCGAAGGTCGCTTGTTAGCCATGCAACACCGTTATTTCGATAGGGAGGCGTTCGATGCAGACGAGCGAAGCCAAGACATCGACCCGAGGTTTTGCGTCGATGGACCGCGAGAAGCAGCGCGAAATTGCGCGCAAGGGCGGTCGCAGCGTGCCGAACGACAAGCGGAGCTTTTCGCAGAACCACAAGCTGGCGTCGGAGGCTGGCCGCAAAGGCGGTCACTCCTCGCACGGGCGGAAGCCGGTGGCAGCTGCGGAGTAAGAACTTAACAAGGGCGCGTCGCAATAGGCGGCGCGCCGTTTTTTCCGAAGAGAGCTTAGAGACCTTCGGCGCGCTTGCGCGCCGTCATGCCATGCGAGGCATGGCCGCCCTTCCGCCCCGCTTCCGAGGCCAGGGCATGATCTTGCGAAAAGCTGCGCTTGGCGGGCTTCACGCTGTGACCGCCTTTGCGGCCCGCCTCGGCGGCGAGCAGCGGGTTCTGCGAGAAGCTGCGTTTCTCGTTCGGCACGCTTTCGCCGCCCTTGCGGGCGATGGCGCGCTGCTTTTCCGGATCCATCGAGGCGAAGCCTCTGGTGGACGGCTTCTTTACTGCGTCCATGGCAATCGTTCCGGCCTCTTTGCAGAAGAACCGGAGCGGTTCATTTTTGGTTCCCGGACTTCGGTGTCGCGGGCCTGCGGGCGTCAGGCGGGCAGCGTCTCGCCTTTCGTCTCGATCGCGAGCGGCACGATGGCGATCCCGACGAGGAAGGCGATCGCGGTCAGCGCCACGGGCGTGCCGATGGTGTGCATCGCGGCGACCATGGCGGCGAGCGCGAAGTTGACGCCGGCGCCGATGAACCTCCCGACCGAGGTCGCAAAGGCGAAGGCCGTGGCGCGCACGCGCGTCGCATATTGCTCCGGCAGCCACAGGCTGAAGGCGGCGAAGTTGCCGCCGCCGAAGCCGAGCACGAAGAGCAGAGCGATGAACGGGACCAGCCCGCCCTTGAGATAGAACGCCCAGCCGAAGGCCAGCGGAATCGTCACCAGCATGATCGCGAAGTAGATCGCGAGCGTCGCGCGCCGCCCGATGCGCTCGGCGAGGACGGGCAGCGCGATGCAGCCGAGGATCGTGCCGATCGACAGGACGGCGGTTGCCAGCGAGACGATCTTCGCCGCGGCGGCCTCGTTGAAGCCGGCCTGCTTGGCCAGCAGGCTGACGGCGGCGGGCTCGTACACCGCGCCGGCCCACAGCCCGATGATCGCCACCGTGATCAGGGCCGAGTTGACGAGCGTCCGCTTGCGGTAGACGGGCCCGAAGATCTCGACGAGCGGCGGGTGATGCGTCTCGCCGGCATGCGCCGCCCAGCGCTTCGGCTCGCGGACCTTCAGCAAGGTGTAGAGCGCGACGACGACGGGGGCGAGGCCGCACAGGAACATCGCGCGCCAGCCGAAATGCGCGCCGACCGTATAGTTGAGCGCCGCGGCAACGAAGAAGCCGGCGTAGTAGCCCGTCTGCAGGTAGCCCGCGCCCATCTTGCGCCGATCCTCCGGCCAGGCCTCGGCGACGTAGGTGCCGGCCATCGCCCACTCGCCGCCGATGCCGACGCCGGCGAGGAAGCGGAAGATCGCGAGCTGCCACACCGAGTCGGCGAAATAGGCGGCGCCGGTGAACACCGCATAGACGAGGATCGTGCCGGCGAGCGTGCGCGTACGGCCGAACCTGTCGGCGATCGGCCCCCAGATGAAGGAGAGGCCCCAGCCAACGAGGAACAGCGCGAAGAGGATGGAGCCGTAGGTGCCGATCGCCGCCGGCGTCGCGGCGATGCCGGACTTCGGCAACAGCTCGGTGAGCGCGGGGCGCAGCACGAGCGCGTAGATGAAGCTGTCCATGCCGTCGAGCATCCAGCCCGCCCAGGCGCTCCAGAAGCCAGTGATCTGATCGCGGTCGAGCGGCGTCCTGCGGCCCGTCCCGGTGTCTCGAACTCGCGCTTCGTCCACGGGCGTCCCCTCGCTCGTCCGGTCTCGCGCCGGATCGAGGTCCACGTCTTGTGCGGGTGCTTCTTCCCCGGCGCAAGGGGGACGCAAGAGGGGCCGCAGATGCGGCCGCAGGGGAAATCCATTGTGCCGTTTTGAGACACAACACTTACGCTGCCAGAGGGAGCGGCCGTTTCTTAAGGTTAAATCTTGAGGTTAAGCTCGCCTTAAAGACTTGGCGATACCGTCCCTCCTATCGAGTGCTCGGGCATTGCCGCCCGGTTCGACAACTGGGGGTTTCTTTCAATGGCCAGCTTAAAGGCTCTCTGCCTGGCCGGCGTCGCGAGCCTTGTCGCGACGGCCACGGCCTATGCCGCCGACATGCCCAGCGCGCTTCCGCCCGCGCCGGTCTATATCCCGCCGGCGCCGCCGCTCGGCGGCAACTGGTACCTGCGCGGCGACGTCGGCGTCGGCATCGCCGACCTCACGCAGCAGGGGTCGACCTTCAACCCGGCCAACGTGCCGCCGGGCATCGTCTACAAGAACAGCTCGCTCGACGACTCCGCCTTCATCGACGGCGGCGTCGGCTATCGCTTCAACCAGTACTTCCGCGTCGACGCGACCGGCGAGTACCGTGCGGCCGCGCAGTACAGCGCGATCGAGACCTACAACCAGGGCTTCTTCTTCAGGCCGAAGACGAACCAGCAGAACGCCGACGTCTATCGCGGCAACGTCCGCGTCGTCGACGGCCTCGTCAACGGCTACGTCGATGCCGGCACCTGGTACGGCATCACGCCCTGGGCCGGCGGCGGCGTCGGTATCGCCAACATCAATGCAGGCTCGGTGATCGACAACGGCGAAGGCGGCGGCATCGGCTACTCGTCCTCGAAGAGCACCACCAACTTCGCCTGGGCGGTGATGGCCGGCCTCGACTTCCAGGTCACCCGCAACCTCGTCTTCGAAGTGGGCTACCGCTACCTCAACGTCGGCAGCTACGCCTCGGGCGCCATCGCCTGCCAGAACGAGTCCCCGTGCCCCAACGAGGTGCAGCACCACAAGCTCGCCTACAACGACATCCGCCTCGGCCTGCGCTACATCCTGCCCGACTTCGCGCCGGTCGGTCCCGCTCCGGTGCTGGTCACCAAGTACTGAGACGGTTGATCTCAAACATCTTCGAAGGCGGGCCCTCGTGGCCCGCTTTTCTTTTTTGCCGTCGCGGCGGCAACGGCCAGCATGGTTAAGCTCGCTTTAAGTTTTATAGTTGAGATTTTCTTACCAGACGACGGGCAAGGGCCCGATTCGCCCGGTTGGAACCAAAACCATGACGCTGCGCAAATTCTCATTCGGAGCCGCCGTCGCGCTGGCCATGCTCGGCACCGGTCCAGTCGACGCCGCCGATCTCGATCCCGCCCTCGAGGATCCGGTGCAGGACTTCTCGCAGATGCCGGTGGCGAACGTTACGTTCGGGTCCGGCTGGTATGTGCGCGGCGATTTCGGCGGGGCGCAGCTCTACCAGGCCAATCCCTTCTACAAGGGCACGCTCAGCCAGAATGCCGACTCGACGTTCGGCAGCAGCGCTCCCGGCATCACGCTCCGGCCGAGCCATGAGCTCGGATACGTCGGTGGCGTCGGAGGCGGCTATGCCTTCACGTCGCACCTCCGCGCAGACGTCGTCATCGACTACCACATGCCGGTGCATTCGAACGCCTCCGGCAAACCCTTCCGTTGCATCAACGGATACGGGCCAGTCCAAACGACAACGACGTTCAACACGACAACCTCCTCGGCCGACCCGACCTACGGAAGCTGCACGGGCGCCTATCAGGCGAACCTGCAGAGCTATGATGCCCTGGTGAACGGCTATTACGACCTTGGCACCTGGTACAACGTCACGCCCTACATCGGCGCCGGCGTCGGACTCAGCTTCGGACACTACCAGACGTCGGCGACTTACACTCAGGCCGATGGCTCGTCCTACAACATCTCGATCACCAACCCGGCCAGCAATCAAACCTACAACATCGATTACGATCGCAACGCGAGCCACACCTATTACAACTTCGCCTATGCGCTGATGGCCGGCTTCGCCTTCCCGATCTATGCCCACACAAGCGTCGACATCGGCTACCGCTACCTCGATCTCGGCACCGTGCTCGGCACCGACCTGCATGAGCACGAAGTCCGCGCCGGCCTGCGCTACATGATCGACAACTAGGCCGGCGATGTTCCGCAACGCCGCTAGCCAGCCGATCTCCGCGCTCTCCGCGCGCACCGAGCGCCACCTCCTGCAGGCGGCGATCGCGGCGGTGGGCTTCGTGCCCGTGCTCGCCGGGCTCGACGGCGCGCTGCTCGGCAGCGCGATGACGGGCGAAGGCGCGATCTCGATCGCGCTCGACACCGAGATCCGGACGCTCTCGGGGCTCCTGCTCGGCATCGGCCTCGCCTACTGGGAAGCGATCCCCCGCATCGAGCGGCACACCGAGCGGGTGCGCCTGCTCACCGGGCTCGTCGTGCTGGCGGGCCTGATGCGGCTCATCGCTGTCGTCTTTCCCGGCGGGGCGACCAAGCCTGCCCTGTTCGGGCTCGCCATGGAGCTCATCGTCGCGCCGGCGCTGTGCCTGTGGCAGGCGCGCGTCGCCCGCCGCTGCGGGATGCATCTCTGAGGGAGCTTTGACCAGGCGATTCGCGTTCCAATTGCGGAGACGCGATGGAAACGCCGGATCTAGGTGCATTGACCGCGAGGCGCCGAACGCAGCGCCAGGAAGACGGCTTCATCTACAAGATGATGGCCTTCGTCGTCTTCGGCCTCGTCGCGCTGCCCGTCGGCTATGCTCTGACGCGCTCCTGGGGGCTGCCAGGCCCAATAGAACTGCTCGTGGGCGTGCTCGTCTTCAATGTGGGCTTCGATCTCGCACTGCTCTGGAGCGGTCGCGGTGACATGTTCACGATCGCGTCGCCGCGCGTCATCGTCGCCAAGTCGCTCGAAAACATGTGCAGCGCGGGCATCGTCCTCCTGTTCATCCTGCAACGGGGCGAGCTGCGATATCTTGTCGGGGCGATCATCGTGGCCTGGCTTGCGGCCAGCTTGCTGTCCCGGCGCAAGCCGCTCTCGTCGGCCGATGGCGTCACAAGCTCGTCACCCAAGCGCGGCCCTTGACCCCAAGCCCTAAAGAACGGGGCTGGCCCTCAGGTCATCCCGCCGAGGCCGCCTTCGCCGCTGTGCGCTGCGACCTGCGCGAGGTCCTTGTCGCCGCGGCCCGAGATGTTGACGACCATCAGGTGGTCCTGCGGCCGGTCCTGCGCGACGTCGAAGACGCGCGCCAGCGCATGCGCCGGCTCGAGTGCCGGGATGATGCCCTCAAGGCGCGACACGAGGTGGAAGGCGTCGAGCGCCTCCTGGTCGGTCGCCGACAGGTAGGTGACGCGGCCGGTGTCCTTCAGCCAGGCATGTTCCGGCCCGATGCCGGGATAGTCGAGGCCGGCCGAGATCGAGTGGCCTTCCTCGATCTGTCCATTCGCGTCCATCAGCAGATAGGTGCGGTTGCCGTGCAGGACGCCGGGCCGACCGCCGGCGAGCGAGGCCGCGTGCGCCTTGTCGAGCCCGTAGCCGGCCGCCTCGACCCCAAAAATCTCGACGGAAGGCTCGTCGAGGAAGGGATGGAACAGGCCGATCGCGTTGGAGCCGCCGCCGATGCAGGCGAAGATCGAGTCCGGCAGCCGGCCCTCGGCGGCCTGCATCTGGCGCCGCGTCTCCTCGCCGATGATGCACTGGAAGTCGCGCACCATGGCGGGATAGGGGTGCGGGCCGGCCGCGGTGCCGATGCAGTAGAAGGTGTCGTGCACGTTGGCGACCCAGTCGCGCAGCGCCTCGTTCATCGCGTCCTTCAGGGTGCGCGCGCCCGACTGCACGGGCACCACCTCGGCGCCGAGCATCTTCATGCGGAAGACGTTCGGCTTCTGCCGCTCGACGTCGACGGCGCCCATGAAGACGATGCACTTCAGCCCGAAGCGGGCGCAGGCGGTCGCCGTGGCGACGCCGTGCTGGCCGGCGCCGGTCTCGGCGATGATGCGCGTCTTGCCCATGCGCCGGGCCAGCAGGATCTGGCCGAGCACGTTGTTGATCTTGTGCGCGCCGGTGTGGTTCAGGTCCTCGCGCTTGAAGTAGATTTTCGCGCCGCCGCGCTTGCCCGCAGCCTGCGCCTTCTCGCGCAGATGCTCGGTCAGGCGCTCGGCATGGTAGAGCGCGCTGGGGCGGCCGACGTAGTGCGTCAGCAGCGCGTCGAACTCGGCCTTGAACGAGGGGTCGGCCTTGGTCGCCTCGTACTCGCGCTCGAGCTCCAGGATCAGCGGCATCAGCGTCTCGGCGACGAACCGGCCGCCGAAAAGGCCGAAGCGGCCGCGCTCGTCCGGGCCGAGCCGGAAGGAATTGGGAACGCTCACGTTCACGGGATCATGCCTTTCGCGTTGCTCGACCCTTAGCCGAATGTCGAGGCGGACCGCAAACCCCGTGCGGCCCTTAGCCCGGGCGCGGATTGACGGATGCGGGCGGGACCTTCATCTCAGCGCCTGACGCCGGCGCGCCGGTCCGGTCGTGGAGACGAGCGCCGTGGCGCCGATGATCGAGTTCCTCGACGTACATAAATACTATCGCGCCAGCGGCCGCACCAAGATCGTGCTCGATCACATCACGACGACCTTCGAGCGCGGCCATTCCTACGGCATCCTCGGCGTCAACGGGGCCGGCAAGTCGACGACGATCCGGCTGATCTCCGGCGTTGAAGCCCCGAACAGCGGCCGCGTGCGGCGTCATGTCCGGGTCTCCTGGCCGATCGGCTTCGCCAGCGGCTTCAACGGGCTCATGACCGGGCGCAACAACGTCACCTTCGCCGCCAGGGCCTACGGGCAGGACGTGCGCCGCGTGCTGGATTACGTCGAGGATTTCTCCGAGCTCGGCGACTACCTCGACGCGCCGGTGAAGACGTACTCGTCTGGCATGGGGGCGCGGCTCGCCTTTGCGCTCTCGATGGCAATCGAGTTCGACTGCTACCTCATCGACGAGCTGACCGCCGTCGGCGACGCGCGCTTCCAGCAGCGCTGTCAGGCGGCCTTCAAGGAGCGGCGCAAGCGCGCCGACGTCATCATGGTCTCGCACATGGTCGGGACCATCAAGGACTACTGCGACCGCGGCGCGGTGCTCGTCGACGGGCGCCTGATCTTCTTCGAGGACATCGACCAGGCGATCGACATGTACAACCGGCTCAACCGCTGACGGCGACTCGCCGGCCTGCTGAGGCTGGTGGGCGGACGGGCGGCGCGGCGATCAGCTCTTGAAGTGGACGACGATGCCGCGCTTCACGAGGTGGGCGAGCTCGTTGGCGTCCCAGTTGGTCATCCGAACGCAGCCATGCGAGGCGGTCTTGTCGATCTTGTCGGGGTCCGGCGTGCCGTGCAGGCCGTAGGTCGGCTTGGTGAGCGCGATGAACACGGAACCCACGGGGTTGTTCGGCCCCGGCGGCAGCTTCAGCTTCTGGTGATTGTCGCCCTGCACGAAGTTCTTGTCGGGGTCGTAGTAGTAGATCGGGTCATACGCGATGCCCTTGACCTTGTAGCTGCCCGAAGGCGACGGCAGCTCGCGGCTGCCGATCGTGGCCGGAAAGGCCGCGAGCACGTGGCCGCGGCGATCGTAGGCCAGCACCTGCCCCTTGTGCTTGTCGACCACCACCGACTTCGCCGTGCCGTGGATCGGCATGGCGGTGACGTCGGTGACGAGGATCTTGCCGCCGGCCTTGCCGAGATCGACGCCGGGGTTCAGCGCCGCGAGCAGCCGCTCGCTCATGTGGAACATCGCGCCGAGCTTCTGCGCCGGGCTGCGGTAGGCGAGGCGCTTCATCTCGGCCTGCTTTTCATAGTCCTTCGGGATGTCGGGCGCAAACGGGCCCTCCACATCCTTGTCGCTCAGCGTGTGGATGACGAGCACCGGGCCGGGGCTCTCCTTGAGGAGCGAATCCCACACCTTCTGGTCGAGCCCGTGCCCCTTCAGGTTCCGCGACTTGGCGTAGGTGGCGAGCGCATCCTTGAAATTGTTGCCGTCCTGCCCGTCGATGACGCCGGGCGAGACGTTGACGCGATCCAGCATCACCTCGGCCCGCAGGATCGCCGGCGAAACGCCGCCCTTGGGCGCCGTGTCGCTCAGCTTCGCCGCGTTGACGATGTCGAGCGTTGCATGAGACGGCTCCGGCGACGCCGGGGCTTGGGCAGGCGTCGAAGCAGGAGCGGGTGCCGGAGCCTGGGTCGGATTTTGAGCCGGGGCCGGAGCTTGGGGTTGGGCCGGAGCCGGGGCCGGATTCTGGGTCGGGGCCGGATTCTGGGCCGACTGGCCCTCCGCCAGCACGGGGCCGGCCAAGAGGGCGATCACCCCCGCAAACAACGCACCCGCCACCCGCATCGACCTATCTCCTGATTTAACTGGTTGTTGTCCTCCCTTGCGTCCAATTCAATTGGTCCCTGACGCGTCGCCCCTACAAAATTTTTCGCAAGTCCGCCGCCGGCCGGACCGGCAAAGCCTGCTTGATCGCACCCGCCGCACCTCGTAGTCTCCAAAGCGACGCGGGTGTAGTTCAATGGCAGAACGGCAGCTTCCCAAGCTGCATACGAGGGTTCGATTCCCTTCACCCGCTCCATTGCGCGTCGCAACGGCAGGTCGAGCTTCATCGCGGCAGCACGTGATGTCAGCGACAAGCTCGACGATGACCCGTTAGCCTTCGCAGCTTGATGTCCCACCGTCGCGCGCCGAAGGGCTTGCACGTGTCCATGCCTTTGCCGGCGGCCCGACGGGCGGGCGCGTTCTGAAAGACAGGGCCTTCGGGACGCGTTCGCCACGAAGGCAGCCTCGTCAGTCGTATCTCTGATTGTTTTTGTAAATGGTCGGCATTTCGATCCGGGCCCAGGTCGAACCGTCAAATCGAGAAAGCATGCCCTCGCCGAAAGCCCAAAGCTTTCCGCCAGCGCATCCTAGACGTCCCTCGACCACCGTTGTATTTGCTTGCGGATCTCCCATCCGCGCGTAGGCAGGACCCTGCTGTGGTTCAAGTTTTCCGTCAGCGAGAATACGACACACCGTCGAGCCGCCGACGAACAGATCGGCATCGAATTCGACGATATTCGAGAATATGATCGGCGACCCATATTCGTCGCAAATCGGATGGTTTACGACCGCGAAGCCATCTCGACCGTTGCCTCTGAGAAGATATCCTTGATCGGTCGAAATCCAAATGGTGTTCGAGTCCTCCGCGAACATGCCGTTCAGCGACAAATGGTCGAAGGCAGGGTTTTTCGGATCCAGCCCAAGCCATGACCATGCTTCACCTCGCGGGCGCCAGAACAACGCAGGGCGAGCAACATGCAGAGTGCCGCAGCAATAGGCATCACCGCTTTCTGGCGTGACGACAAGATCGGTCATATTGAAGTCGCTACCTTGATCGCATGGTCTTGGACGCGGTAACAACGGGACGACATTGAGCAAGCCATCATCGTCGTGGCGCCAGCCGTCGTCATCTCTGCGGTAGATCTGGCCATGATGCCCAGCAACAACCAGTTTCGAATCAAACATTTTCATGACACTCAATAGACTAACATCCGCTAGATCCACGCGGGTTTGATAGCCTTGCTCGCCGAGAAACCAGAGCTCGCCCTCTTCTCCGAGAACGGCCAAGCCGCCGGCGCTCCAAGCAGGCTCGCGATAGGGCATCATGGCAACGATCCGCGCGGACACTTCTGCACACACCCAGCGACCGCCGCCATAGCGATAGAAGCGAGAATATCGCTCATAGCTCTCATCTGGCGCGTTGAAGAAATATGCCGCAAACACGCAAGTGTCGTCGTCGATCGCCGCTCGCGCCACAATCATCATGTCGGCCTGCAAGAACCAGGCCTCTTTCAGTCGGCTCGACAGGACGGGAAAATGCCATCAGTGTAGTCTCCAGGCTTGCTGAAGTGTGATCGAAGGCGGATTGATCCGCGCCAGACTCCGGAGATGGGTTTTCCAGGCCGCGCAAACGTCGCTGCCGAGAAAATTAGACTGCCCTGATGACGCAGATATGCAAAAGCCTTGCCTTGCGCGCTCAGTGCGACAAACGATACTTGAAGGCAGCAGTTTTTCAGGCGGCCTTTTAACAAATGAGATTGTTTTTGACGAGCGACGGCGTTGCCCACACGTTCCTGCCTTACGACAGATGAGGTCATTGCATGGCGGACGTCGAGGTCAGGTTGCATATCAGCCTGGAAGAGCTAGCGGACTTTTTCCGTCTGATCGAAAGCAAGTATGGCATATTCTTTTTGGAATGACCGGCCAAATCGGTGAACCAAAAACCGTCGACCAAGTCGAATCTTTCCTGAAAAGCAAAGAGCCGACGAGACATATGCTCATATTTAATACTGATCCAGAGCCCTTTTTTTCGAAAGGATCCGCCCCTTCCAAGGAGAGTTCTGCCATCTTACTTCGACGGCAAGCTCATATTCATACTTCCTATTCGGAAGATGAAGGGCTCCGATTATGCAATGTGTCTGCACGCACATTCGATGAAAACGAATTGGCGTGCTGGAAGAATATATGCAAGGATTTGCGTAAATTATCGCCTCTGCGTGAGGTGGACATTTTCAGCTCGTATGACGGGAAAATATATCCCACAAGCAGGCATAGAATAACCGACGGCGCAAAGCGACTTTATGACAAAGGAATTAAGCTGTACGAGCTATTCAGCGAACTTTTCTATATTATAAAATCTTAGGGCATGGGAAGGATCTGTGGCGAGCGAGGGCGCCCAAATCGGTCTGAGGAAGCGAGGGCGCGCGAGGCTTGGACGCACGTGGCCTACTCGGTGCCGAAGGCGATCGCTTCTGCACGCCGAGCTTCATCCCCGCGGTGCCTTCGCTGCATCAATTCGCGCCTCGCGTCGGCACGCGACGTCGGCGACAAGCTCGACGATGACCCGTCAGCCGTCACAGCTTGAGTTCCCACCGACGCGCGCGGAAGGGCTTGCACGCCTCGAGGCCTTCTTGCCGCGCGCGGGCTGGCGCTACGCCTCGCATCGCAATGCCGATCCCGGTCCCGAGCGCCGCGGCGACACGTCCCTGCTCTCGCCCTACGTGCGTCGCCGCATGGTGTCCGAGCGCGAGATCGTCGAAACGGTGCTGGCGAGCGAGGGGCTGAAGCGGGCGGACAAGTTCATCCAGGAGGTGTGCTGGCGCACCTACTGGAAGGGCTGGCTCGAGGCGCGACCCGAGGTCTGGTCAAGCTTCCTCAGCGGGCGCGATGTCGCCCGGGATGCGCTGTCGGCTGGGGCCGCCGACACGCTCGCCCAGGCCGAAGCCGGCAGCACGGGCATCGAGGGGTTCGACGATTGGGCGCGCGAGCTCGTCGAGACCGGCTGGCTGCACAACCACGCGCGAATGTGGTTTTCGTCGATCTGGATTTTTACGCTGCGGCTGCCGTGGCAACTCGGCGCCGACTTCTTCCTTCGCCATCTCGTCGATGCCGACCCCGCCTCCAACACCTTGTCCTGGCGCTGGACCGCGGGCCTGCAGACGAAGGGCAAGACGTACCTCGCCACCTCCCAGAACATCGCGCGCTACACGGAAGGCCGCTTCGAGCCGAAGGGCCTCGCGACGCGCGCCGAGCCGCTCGAGGAGCCGCCGTTGGCCCCGGCGCGCGGCTTGCGCCCGTCTCCAGATCTTCCCGAAGGGCCGGCGCTGCTTCTCGTCACCGACGAGGACCTGTCGCCGGATTGGATGGGCCGGCCTTTCGCGGGCGCGATCGTCGCCGGCGGCGGGGACGTCGGCCAGCTCGGTTCCCGCGGCGATGTCGCCGCCAGGTTTGCCACCGGCGCGCTCGACGACGCTGCGGCCCGGCTCCGCGAAGGTGATCTCGACGTCACCCGCGTCGACGAGATCGCGGCAGCGCCGATCATCGCCGCGGCCGCGCGGGCGGGCGTCGATGTCGTCGTGACGCCATACGCGCCCGTTGGGCTTACGGCATCCATGCTCGATACGCTGGAGACGGATCTCGCAGATGCGGGGCTCGCCTTGGTGCGGCCGCGACGATCCTGGGACGACGCCTTCTGGCCGCATGCGACGCGAGGCTACTCGCAGCTGCGCAATGCCATCCCGCAGAGCCTGGCGGCCGTGGGGCTGGCGCATTAGGTAACGAACTCACAAGCGACGCCTGCCGTTGACCGCCCCTTTATCGCTAGCGTCTTGCCTCTGGCAGCAGAAGCAAGAGAGCAAAACATACTTGCCGGATTTCGTAGGAAGTCAAACTGGTGGGATCGTCCGTCCCGCGCTCTGCTTGCGCGGCAAGTCGCTCCAACACGTCTTGCTTATCGTTGGCCGGCCCAGGCAGGGTGTCCGCATCCGCAGGACGCATACTTACGATACGCTCCACAGTGTCTCCTTCGTAGTATCCACGTTCTTCATGAATCCCTACGTGCGCTAGCTTGCCAAGCTGATGCGCTCGGGACCAAAGTGGTGGTTGCCGGTCCCCACGTCGGTTTTGCCCTAAGAGACATGGCCCCACAATCTGTGCTCGGCGGGCATCATTACGTATGAAGCACTGCTCGCGTGATTCCGGCACAACGTGGCGGTGGCACGAGTAGACCCACTCTGCTCAGACACGCAGGAGGTCTCGAGCCGCGCCGCGGGCAAAGGGGCCTCGCCGAGCGAGACACCGGCAGATGAAACCGCGGCCCGCCGAAGCCCAATCCGCCGTTCAACCGACCTGCAAATCCTAATCCAGTCCTTGTACTCGGCATCTAATCTCATGATAAATTTGTTGACACGACCCACATACAACCCAGGCCTAAGCTCTGTGACTGTGCCTGGCTTCCGGGAGGGAAAGCCTTGCGAGCCGGATGCCAATCTTACATTCAATAACCTCACCGGACCCAGCTCCAAGAAACGATCGTGCAACTCAAGCAATTCCTGCTCGGTAATAGAGTCCGACTTGAAAACAAGTGTTTTTCTGCCCAGCGACAAATCTTCTAAAAAGCGCTCGCGCAAATATATGGTGCGCCTGCAAAGCTTCGGCAGAAGCGCATCAAGAGAAACTTCCGATGCATACAAGAACGTATTCATCGGCAGGTTCCAGCGGATGTCGTAAAGGTAGATTTCCCGATGAATGCTCGGACTTACATGGATTCTGGTGTTCTGAGGATCGCCCATGCCCTCAAACTTCGCTGTCACGGCCGGCATCAAAGAGCAAAGCGTCGTGTGATTCCACCGCAAAAGACCAACTGGTTCGGCGCCGAACCTTCGCTGGACTGTCGCAAATTCGCAGTCAGACCCGATGCTTTCAAAATTGAGTAAGAGCTGCCGATTGTCGGCATTCTCATGGAGTACAGGCTGGATCGGCTTAGCTCGTTCAAGCGTGTCCGCAGCCTGCTCGAGTTGCCGCACACGCTGGAGACGATCTAACGCATTTGCCGAATTCCAATCGTCTCCATGTTTTTGGGAGTAGGCTTTCCAGGCGGCGCAAGCAGCGTCCCAATTCTGGCTCCGCATCGCGACTAGGCCTCGAAGAACAAGTAGCTCGTCATTCTCCGGAGCAAGTCTCTCTAGAGCTTCTATCTCTGACAGGGCTTCATCTTCACGCCCCGCACGGACGAGTAGTTTGACAAGACTCTCCCGCTCCCGCAAATCATCAGGATATTCTCCTATGCGGAGACGAATAGCGTCAAAATCTGTATTGAATGCGGCATCCGCGAAACGCAGCTCGCCTTCTTTCAGAATAAGGTCAAAATTCGATCGATCAGCTCTAGCTACGATCTCAGCACAATCCACCCAAACCAAAGCAGAAACGCGCTGTTTCTTGGCTGCGCAATCAGCCTGTGTAGCTTGTAACGCCGCGATTGCTTTTTCGGCGTCGTCAAAACGGCACGTCCTGAGCAGATCGCAAATGACGTCCCGGGAGGTTCTGCCAGCCGCAAAGGTTTGATCGCTCACTTATGCGACCCGAAAGACAACAGGAAACAGTCGATAAGCGCCGAGGGCCCAGCATACTGCGGAACGCTAGTCGGAACGAAATGGCGGTTACTCATGCACATCATTGTGACGACGACCTAACGCTACGTAAGCCAAAACGGAATACGACCTTAGTCGTATCGCCGTTCGACGGGCCCATCTTGCAAGGCAGCAATAGTGGGCAGGGTGGCTTAGCCGGTTGGCTTGTCGTGTGTATTGTCACTGGGAGATGGTGAGCTGTCGGACGTACGCTCGCAAAGCGTCCGGAGCTTGCGAGTTTTGGCTTTTGCGAGAGCCTATCTAATTTGCCTCAACAATTCAGCCCCCTTCGAACGCACTCTTCCCCTCCTAACAGAAGCGGGCCGCCGCTCTCGAAGGATAGGGAGGGCGGCGGCCCTAGCCCCTATCGGTATGCTCGGGAAACCTGGGAGGCCGAGGCCATTCTAATCTGCATTGATACGGCTGAAAGGACCGATTTGGCTTAGTCCATGCGGCCTATGCCGCTGGCGAGGCGCTCGTTACATGAGCAATCAGCAATTGCTAGCAGTCTATATACGATTAAAAATTCGGGGCCCAGCCGCGGCTCTTCTGCCCAGCTGCATCGTCATGACTGCCCGCGGCGTCAGTACTGTGGCCGACTGCGGCGGCAGTGTATCTGGCGCCGCGATCAGCCCCCCGCCGACCTAGCGTTGGCCGCGGACCAGTCGTCGGCGCCTTGGCCCCGGCGATCTGCTTCGACAATCGAGATGACATCCCTCTCCCCGGGAGAGGGCCACTACGGTTGTCATCGCGATGTAATCTCGCTCGCTAATGCCCAGCTATTTGTTCGTAACGAGAGCTCCCTCGATAGGCTTCGACGACTTTGCCCGGTCGAGCCCAGCTTGCCGAGGCAGGCGCTCTCCACCGCGGCACGGGCCGGCCGGCAAGGTCGAGACGGAGGTAGAAGTCGGTCTCAAAACCGTCCCACAGCGCGGCCGGCAGGCGGGCGCGGCCGGCCGTCCAGCGCCGGCAGTCGTCCTCGAGCGCGTGGAACCCGATGCACAGCAGCGGGTCGCTCACCGACACCGCGCGCGGGGCCGAGAGCCCATCGTCGATCCGTAGCGCCGTGACGGTAAGGCCGAGGTCGCGGGTGTCGGGAGAGCCCATCGTGTCGCAAGGCCGCGCCGTCGGCGAGACGAGCCAGACGTCCCTGGCGGCCGCCGGCATGTGAAAGCGGGCGACGAGGTCGCGCACGACGGGCTCGATACGAGCCCCGTCGACGACGAGGTGGAGGTCGATGTCGTTCGTCAGCGACCAGCCCGCGGCTTCCGCACGCGTCGCCAGCTGCGCGCGCACGCCGTCGAGCACCGGCCCGCTGTTCACATAGGGGCGGCAGAAATCGGCATGGGTGCGTTGCGCGGGATCGGCATCCGGCCCTGCGGCGAGCTTGGCGACTTCCGCTTCCGCGAAAAAGCCGCGGTTGCCCATGTCGAGGTAGGTCTCGGCCGGCAGATTTTCGGCGAAGATCACGTCGTGGCTGTCGAGCTCGACGTGCCAGTAGGTGACCGTGCCGACCTCCACCTGCCGGATGGTCGCGCCGTTGACGAGCGCGCCGGCCGGGATAAGCACCTCGCCGCAGACATCGACGCAGATCGCATGGCCGGGCGAGACGAACAGGTCCCGCGCCGGACGGTTTGCACCGAAAGCATGCGCGGCGATGCGGACGGGCAGCACCTGCTCGGGATGCGGATGGCGGCGGCAATCGATGGTGCGATGGCCGAGCCACTTGATCGGACGGTGTCCGCCGGACGCCGTGACGGCGAGATCGCCGGCCGTGAGATGCTCGACCGGAATGGCGCCGCGCGCCGTCGTGATCAGGGTGCCGGATGCAAAGCACGTGACGATGAGGTCGGTCCCGCCTTCCGGCGTCGTGTCCGCTGCAGTCTTCAGGTTTGCGGGCGCAGCTCCCACGAAGGTGAAGGTCTCGGAGCCGCCGGTGCCCGTGACGGTGACGTTGGTGTTGCTGCCGTTTGCGGTCTCGCTGATCACCCCGTTGGTGATGAAGCCGAGATCGATGACGTCGCCTTGCGCGAACCCGGTGATGGTTTGCGCGAACGTCGTGCCGTTGGTCCCGGTTTGGGCCACATCGATCTGCAGCCTGCTCGCGGATCCGCTCGCGAACGTCAACGTGCCGGTGGCGCTGGGAACGCCCGTCGTCGTGTTCACGGAGTCGGCTTTGGGCGAGATCAGCTCCAGGCTGCCGCCCGCCAGCGTGACGTTGTTGGCGGGCGCGTTGCCGTTGATCGTGATGGCGCCGCCGCTCAGGACCGTTGCGCCGTTGACCGAGGCGCTCTTCGACGACAGGGCGAGAAGGCCGCCGCTCTCGACGGTGACGTTGCTGACCGCGCCGCCGGAGCCGACGGTGATCGTCCCGTAATCGAGGTCGCCGGTCGAGGTGGCCGCCGACGTGACCACGTTGTTGCCGCCGATCGTGCCGGTGACCGTTTCGCTACCGCCCGCCTGGATGGTCGCATTGTTTTCTGCGCCCCCGGCATCCACCTGCAGCGTGCCGCCGCTTTGCACCGTCGTGTTGTTGGCGATGCCGCCCGACTGGACGTCCAGAATGTTGCCGTTCGTGACGGTTGCACCGTTGTCCGGCGAATTGCCGGCCCCGGGACTCACGGGTGTCGTTGCCATGACGCATTACTCTCTGAGTACGAAGACGATCCGGTCGCGGTCCGATCGACCTGCGGCAGATTTAGTGGCTTGCGACCGACGCGATGCTGGTCGCATCCGGCAGAGACGCAGCGCCCTGCGGTTCGCCGGCCTTGAAGGTCCAGCGCGGCAAGGCCGGGCCCGCGAGGTCCACGCGCAGGAAGACGCCGTCGTGCCCGGTGCCGCCTTGCTCGGTGCCGTCTTGCCCCGCAAAGAGAGCTGGCGCGAGAGCGGCCTTGCCGGCCGTCCAGCGGCGCGCGCCGTCCTCGAGAGCGTGGAAGCCGACATCGATCAGCGGGTCGGCGAGGCTCACCGGGCGCGGCGCGCCGAAGCCGTCGTCGATCGTCAGGCCCGTCACGCAGACACCGAGCGCGCGGCTGTCGCCGTTCATTTCGATATCGCAGGGGCGCGACGTCTCGGTGACGAGCCAAACCTCTTTCGCGGCGGCCGGCACGCTGAAGCGCGCGGTCCACGCACGACGGACGGGATCGATCCGGACGCCATCGACCACGAGATGGAGATCGGCAAACGGGTCGCTCGCGTCGAGGCTCCAGCCCGTCGCGATCGCCCTCGCGCGAAGCTGGGACTGCACGGCGGCGACGACGGGGCCGCTTGCATGGTAAGGGCGGCAGAAACCGGCATGCGACCGGCTCGAGACGTCGGCATCCGGGATCGCCTCGAAGTCGATCAGCGCGCTCTCGGCGAAGAAGCCGCGGTTGCCCATGTCGAGATAGCTTTCCGCAGCGAGGTTCTCGGCGAGCAGCACGTCGTGGGTCTCGAGCTCGACATGCCAATACGTCACGGTGTCGACCTCGACCTGCCGGATGGTCGAGCCGTTGGCCAAGGCCGCGGCCGGGATGAACACCTCGCCCAGAAGGTCGACGCAGATCGCGTGACCTGGCGAGACGAAGAGATCGCGCGCGGGGCGGCCGTCGCCAAAGGCGTGGGCCGAGATGCGGATCGGACAGACCTCGTGACGCGGATGCCTGCGGCAGTCGATGGTGCGGTGGCCGAGCCACTTGATGGCGCGCAGGTCGCCCGCGGCGGTGACGGCCCTGTCGCCGACCTGCAGGTCCTCGACGGGGATGTCGCCGTCGGCGGTCCGTATCCTCGTGCCCGAGACGAAGCACGTCACGTCGGCAGCTTGAGGCGCGAAGGCGACGCCGCGAATGTTCGTATCGGTGGGAGCCACATAAAGAATTTTAAAGGCCTCGCCGGCCGCGCCCGACGGGGTCGTCGCTGCGAGATTGTCCGTTATGCCGTAGAGATAGGTTTGATCGAGGTCGCCGATCGTGGAGTTCGTCGCGTAGAGCGAGACGGTGCCGTCGGTGTTGGTCACGCCCGTCAGGCCGATCAGGCCGGTCGTGCCCTGGGTGCCCGTGTTGCTCTGAACATTGAGGCCGGCTGACAGCGTGTAGTCGAGGCCCCACTGCCCGTTGCTGCCGAGCGTCCACTTCTGAAGGCCGCCATCGCCGACGCCGCCGGCCTTCGGTTGCCCGCCGTCGGCGACATAGAGGGTTGTCGCGTTGGCGAAGTAGAAGTTTTCCGGGCTGAGATTTACGGTGCCCGACGACCCGTTGACAATGTTCCCCTGGCCCGCACCCAAGGTGACGGACTTGCTGATGCCGGGGAGGACGGTCGGGGTCGCCGCAGCGGTGGGGAGGCCGTTGTACTCGGCTATGTTGGCCGTCGGCCCCTGCTTGCTGTCCGTCGAGACGTAGAGATTGCCGTTGTAGATTTCGGCCGTTCTCATGTCCGTCGAATTGTTGATCGCCGTCGGCGTCGTGGTCGTGGTCCCGTCGTTCAGGACGAACAGGCCCTGCGTCTTGTCGCCCTTCACGCCCTGGCCGGCGACATAGAACGACGAGCCGTCGGTCGTGGCGACGCTGCGCGGATTGTTTGTATTGTCGATGTTGTAGGCGGACGTCGACGTATCGACCGTGCCATCGAACTTGATATCGGCAACAACGCGTGCGACGGGCGTAAACTTGCCGCCGGGCACGCTTGTGGATTGCGCCAGAGCGGCGTTGCCGTACGTCGCGGCGCCGCCTGCATTGTAGGTCGAAGCATTGACGCCGTAGCCGACGATGGTGAGCGACTGCTTGTCGCCAGATAACTCCAGCGTTCCTTCGGACGACGAGCCGTACTCGCCGGAAATGGCGTTCTCGGTGACCCCGTTGACTGTCGTGGTGGTTTGCGGAAGCACCAGCTGCCCGACCGGGGTGCCGGACGTCGTCAGTTCCTGCAGAACGATGGGTGATGCTTGATTGTCGCTGTAGGTACCGCTTCCGTCGCCGTCACCATAGACGCTGACGACGAGATCGCCAGGAGTGAATGTCAACGATCCCACCACGACGCACCCTTACTCGTTTACACATACGCGACACTTAACGTTAGGTTAACATCGGATAATGACGGTAGTGCAACAAACGGAGCTGGCTTTGCGGGCGTCACGGGAAATGGGACGCGATTAGACGCACCTCATGCTCGGCTTCGACTTAGAAATGCAGTGTTACCTTACCCCGAGCTGCACAAGAGAACGAGTGTCGGGTCGGGCTTCGCGCGCCGGTTTTCCGCCCAACGGCGCGCGATCTCGTCAGGTTGCGGAACCTACGAAGCAACAGCGGCGACTGCGCCGAGCTTGGGCGAGACTGTGCGCGCCTTGGCCCGCAAGGCGCGGAAGGTGAGCACGTGGAGCATCATGGCCAGCGGCGCCATGAAGCCCGGGATGAAGGTGTAGGGGAAGGTGCCGAGCGCCGTGTTGAAAACCTCGGCATGGACGAGGTGCAGTGGTCCGGGCGCGGTCAGGACGGCGCGGGCCGCGACGTTGGCGAGCGAAGCCAGGCCGACGACGTTCCAGATCAGCGCGATGCGGCGGCCGCCGGGCCTGCGGGTCGCGATCCAGGCGAACAGCGGGGCGCTGAAGCCGACAAGGATCTCGATGTTGCCGCCGCCCAGCGTCATCAGTTTGGGAACCGACCCAAGCTCCCAGAGCCGGTGCAGCGTCAGCTCGACGCCGATGCGGAACGCCTGCAGGCCGATCAGCCACGCCAGCGGCACGCGCACCGCCAGATACCGGCCGGCCGGCGAGCGGACCAGCACGAGCGCCACGAAGGCGACGATCGGCGCGAGCAGGATGAAGACGCCGGGGACGGGCAGGCGCGTGTTGCCGACGATGCCGCTGTAGCCGAGGACGGCGGCATAGCCGAGCCAGAGCGCCAGCACGGCGAGCGCCGCGGTGGCGGCTCGGGGCGACAGCACGCGGATGAGCGTGGCGGCGACGATGGTCGCCATCACTGCGACGTAGACCAGGAAGGTCGGGCCGAGCGGTAGCGCGGCGAGCATGGCGGGCTCCTGTCGAGATCAGGATGTGCGGTTGGGTCAGGCCGGCTCGATCGCGGTCGCGGGCGTGCTTGCGACCTTGCCACCGGCCTTGCCGGGTGCCGCAGCCGGCCTTTGCGAAACGCCGTGTTCCTCGCGCCAGAGCGCGGAGTCGGCGCTGAGCACGGGGCGCGCGGGCTGCGGCATCCACAGCTTGCGGGCGAAGCGATCGGGGTTGCAGCCGGGACGCATCGGGACGCTCATGAAGCCCGCGAACGCTTTGAGGAAATTCCTCATCGCGCGCTGCGCCTGCGGCTGCGCGGCGTAGCGCCGGGTGATGGCTTCGAAGCTCTCCGGCTGGCGCCCGGTGACCTCCAGCACGTGCGTTGTCGGTCCGCCGAGCTCGAAGGCGCCGCGATCGTGATCCTGCAGATAGGCGCCCATCTGGCTGAGCAGGAAGGGATCGAAGCCGTCCATCCGCGCCGCCTTGTAGAACATCCACAGGGGCATCTCGACGTGGACCACGGTGCGCCCGAGCACCTTGCCCATGATCCCGGCCATCTCCTTCAGGGACAGCATGTCCGGGCCGGTCGGGCGGTAGCTCTTGCCGCCGTGCCGCGCCGGGTCAATCAGCGCGCCGACGACGACGCGGGCGATATCGTCCACCGATGGCGGCGCGTTCCTGCTGCTGCCGCGCGCCGGAAACGGCAGCAGGCCGAGCTGCGCCGCGTACTTGATCAGGCTCATGTAAGGCATGTCGGCGAAGAAGCCGGGATTGACGATCGTCACCGCCGTCTCCGGCAGCGACGCGAACATCCGGTCGGCGAGCCAATGCTGGCGCGTCGCAATCGACGGGTGCTCGGGGTTGGCCAGCCATTGGCTGAGCACCACGATCGACTCCAGTCTCGCCTCGCGGGCGGCGGCGGCGAAGGCGGTCGCGCTCTGGATCATGTAGGGGTCGAAGGGCGGCAGGAAGTAGCCGCGCTGCACGCCTCGCATCGCCCTCAGCAGATGCTGCGGATCGGCGAGGTCGCCGATGGCGATCTCGGCGCCGGCGCTTCGGAGCTGCGCGCTGCGGGCGTCCTCGCGCCGGACGAACGCGCGGACGGGATAGCCGGCGGCGAGGAGCTGGGCGGCGACATGGCCGCCGGTCTTGCCGGTCGCGCCGGTCACGAGGATCTTGGGCTGGGGCATAGCTTGGTTCCTTTCTCTGCAGCCCGATGTACGCGCCCTTCCTTTGCGCGATAACTGGGACTAATCTGCATGAACCATGAAGCAGAACTACACAGTCGACCGCGGCGCGCTTGAGGGTGTCGAGGCGTTCCTGCGCGTGGCTGAGCGTCGGAGCTTCCGTCAGGCCGCCGACGACCTCGGCGTGTCGCCCTCGGCGGTCAGCCAGGCGGTCCGGCAGCTCGAAGCCCGCGTGGGCGTGGCGCTATTCACCCGCACGACCCGGAGCGTCGGCCTGACGGAAGCCGGCGGGCGCTTTCTGGCGCACGCCCAGCCGGCCTTCGAGGCCATGCTGGCGGCGAGCGACGCGGCGAAGGGGTTCGCGGAGCGTCCGTCAGGGCTGCTGCGCCTCGCGGTCCCTCGCGCGGTCGTGCAGCTGATCCTGGAGCCGATCCTCGCGTCATTCTGCGCGGCCTACCCCGAGGTGACGATCGAGATTGCCGCGAGCGAGGAGCTGGTCGATCTGGCGAAGGACGGCTTCGACGCCGGCGTACGAATGGGGCAGTTCATCGCGGAGGACATGGTCACGGTCCGCCTGTCGCCGCCGTTTCGCCTGATCTTCGTGGCGAGCCCGGGTTATCTCAAGCGCGTAGGCACGCCCGAGACGCCTGACGACATGCAACGCCATGCCTGCATCCGGATCCGTCGCTCGAGCGGCGCGGTCGGCGACTGGCGCGTCATCGAGGACGGCCGTCCGCTCGACATGGCGGTCACCGGGCCGATGATCGCGAACGATTTTCCGACCATTCTCGGGGCGTCGCTTGCGGGCATCGGCGTGGCGCAGGTGCCCGAGCCGATCGCGCTCGAGCACCTCGCCAGCGGCGCGCTTCAGGAGGTGCTGCAGGGGCATGGCCCCAAGATACCTGGCGTGTTCCTCTTCTTTTCCGAGCGGCGACAGGTGCTTCCCAAGCTTCGCGCCTTCATCGATCACGTGAGGGCCAACCCCGTGCAGGTGGAAGGCCTGCGCCCTTAGCGCCGTACGCGAGGTGGTTGGTCGTCGCGCTTTGCCGGCTTTGAACGTTGTATTCGCCAGAGCTAAAAAAGTTGGATCATAAACATAATGCGGGCGCCGCGCGCGAAGGCCTCATGCTCGCTCGCGCTTGAGCAGCTCGCGCTTTCGCTCGACGCCCCAGCGGTAGCCGGCGGAGCCCCCGTCGGATGCGACGACGCGATGGCAGGGCACTGCGATCGCCAAGGCGTTTGCCCCGCAGGCGCTCGCGACGGCCCGCGCCGCGGCAGGGCTGCCAATCTCGGCGGCGACATCGCGATACGAGCGGGTCTCGCCGGGCGGAATGCTGCGCAGGATCTCCATACGCGGCGCTGAAAGGCGGTGCCGCGTATGTCGAGCGGCAAGCCGAGCGCCTGGTTTTGTCCGGGATGATCGACCATCGCCACGACGCGGCGCACCCAGTCGGAGAAGCCTGGCTCCGCCACGCTGAGGTCGGCATTCGGGAAGCGAGCGCGCAAGTCTCGCGACAGATCTTCCTCGCTCTCCCCGAGCAGGATGGCGCAGAGCCCTTTGTCGGTCGCCGCGACCAGGACGGTGCCGAGGCTCGATCGCCCGAACGCAAAACGGATCGCTTCGCCCTTTCCGCCGGCGCGATAGCGCGAGGGCATCATCCCCAGCATGTCGGCGGTGGCTTCATAGAAGCGGCCGGGCGAGTTGAAACCGGCCTCGTAGATGGCCTGCGTAACCGACGACCCGGCGGCGAGCTGGGCCTGCACGCGGGCCTGCCTGTGCGCCGCGGCGTAAGCTTTCGGGGTCACCCCAGCGACGCGCCGAAACAGGCGGTGGAAGTGGTGGGGGCTCAACCCGATCTGATCCGCCAGCTTTGCGAGCGACGGCTCCTCCTCCGCTTGCTCGATCAAGCGACAGGCGGCAGCGACGATCTCGGCCTCGCGCGCCGCCCGCGGCGGAAGATCGGGACGACATCGCTTGCAGGGTCGAAATCCTGCGCGTTCCGCCTCGGCACGCGTGTCATGAAAGGCCATGTTCTGCCGCAGCGCGGGCCGCGCCGCGCATGACGGGTTGCAGTACACGCCCGTCGTGGCGACGGAAAAGTAGAACAGCCCGTCTGCCGCGGCGTCGCGGTCCCGCACGGCGGCGAGCCGAGCGTCGTCCCCGTCGAAAAGGCCGCGGACGTTAGGGCCGCGCTGTGGTTCGGTGCGGGCAGAGGCGAGCATGGCGTGTCTCCTGGTCGAACTGTCTTGTCCAGACGACAATGGCGCTTCTGGCGCGTGGCGCACTCCGCCCCTTGCTCGGGTATTCGGCCATCTCTTGCTCCGGAGGGCAAGCACATCACCGCAGCCCGCCCGCTCGATCTTCCCGCCTGGTTTGCCGTCTGACGACCGGCTTCGATTGCGGCGCAAGAACCGGAGCGCCGGACTCCGATGCCGACTGTATCAGAAGCCGGAACACTGAGCGGGCAGGAGCAGGCGATGGCGGAGCGGCAGTCCTCGTCGATGAGCGGAGCGGAATGGGCGATGCTGCTCACCCTCTCCGTTCTGTGGGGAAGCTCGTTTTTCTTCTTCAAGGTGCTGGTCGCGCAGCTTCCGCCTTTCACGGTCGTGCTCGGCCGGGTCGGCATCGCGGCGGTCATCCTGAACCTGTTTCTGATGGCTCGCCGAAATCCGATGAGCGCCAAGCTCCCCTGGGGCCAGTTCATCGTCATGGGGCTCCTCAACAACGTCGTCCCGTTCAGCCTGATCGTCTGGGGCGAAATTCGTGTCTCGAGCGGGATTGCCTCTATCCTGAATGCGACCACGCCGGTGTTTACGGTCGTGGCGGCGCATTTCCTCACACGGACCGAGCGGCTCACCTGGGCACGCGCCGTCGGCGTGCTGTTCGGTGTTCTCGGCGTCGTCGTGCTGGTCGGGCCGGATGCCATCCGGGGGCTCACCTCCGAAAGTCTTCCCGGCGAGGCGGCCTGTCTGCTGGCGGCGCTTTCCTATGCCTTCGCCGGCATCTACGGCCGGCGCTTCAAGGGTCTGGCGCCCCTCCAGGTGGCGACCGGGCAGATCACCGGTGCCACACTGGTCATGGTGCCGATCGCCGCCGTCACGGAGAGGTTCTGGACGCTCCCGCTCCCGTCCGGCACGGTCTGGGGCGCGTTCGCCGGCATCGCGGTCCTTTGCACGGTGCTTGCCTACATCCTCTACTTCCGAATCCTGGCGACCGCGGGTGCGACCAACTTGCTGTTGGTGACCTTCCTGCTGCCGATCAGCGCCCTGCTGCTCGGCAATCTCGTCCTCGGCGAGCACATCCAACCGGCAGCCTACCTGGGCATGGCGCTGATCGGCGTGGGTCTAGCTGCCATCGACGGCAGGGTGATCGCCGCCGTGCGGCCACGCCCGGCGACGACGTGAGTCTGCTCCCGGTCCGACCCCCGAGCGGTCAGGCCGTCGGCGGGGGCGTGATGCCGAGGATGGCGGCGGCGGCGAGGACGGCGAGGGCGAGCGCGATCTCGCAGCCGATGCTGATGCCGATGCGGGGGAGGGTGCGGTCGTCCGCGCCGGGGGCGCGGAGCCGCGGCATCGCGACGAAGCGGTTGTAGGCGGCGAGAGCGAGCATGAGCGCGACAAGCGCGACCTTGATCGACAGGACGGTACCGTAGTTGCTCGGCCACAGCGCGCTGATATGGCCCGGCACCCGGAAGCCCGCGTTGGCGAGGCCGCTCGCCACGACGAGCGCGACGGCGAGGCTCGCCATGAGCGAGTAGCGCGACAGCAGATGCAGGATCGCCGGTCCGCCCGCCGTGCGGCGCAGCTCGGCGATGCGCGCGAGCAGCGGCGGCAGGCCGCCGACCCAAGCGGCGGCGGCGAGGACGTGGGCGGCGTAGCAGGCGATCATCAGCGCGCCGTGCCAGGTCTGCCCGCCTTCGGCGGCATGGCCGAGCCAGGCCTGGCTGACGAGCAGAAGCCCGCTCATGACACCGATCGCCGCGTCGCGGGCGGCCTCGCGCATCGGCGCGAAGGCGACGGCGGCGAGGAGCAGCAGGACCGCGATCCGCGCGATCTCGATCGGGCCGAACAGCGTCTCGAGGAAGAAGGCGTGCAGCGTCTCGGCATCGCCGAGCCCTTCGAGGCCGCCGGTCATGTTGACGATCGTCGCGCACAGCCACGCGACGCCCGTCAGCAGGGCGACGGGGGCGGCGACGCGACGGACGTTCGACGCCACGCGTCGCGTCGCGGCGGCGTCGCCGCGGGGGGCATAGGCCCAAAACATCGCGCCGCCGAACAGCGCGAACACGGCGGCGAAGTGCAGCCAGCGCACCAGCGCGAGACCGTCGAAGATCCTATCCATGCTCTGCAACGTCTCGTCGCGCGGTCGGTGCTCGCGGGGACCGCGAGCGCAGTGTCAGGGCGCGACCGTGAACTTGAAGGTGCCGGACGTCGGGTGCGTGTCGACGGACACGACGTGCCAGTGCACGATGTAGGTTCCCGGCGCCAGCGCACGGCCGAGGCGCACGCTCATCGTGCTGCCCGAGCCGCTCGGCCGGCCCGTCGCGACCGCGGCGCCGGCGGCGGTGGTGAGCTTCACGCCGGAAAGGGCCAGCTCGATGTCCTGCGTGAACGTGAGCTGCAGCTCGCCGGGTGAGCCGGAGACGGTCGCGCCGACGCCGGGAACGGCATGATCGAGAAAGGCATGCGCGAGCGCGACGCGCGGCGCGAGCACGCCGAGCATCAGGACGAGCGCGAGGCGGAGGTGTCTGAAAGAACGGCTCATAGGATGTCTCCTCAATAGGTCGTGCGACGGGCTTGCGGCGGACCGAACAGCGGCTTGCCGAGCGTGGTGGGGGCGATGTCGTCGAGGAAGAAGTCGAGGATCGCCATCACGCCGGGGTGCTTGCCGCTGGCGGCGTTGATCGGCACCTGCATCATCACGCCGAGCTCGTAGTAGGTGCCGATATAGTAGAGCGACGGGCCGACGACGCCGGTCGTCTCGTGCACCGAGAAGTCGCCGGGGTTCGACGGCCCGGTGTTGGCGACGGGGGTCTGGAACACGCCCTCGAACGCCGGGATCAGCTTCTTGAACGGGTTGGGCACCTCCTCGACGAAGGCGTTGCGGTAGAGAAGGCTGTACTGGATGCTGCCGCCGTAGGTGAGCACGTTCGGCACCTGGCTGCCGTCGATCGGATCCCGGATGACCGTCGGGATCGAGTAGCTGACTTCTCCCGTCACCGCGAAGGGCTTCATCCAGTCCACCGGCGCGTCTCCGAAGCCTGTGCCGACGTAGAGCGACGGCGTGACGGTGGTGAACTGGTCCGCCGGCAGCGCCGAACTCGGCGGGCTTCCGGTGCCGCCGATCTCGACGCCGACGCCGCCGGCGAAGATGAACTCGGACGCGGGGTTCTGATAGAAGACGTACTTGGTGCCGACCTCGATGTTGGCGAAGCCCGTAGCCTTCGGGTTGCGCTGGAAGGTCACGCCTTCGGAGCCGATCGAGACCTGCCAGTTGGCGGTGATCGTCTTCGAATACTCGCCGCCGAGCGTGTAGGTCTTCGGGCCGGTGGTGCCGTCGAAGTTTTCTGCGGTGATCTGCGAGAAGACCGGCAGCGACAGCTCGTCGTTGACGCCGGGGTCGTCGATGGCGAGCGTCGCCGGAAACACGCGGTCGCCGACGATGGTGTGGGCGGACGCCGATGAGGCGCCAAGAAGGAGGGCTGCGGCGGCAAACGCGCCGGCCGCGCCCGCGTAGGGACGAGGAGACATGGGAAGTCCTTGAAGAATTGGGGCGGCGCGCGGCCGCGGCTCGGGCGGGGCGTTCGAGGCGGCGCGTCGCTGGCGCCGCCGGAACGTCTCAGGGCTAGCCGAGCTGGGGCGGTCCACGTGGGGTCGCGCTGCCGCCAAGGCGCGGCCGGGCGATCGCCGCCTTCTCCCGCGGTCGCGCGACGTCCGTGCTGCTCGCCACGCGATCGACAAAGATCGGGGCGCCGAACGCGGGCGCGAAGCCCGCGGGAATTGAATGACAGAAGATGCAGTGCTGACAGCCGGCCGGGCCGTTACCGTCGCGCGCCGGCGCATCGCCGTGCTCGCACAGCGGTGCGGCCTGGCCGATCGCCGCTGCGAGGCTGGCGAGCGCGGCAGCCTTGGCGGTGGGGTGCGGTCCTGTGCCGACGAGCTGCCGAGGCAGCGCGTTGAACTGCAGGACGAGCAGCAGGCCGACGAGGCACGCGAGCGCGCGGGCAGCGAGCGGCGCGCTGTGCAGGCCGCTCTTGGCCGCAGCGTCCGTTGCCTGCCTCGCGATCCTCTTCCGCATGGAGCCGTCCGATGTCGGCGCAGCGTTCCCATGCGTGCACCGCATCGACAAGGGCGGCCGGCGCTTTCGCCTCACCTGCGTCCGCGAGGACACAGGTGCGGGCGTGTCAGGCGTCGGCGGCCTGCCGCGTCGCCAGCGCCGCCGCGTCGACGATGCGGACGTGGCCGCGGCCGTTCGAGACCCAACCCTTCTTCTCCCAGCTTCCGAGCTGGCGGCTGACGATCTCGCGCACGCTGCCGATGTCGGCGGCGAGCTGCTGGTGCGTCTTCTCGACGACGGCAGCGCCTTTGGCGTCGACGAGCAGGCGGCGGGCGAGCCGCTGCTCGATCGTCTGGAAGGCCAGCGCATCGACGAACGACAGCATGCTGCCGAGCAGCTTGGTGTAGTCGCCGAGCACGAAGTCGCGGAAGGCCGGCACCTCGGCGATGAAGGTGTGGAACCACGAGGCGGGGATCGCCGCGAGCCGGGTCGGGCGCTCCGCGACGCTCTCGGCCGGAAAGTTGGTGTGCGAGAGCAGGCATTGCGTGGTGAGCACGCAGGTGCCGCCTTCCTCGACGTTGTAGAGCAGCATCTCGCGGCCGGTGTCGCTGGTCTTGAAGATGCGCGTGCGGCCCTCGATGCACATCAGGTAGTTGGGGCAGGGGGAGTCGATCTCGTAGGCGATGTCGCCGGCGGCCAGCGCCGGGAAGTGCATTACGCTCATGAAGCGCGCCTGCTGCTCGGGCGTCAGCCCCGCCAGGACCGGGAACCGCTCCGTCGCGCGATCGAAGTTCCGGTTGCCCATTGCCCGCGTCCGTCCCATGGCCATGGCGATCTTGGCGACCGCTCTCGAGACTTTGATAGCCGAGGGCGGGCGACGATGGGAAGATTTCCTTCGGCAGGCGGCGGCTCGCAGCTCTAAGGCCCGCTGCGCGCCGGAGATGGGCGGGCGAGATCCAGGATGCGCTGCATCAGCCATCGTCCCGCCGGCCCGGGCGGCGAGCGCGAGGCGTGCAGGAGATGCATCGTGAACACCCCGCCTTTCCAATCCAGGAGGTCGAGGGTCACGAGCCGGCCGGCCTCGAGATCGGCCTGCACCATCGTCAGTGGCATGCTGCCCCAGCCGATCCCGGCGCGCAGCAGGGCGTGCTTGGCGCCGAGGTCGCCGAGCCGCCACGTCTGGTCGGCGAAGACCCCAAAGTCCTGGCCGGCGGTGAGCGTCGAGCGATCGGTCAGCACGAGCTGGACGTGGCGGCGCGCCGCGCCGATCCCGCGATCGGCGCCCGACGCCAGCGGATGCGTCGGGGCCGCCACCGGCACGAGCTCAAGATCGCGGAACGGGATGTACTCGAGCCGGTCGGACTCGAGCCGCAGCGGCCCGCAGATGCCGATCGTCGCGACGCCGTCGAGGACGCGTTCGGTCACCGCGCCGAGCGACTCGATGTAGAGCCGGATGCGCACCGTCGGGAATTCTTGCTGGAAGGCCTGCAGCACCTCGACGAGATCGTCGGTCGGCAGCATGACGTCGACGACCAGCGACACCTCGGCCTCGAGCCCGTCGACGAGGCCCTTCACCTTCGCCCGCAAGGCGTCGAACCCGCGCGACAGGGCGCGCGCCTCCGCCAGCACGGCCCGCCCCGCCTCGCTCAGCTGCGGCTTGCGCGTCGTCGCGCGGTCGAACACGGCAACCCCGAGCGTCGCTTCGAGGTTGTCGATCGCGTAGCTGACGGCGGATGTGGCCCGGTTGAGCTTGCGGCCGGCGGCGGCGAGCGAGCCGGTCTCCACCACGGCGAGGAAGACGCGCAGCTGGTCGATAGTCGGCGTGAGAGGCTCGCTCATCGGCGCTTTTCGAAGTTCCTGAATAGACTAGCCGAGATTATACGGATTTTCGGTCAAGGGGCGAAGGCCTAGGAACGCGGCTCTGCTTGAGGGAGATTCCGTCTTGAAAACCCACGCGCTTTCGTTGGCCATCCTGCTCGCCTGTGCCGCCGCCGTCCGGGCCGGTGCTCAGTCCGCGAGCCACGATCCGGCCAAGGTCGAGGCCGGCACCTACAGCGTCGAGCCCAACCACACGCAGGTGATGTTCACCGTCTCGCACATGGGCTTCTCCAACTACACGGGGTCGTTCACCGGCGCCTCGGGCGACCTGACGCTCGACCCGAAGACGGCCAGCGCCAGCGCGCTGAAGGTCAGCGTCCCGGTCGCCTCGGTGATGACGCCGAGCGCGAAGCTCGTCGACGAGCTGAAGAGCGCCGACTGGCTCGATGCCGGGAAGTACCCCACGATGACCTTCGTCTCGACCAAGGTGACGCCGCTGGGCAAGGGCAGGGCGAAGGTCACCGGCGACCTGACGATCCATGGCACGACCAAGCCCGCCACGCTCGACGTCACCTTCGTCGGCGCCGGCACCAACCCGCTCGACAAGAAGTACACTGTCGGCTTCGAGGCCAAGGGCGACATCAAGCGGTCGGAGTTCGGCGTCAGCAAGTACGTCCCGCTGATAGGCGACACCCTGCATCTCACGATCGCCGGCGCCTTCGAGCGTCAGTAGCAGCCGGGGCGACCGCGTCCGCGAGGTTCGCCCGACCTTCTTATCTATAATCGTGACGAAGCATTGCCGGCCGCCCATTCTTACGGGAGTTTAACCCGCAGGGCGGCCGCCTCTGCTTGTGTCGAAATTGACGGCACGCCATATTCCCTCTTGTGTCGCTCTCGCTTTCGTGAGGGCTGCCCGGAGGCGGTCCAGCCTCCAAACCCAGAGGGTTCCATGTCCGACTACGATCGCAACGCAGTACGCTGGGGGCAGGGCGGCGCCCAGGCCCGAAGCGCAACCGTCGATCAGGGCCTGCGCGCCTACATGCTCGGCGTCTACAACAACATGATCATCGGCCTCGTGCTGACCGGCCTCGCGGCCTTCATCACGAACTACCTCGCGGTGGCGCACGACCCGTCGCAGGTGGCGGCCACCGTGCGCGGCGGCCTGCAGCTGAGCTCGCTCGGCGTGGCGCTCTACGTCTCGCCGCTGAAGTACGTCGTGATGCTGGCGCCGCTCGCCTTCGTGTTCTTCCTGTCGTTCAGGATCAACACGATGTCGGCGTCGACCGCGCGCGCCACCTTCTTCGCCTTCTCGGCGGTGATGGGCCTGTCGATCTCGTCGATCCTGCTCGTCTACACCGGCGCCTCGATCTACCGGGCTTTCTTCATCACGGCGGCGGCGTTCGGCGGTCTCAGCCTCTTCGGCTACACGACGAAGCGCGATCTCGAGCCGATGGCCTCGTTCCTGATCATGGGCGTCTTCGGCCTGGTGATCGCCGGCCTCGTCAACATGTTCGTGCAGTCGTCGACCTTCCAGTTCGCGCTGTCGGGCCTCGCGGTGCTGATCTTCTCGGGCCTCACCGCCTACGACACGCAGGCGATCAAGCAGATGTACTGGGCCGGCGACGGCTACGAGGTCGCGACCCGCAAGTCGGTGAACGGCGCCCTGATGCTGTACCTCGACTTCATCAACATCTTCATGGCCCTGCTCAACATCACGGGCCAGCGCAACAACTGATCGTCGGTCCCGACGACAGTCCTGCCACCAAGAACGAAGCCCCGGCTCCCAGCCGGGGCTTTTTTCGTGGGCGAGCGCGCCGAGGGCGCTTTCGTCTCGGCGTTGCGGCACTGCGCCCTCTTGACCCGTTCCGAGCGAAAAGCGACAAGCGCTCGGCTTCCCATGCGGGCCGAACGCGGCATGAGACCGCGACGCACAATCGTTTAAGGGGTTACCTGGATGAGTGGACCGTCCACCTATGTCCCTAAGAGCGGGCCGGCCAAGTGGCTTGAGTCCCGGCTGCCGATCGTCGGCCTCGTTCATTCCTCCTTCGTGGCGTTCCCGAACCCGCGCAACCTGAACTATTTCTGGACCTTCGGCGGCATCCTCGCCTTCATGCTGGTGTCGCAGATCGTGACCGGCGTGATCCTGGCGATGCACTACACGCCGGAAGCCTCGCTCGCCTTCAAATCGGTCGAAGGCATCATGCGCAACGTCAACTACGGCTGGCTGCTGCGCTACTGGCACGCCAATGGCGCGTCGATGTTCTTCCTTGCCGTCTACATCCACATCTTCCGCGGCATGTACTACGGCTCCTACAAGGCGCCGCGCGAGGTGCTGTGGCTGCTCGGCATCGTCATTTACCTCCTGATGATGGCGACCGGCTTCATGGGCTACGTGCTGCCGTGGGGCCAGATGAGCTTCTGGGGCGCCACCGTCATCACCTCGCTCTTCGGCGCGATCCCGGTGATCGGCAACTGGCTGACCCACCTGCTGTGGGGCGGCTTCTCCGTCGACAACGCGACGCTGAACCGCTTCTACTCGCTCCACTACCTGCTGCCGTTCATGATCGCCGGCGTCGTCGTGCTGCACATCTGGGCGCTGCACGTCCCCGGCTCCAACAACCCCGCCGGCATCGAGAAGAAGAGCACCAAGGACACGCTGCCCTTCCACCCCTACTTCACGGTGAAGGACGGCTTCGCGCTGGTCTGCTTCCTCCTCGTCTACGCGTGGATCGTCTTCTACATCCCGAACTACCTCAACCATTCCGACAACTACATCGAGGCAAACCCGCTGGTGACGCCGCAGCACATCGTGCCGGAGTGGTACTACCTGCCGTTCTACGCGATCCTGCGCTCGATCCCCTCGAAGCTGATGGGCGTCGTGGCGATGTTCATGGCCATCGTGCTGCTCGCCTTCCTGCCCTGGCTCGACACGTCGCGGGTGAAGTCGGCGAACTACCGGCCGATGTACAAGATCGCCTTCTGGCTCTTCGCGCTCGACGCGGTGCTGCTCGGTTACATCGGCTCGCAGCCGCCGGAGGGCCTCTACGTGCTCTTCGGGCGCATCTTCACCGCCTACTACTTCTTCCACCTGGTGATCCTGCTGCCGCTGCTCGGCTTCATCGAGACGCCGAAGCCGCTGCCGGCCTCGATCGCCGACACGGTGCTCGGCAAGCACGCCGGAGGCTCCGCCACGGCCATGGCGGCCGGCGCCGCCTCCTCTCCCGAAACGAAGGGCTAACCGCCATCATGCGTGTGCAAAGCTGGATGCGGGCGGTTGCGCCCGCGGGCCTCGTCCTCGCGCTCGCGCTGGGGCCGGCCTTCGCCCAGGCACCCTCGCAGGGCGACATGATCCCGAAGCCGGCGGCGCCGCCCGCCGGCGCCAAGGCCGCGCCGCCGGCGCCCGAGGGCGCGAAGCCCGAGGCGCCCGCCGCGCAGGTCTCCGGCAACGCCAAGGAGCCGCAGAGCGAAGCCAAGCCCGTCGAGGCCGCCAACGGCAACGAGCCCGCGATCCCCGAGATGCTCGATTGGAGCTTCACCGGCGTCTTCGGCCACTACGACCTCGCCCAGCTGCAGCGCGGCTACAAGGTCTACAAGGAGGTCTGCTCGAACTGCCACTCGATGAAGCTGGTGGCGTTCCGCAACCTCGAGGACATCGGCTACAGCGCCGCGCAGGTGAAGGCGCTGGCCGCCACCTACCAGGTGGAGGACGGGCCGAACGACAAGGGCGAGATGTTCAAGCGCCCCGGCCGGCCGGCGGACTACTTCCCGTCGCCGTTCCCCAACGAGGAGGCGGGTGCCGCCGCCTACGGCAAGTCGCCGCCTGACATGTCGGATCTCGCCAAGGCGCGCGGCTGGGAGCGCGGCTTCCCGATGTTCCTCGTCGACTTCTTCACGCAGTCGGAAGAGGCGGAGGGGCCGGACTACATCCACGCCGTCCTGCTCGGCTACACCAAGCCGGACGACCCGAAGTACAACATCTACCTGCCTGCCCATAAGATCGCGATGCCGAAGCCGCTGTCCGACGGGCAGGTGACCTACGACGACGGCGCGCCGCAGACGGTCGACCAGTACGGCAAGGACGTCGGCGCCTTCTTGATGTGGGCGGCCGAGCCGAAGCTCGAGCAGCGCAAGGCGATGGGCTTTCGGGTGATCATCTTCCTCGCCCTGTTCGCCGGCCTGCTGTTCTTCGTGAAGAAGCGGATCTGGGCCAAGGTCGGCGGCGACGTGGTCGTCGGCGCGCCCGACACGACGCCCCGCCACTGAGCCGGACGAAAGGGCACCCTCGGGTGCCCTTTTCGATTCTACGGGGCGCGGAGGGGCAGGGCTCTCGATCGGCTGTGTCCTGAGCTCCTGTGTGGTGCCGAAGGCCCGCTCGTGGCCGTGACGCGCGCGGTAGCCTTAGGGAGCAGCCAGCCTGCGCCGCGCCCTGACGGGGCACCCTCCAGCAACGGAAAGCCTGCCGGCGCTCCATCGGCGGCGGGCGGTGGCAGGGTCACCGGCGCCGTCCAGAGGCGGGTCGAGCCGAACCCAAGCCTCGCAGGCCTAGGCCGACGGCGCAGCGGTTTTGTTGCGCGGCGACGCAACTGCAAGCCCCGTTCGGCG
>LR590083.2:4092500-4234359 GCA_901457705.2 Beijerinckiaceae bacterium RH AL1
CGCCGGCGACGATCGCGTGCATGCGCGAGGCATAGGCGTCGCGTGCGACCACGTCGTGCACGTCGACGAGGTAGCGCTTCGGTAAGGCCGCGAGGCCGGCGAGCCAGTCGACCTTCGCGGGGGCGCCGGCGCGCCAGAGTGCGGCGCGGCGCAGGCCCTGCGCCGCCGCCAGCGCCGCCATCGCCCAGCCGAGGACCGCGAAGGCGAGCGCCATCACATGTCCTTGCAGAGCCGGAGCGCGTCGTAGATCGCCGCGTGGATGTTGCGGCCGGTGACGGCATCGCCGATGCGGTACAGTGCGAAGCCGGCGGCGAGATCGAAGGGTTGCGGCTCGCCGCGCAGGATGGCGCCCTGGTCGGTCTGCCCGCGATTGATCGAGCGCGCCTTCAGGCCGCGGTAGAGATCATCGACCGGAAGCGTGCCGTGGTCGACGACCACACGGTCGACGACGCGCTCCTCCTCGGCATCGGTCATCGTGTTGCGCAGCGCCGCGATGAGGCGGTTGCCCTCGGGATAGATCTCGATCAGCTCCATGTTCGGCGTCATCACGACGCCGAGCTTGTAGAGCTCGCGCAAGTGGATCGGCTGATTCGTCGTGCCGACCTCCTCGGCGACCATGCGGTCGTGCGTGGCGATCTCGACGAGGCAGCCGCGCTTGGCGAGCAGCTCGGCGGTGGAAGCTGCGTTGTGCTGGCCCATCTCGTCGTAGAGCAGCACCGAGCCCGTCGGCTCGACGGCGCCCGAGAGCACGTCCCAGGTCGTCACGGCGTGCGCGTCGGCGCCCTTGGCATGGCCGTGCGAGGCGATACCGCCCGTCGCCACGATCACGACGTCGGGCTTCTCCGCAAGGATCGCGTCCTCGGTCGCCTCGGTGCCGAGACGCAGGTCGACACCGAGCTTGGTGACCTGGCCGACCAGCCAGCGCGGGATGCCGGAGAGCGCCTCGCGCCAGCCGGCCTTCGCGGCGATGCCGATCTGGCCGCCCGCGACCTTCGCCTTCTCGAAGAGCACGACGGCGTGGCCGCGTTCGGCGGCGACGCGCGCGGCCTCGAGGCCGGCGGGGCCGGCGCCGACGATCACGACCTTGCGACGCACGTCAGCCTTGCGGATCACGTGCGGCATGGTCGCCTCGCGCCCCGTAGCGGCGTTCTGGATGCAGAGCGCATCGCCGCCGACGTAGATGCGATCGATGCAGTAGCCGGCCCCGACGCATTGGCGGATGTCGTCCGCGCGGCCTTCGGAGAGCTTCTTGACGAGGTGCGGATCGGCGATGTGGGCGCGCGTCATCGCCACCATGTCGACGTGCCCTTCGGCCACAGCGCGGGCCGCCGTGGCGAGATCGGTCACGCGCTGGGCGTGGAAGACCGGGATGTCGACCTCGCGCTTTATCGCCGAGGGCAGGAACAGGAATGGCGCCACCGGGAACGACATGTTGGGCAGAGAGATCGCGTGCGCGATGTGGTCGCGCGCCTGGCCGCCGAGCACGTTGAGGAAATCGACGACGCCGCGCCGCGCGTACTCGCTGGCGATGGCGAGGCAGTCCTCCTGGCTCAAACCATCCGCGATCATCTCGTCGCCCGACATGCGGATACCGATGACGAAGTCGTCGCCGGCCGCCTCGCGCATCGCCTCCAGCACCTCGATGCCGAAGCGCATGCGGTTCTCGAGCGAGCCGCCGTACTTGTCGCTGCGCTGGTTGACCGAGGGCGACCAGAACTGGTCGATCAGATGGCCGTGCGCCGCCGAGACCTCGCAACCGTCGAGACCGCCCTCGCGGCAGCGCCGCGCGGCGGCGGCGAAGCTCGCGATCACGCGGGCGATGTCCTCGTCCTCCATCTCCTTGGGGATGGTGCGCGACGCCGGCTCGCGGCGCGGCGAGGGCGCGACGGTCGGAAACCAGTTCTCGGTGTCCCACTTGGTGCGGCGGCCCATGTGGGTCAGCTGGATCATCAGCTTGGCGCCGTGGCGGTGCACGCGCTCGGAGAACTCCCGGAAGAACGGCACGACGCTGTCGTCGGCGACGGAGATCTGGTTCCATGGCGCGGCGGGGCTGTCGGGCGCCACAGACGACGAGCCGCCGAACATGGTGAGGCCGATGCCGCCCTTGGCCTTCTCCTCGTGGTAGAGCTGGTAGCGCTCCTGCGGCTTGCCGTCCTTGCCGTAGCCCGGCGCGTGGCTCGTTGACATGATCCGGTTGCGGATCGTCAGGCCCTTGATCTGGAGCGGCTTCAGCAGGGCGTCGGCGTTGGCGATCATTCTCCGGCCTCGAGGCTGGATGGTGGGCGTTGCTCCCCGTCGCGCGGGAAGGACGTTTAGCGGTCGACGACGAGGTCGCTCGTCGGCTTGGAGCAGCAGAGCAGGGCCATGCCGGCGTCGATCTCGCGCTGGCGGATGCCGCCGGCCGGCGTCATCGCCACCGTGCCGGAGACGAGCTTCGACTTGCAGGTGCCGCACATGCCCTTGGTGCAGGAGGATGGCAGCCGCAGCCCGGCCTTGCGCGCGGCCTCCAGCACCGTCGTATCGGCCGGCACCTCGAGCACGCGGCGGGTCTTGGCGAAGTCGACGCGATAGGTGACCACGCTGGGTGCGGGCGCGGCCTCGAGCACGTCGCTGGCGGCCTGCTCGGCCTGCGGCAGCGCGCCGAAGTCGAAGCTCTCCTCGTGGTGACGCGCCATGTCGAACCCGGCGGCGGCGAGCATCGCGCGGACGGCGGCCATGTAGGGCGCCGGGCCGCAGACGAAGCACTCGCGCTCCATGAAGTCGGGCACGGCCGCACGCAGCTTGTCGATGTCGAGGCGGCCCGTCGGACCGCGACCGTGCTGGCCATCCTCGCAGATCGCGACGAAGCGGAAGCCTGCGTCCTGCCGCGCCATCGTCTCGAGCTCGACCGCGAAGATGATGTCCTTCGGCGAGCGCGCCGAATGGATGAAGGCGATGTCGCGCCCTTGGCCGAGATCGAAGTAGGTGCGCGCCATCGACATCGACGGCGTGATGCCGCTACCGCCCGACAGGAACAGGAACTTCGACGCCGGAAAATGGAAGCACGAGAACTCGCCCATCGGGCCCAGCGCGCGGACCGCGTCACCTGGTTTCAGGTTGTCGTGCAGCCAGTTCGAGACCGGACCATCGGCGACGCGCTTGACGGTGATCGACACCGCGTTCGGCCGCGTCGGCGCCGAGGCGAGCGTGTAGCAGCGGTTCACCGTCTCGCCGCCGATCTCGAAGGCGAAGGTCATGAACTGGCCGGGCCGATAGACGAAGCGGCGCGGCGTCTGCGGGCTGAAGACGAAGGTGCGCACGTCGTGCGTCTCGTCGCGCACGGCGCGGCAGACGAGCACGTCGTCCTCGTCGGCGTCCCACGTCGCCGAGGCCGCGAGGAGCGCCGCCGCGGGATCGCTGCGCAGCGTATCGAGGCCCATGGCTACCGCCCGACGTACTGGGCCATGCGGCCCACGTACCAGTTGCAGAATTTTTCGACGAGCATCTCGGTGTTCGGCGAGTAGGGGCCGGGCTCGTAGGCGTCGCTGCGCACGCCCGCCTGGCAATAGCCGACGAGCTCCGAATCCTGGTCGTTCGTCGCCTCCCAGACGCTGGTCAGGTTCTCGCGGTCGTAGTCGACGCCCTCGACCGCGTCCTTGTGGACGAGCCACTTGGTGCGCAGCAGCGAGCGCTCGGCGTCGAGCGGCAGCACCGAGAAGGTCACGATGTGGTCGGCGAAGAAATGGTGCCAGGAGTTGGGTTGTGTCCAAACCGACAGGGCGCCCTGCTTCGCCGTGTCGAAAGCGCCGAGCAGCTTCCTGCAGGCCGCCTTGGTGTCGAGCGTGTGCGACTCGCCCTCGCCGTCGAGCGGCAGGCGCTCGGCGCGGAACGCGGTGATCATCGTGTCGAGCTCGTCGACCTCGCGCGACGGCAGGCCGTCGCGCTCCCATTCGACGTGCCGTTCCTTCAGCAGGCAGCCGTAGCGCTCGGCATTGGCGCGGTCGATCTCGTCCATCTCCTCCGGCGCGAAGCCGAAGCCGTAGGCGAAGAGAGGGACGGTCAGCTCGGGATGGTTCGCGTTGCAATGGTAGCACTCGCGATTGTTCTCCATCGTGAGCTTCCAGTTGCCCGGCTCGATGATGTCCTTCTGATAGGCGACCTTGCAGTCCGCGATCCGATGCGGCGCGATGTACGGCCCGAGCGTCGCGGCCATGCGATCGAAGTCGGCCGGCGGCTCGGCGGCGAGGCAGACGAACAGCAGCCCTTCGAGCGAGCGGATATGCACCGGCTTCAGCCCGCGGCAGCCGCGATCGAACCCCGGCCCCATGTGCTCGGCGTGCAGGAGCTGGCCGGTGAGATCGTAGGTCCAGGAATGATAGCGGCATACGAGGTTGCCGACGGTCGACTTCTCGTCGTGCACGAGGCGCGCACCACGATGACGGCAGACGTTGTGAAAGGCGCGGATCTCGTTGTCGTCGTCGCGGACGATGGCAATCGAGTCCTTGCCGATCTCGACGACGTAGACGTCGCCGGGCTCGGGCACGTCGGGCGCGACGCCGACGTAGATCCAGTGCTGGCCGAAGATGACGCGCATGTCGGCGTCGAAGACCTCGGGGCTGAGGTAGAACGGCGCCTCGAGCGTGAAGCCCTTGCGGCGCTCGCGAACGAGGCGCTGGAGCGGCGTCGTCGGAAAGTCGAGCATCCCTGTCCCCTATCCCTTCGCTCTTCTCGCCTCAGCAGGCCGCCACGTTGACGGCGAGGCCGCCCTGCGAGGTTTCCTTGTATTTCGTCTGCATGTCGGCGCCGGTCTGCCGCATCGTCTCGATCACCTCGTCGAGCGACACGCGGTGCGTGCCGTCGCCGTGCAGCGACAGGGAGGCCGCGACGACCGCCTTGTTGGCGCCGACGGCGTTGCGCTCGATGCACGGAATCTGGACGAGACCGCCGACGGGATCGCAGGACAATCCGAGATGATGCTCCATGGCGATCTCGGCGGCGTTGGTGATCTGCTCGGACGAGCCGCCGAGCGCCGCCGCAAGCCCCGCCGCCGCCATTGCCGCCGCCGAGCCGACCTCGCCCTGGCAGCCGACCTCGGCGCCGGAGATCGAGGCGCGGTTCTTGATGATCGCGCCGATCGCGGTCGCGGTGAGCAGGAAGGTGCGCGCGGTCTCCGGCGACCATTCCGGGCAGAAGTCCCGCACGTAGCGCAACACGGCCGGCACGATGCCGGCGGCCCCGTTGGTCGGCGCCGTCACGACGCGGCCGCCGGCCGCGTTCTCCTCGTTGACGGCAAGCGCGTAGAGGCTGATCCAGTCGACCACCTCGTGCGCCGGCCGCATGTTCCAGGTCTTGCGCGAGGAGAGCGAGTCGTAGAGGCCCTTGGCGCGGCGGCGCACCTTGAGGCCGCCCGGCAGCTGCCCTTCCATGCGCAGGCCGCGGTCGATGCACGCGAACATCGTGGCGATGATCTCGTCGAGCCCGCGCTCGATCTCGGCCGGCGGGCGCAGCGCGCACTCGTTCGCCATCTGAATCTCGGCGATCGTGCGCTGCGCGCGCTTCGAGGCGGCGAGCAGGTGTGCGGCGGTCTCGAACGGCTCCGGCTCGGCGACCTGCGGCTCGCGTCCCTCGTTCTGCGGCTCGACGACGAAGCCGCCGCCGATGGAATAGAACAGGGATTCATCGATCATCGCGCCGTCGTCGGCATAGGCGCGGAAGCGCATGCCGTTGGTGTGACGGGACAACAGCTCCTTCACATTGAAGGTCAGGTCGGTCGCGGGATCGAAGCGCGGTCCGGCGTTCAGCCCGATGCGCTTCGATTCCCGCAGCCGCAGGACATACTCGGCCACGAGGTCCGGATCGACAGTCGCCGGCTCGTGGCCGAGGAGGCCGAGGAAGATCGCCGTGTCTGTGCCGTGGCCGCGCCCGGTCCAGGCGAGCGAGCCGAACACTTCTGCGCTGACGCGCGCCGCGCGCGGCCACCCGAGCACACGTTCGCGATAGCGCCGCGCCGCCACCATCGGGCCCACGGTGTGCGAGCTCGAAGGACCGATCCCGATCTTGAAGAGATCGAAGGCGCTGATCATCGCGTGGCAAGCCCCAGTCCGGCGACGGCTTCGTGCAGGAAGCCGTGCACGTAGGTGGCGAACGAACGCCAGGTCTCGATGCGGTACGTTGGTGCGGCGCCGGCGCGGATCAGCACGATCTCGGCCTTGCCGAGCAGCGTGCGCGTCGCGGTCCCGGCCGGGAAGGCGATGTCGGAGAGGTCGAGCGGGCAGCCGGCGTTGAGCGCGGCGGCGGTGCCGGGGCCTCTGATCTCGAGGCCGACGTTGCGATGCGAGACGTCGACCAAGGAATGCGCGACGTTGCCGAGCGCGCGCTCCAGCTCCACCTCCGCGCTCTCGAGCTGGTCGGCAGGCGCGCCGATCAGCCACTCGTCGGGGCCGAGGCGGACCGACCAGCGCTCGTCGGCGACGGCGATCGTGTTCAGCTTCTGGTCGATCGGGAAGCCGGCGACCGTGCCGACCGGCGCATCGCCGGTCGGGCGCAGACGTAGCGAGAAGCGCGTCATCGGCTCGAGCACCGAGATCGCGATGCCGCCCGCCGCCACCTGCTCGCGCGGCTTTCCGGCAAGGGGGCCGAAGCGCCTGGCGATGCGCGCCACCTCAAGCATGGATCCGCTCCCCCTTGGCATCGAAGAACACCGGCTCCACCACCTTTACTTCGGCAAAGCCCTGCATCGTCGTGACGTAGAGTGTGTCGCCGAGCCGCCGCCGTCCATCCGCGACCAGCGCCATGGCGATCGAGCGACCGCAGTTCGCGCTCCAGTAGCTCGAGGTCACGTGGCCGAGCATCGGCATCGGGATCGCGCCCTTGTCGGAGACGACGACCTGCGCGCCCTCGTCGAGCACGAGCTTGGGATCGTCGGTTTGGAACCCGACGAGCTGCTTGCGGCCGGCCGCGACGAGGTCGACGCGGGCGAGCGAGCGCTTGCCGACGAAGTCCACCTTCGACTTGGCGATCATGCCGCCCAGGCCGAGGTCGTCCGGCGTCACCGTGCCGTCGGTCTCCTGCCCGACGATGATGAAGCCCTTCTCGGCGCGCAGCACGTGCATCGTCTCCGTCCCATAGGGCGTGATGCCGTAAGGCTGGCCGGCGGCCATCACCGCCTCCCAGATCGCGCGGCCGTAGTCGGCCGGCACGTTGATCTCGTAGCCGGCCTCGCCGGTGAACGAGACGCGGAACAGGCGGCAAGGCACGCCGTGGATGTGCCCGAGGCGCATCGCCATGTGCGGGAACGCCTCGGGCGACAGGTCGATGTCGTCGATCAACGGGGCAATCGTCTCGCGACCCGCGGACCCTGCACCGCGATCACCGCCCACTGCTCCGTCGTCGAGGTGAGGTGCACGTCGAGGTCGGGCCACTCGGTCTGGAGGTAGTCCTCCATGTGCGCGAGAACGCGCGGCGCGCCGCCGGTGGTGGTCGTCACGTGGAAGCGGTCCAACGCGACTCGGGCGACGACGCCGTCGTCGAGCACGTAGCCGTCCTCCTTCAGCATCAGGCCGTAGCGGCAGCGGCCGGGCTCGAGCTTCAGCCAGGCGTTGATGTAGAGGCGGTTCATGAACTCGGCGGCGTCGCGGCCGACCACCTCGATCTTGCCGAGCGTCGAGGCGTCGAAGATGCCGACGGACTCGCGCACCGCCTTGCACTCGCGCGCCACCGCCGCGTGCCGGTCCTCGCCGGGCCGCGGGAAGTACCAGGCGCGACGCCACAGGGCGACGTTCTCGAACGCGGCGCCGTGCTCGACGGCCCATTCGTGGATCGGCGTCGTGCGGATCGGGTCGAACAGCGCGTCGCGCGCCGGGCCGACCAGCGCCCCGAAGGTCACCGGCGTATAGGGCGGCCGGAAGGTCGTCGTGCCGACGGCGGGGATCGGCTTGTCGAGCGTGGCACCGATGATGCCGAGCGCGTTCATGTTCGACGTCTTGCCCTGGTCGGTCGCCATGCCCGTCGTCGTGTAGCGCTTGACGTGCTCCACCGAGTGGAAACCTTCGCTCACCGCGAGCTTGATGTCCTTGGCGGTCACGTCGTTCTGAAAGTCGACGAAGGCGCGCACCTTGCTCGGCCGGGCATCGGTCGGCATCGCGCGTACCGGCTTGAAGCCGGTCGCCGTGGCGCTGGCCTCGAAGCGGCGCGTGCGGTGGGTGCCCGCGGCCTTCGTGCCGGCGGCAAAGCCTTCCTCGAGGCAGGCGGCGAGATCGTAGGTGCCGTTCGCGGCGCCTGCCGAGGCTTCGGCCTGCGCCGAGGTGCCGGGCACGAACGCGTCGCGCGCCACTTCGTAGCGCAGCTTCCCGCGCGACTGCGAGAAGAGGTGCACGGCCGGCGTCCAGCCGCCGGACATGCCGACGGCGTCGCACGGCAGCGTCCGCTTGGCGCCGATGCGCCCGTCCGCAGTCGGCGCAACGACGAGGCCGCGAACCCGCTTGCGGCCGAGCGCGCGGATGATCGTGTGGCCGGTCAGCACCGTGCAGCCGAGGCCGCGAAGATGCGCGAGCTCGGGTCCGCATTCCGCCTCGCTGCGATAGTCGACGAGCGTCACGTTGAGGCCGGCGGCCCTCGCGTCCGCAGCGGCGGTGTAGGCCGAGGCGCCGCTGGTCGCGAAGACGATGCGGCGACCGGGCGCAACGGCGTAGCGGTTGACGAAGGCGCGAAGGCTTTCCGCCAGCATGATGCCGGGACGGTCGTTGTCGGCAAAGACGAGCGGCCGCTCATGCGCGCCTTGCGCGAGCACGACCTGGCCGGCGCGGACCTGCCAGAGGCGCTCGCGCGGCATGCCCTTCGGCGGCTCGGCGATATGGTCGCTGACCCGCTCGGTCATCGCGACGTGGTTGTGGTTGTAGTAGCCGAACACCGTGGTGCGCGGCAGGAAGATGACGTTCTCGCGCGCGTCGAGCGTGGCGACCGCGTCCTCGACCCAGGCCATCGCCGGCTTGCCGTCGATCGTCTCCTCGCGCGCGTTGAGGAGCGAGCCGCCGGGCGCCTCGCCCTCGTCGGCAAGGATTACACGCGCGCCGGTCTCCGAGGCGGCGAGGGCCGCGGCGAGGCCGGCCGGCCCGGCGCCGACGACCAGCACGTCGCAATGCGCGTGGCGATTGGCGTAGCGGTCGGCATCCGGCACCGCGGGCGCCTTGCCGAGGCCTGCGGCGGCGCGGATGAACGGCTCGTAGACGCGATCCCAGAAGGAGCGCGGCCACATGAAGGTCTTGTAGTAGAAGCCCGCCACGAAGATCGGCGACAGGAGATCGTTCACGGCGCCGACGTCGAAGTCGAGCGACGGCCAGTGGTTCTGCGAGGCGGTCTTCAGGCCTTCGGTCGCAGCGACCACCGACGCGCGGTTGTTGGGATCCACACGGCCGGGGCCGCGGTCGACCGAGAGCAGCGCGGAGGGCTCGTCCGAGCCGTGGCTCATGATCCCGCGCGGGCGATGATACTTGAACGAGCGCCCGACGAGGTGGATGCCGTTGGCGAGCAAAGCCGAGGCGAGGGTGTCGCCGGCATAGCCCTCGATCGTGCGGCCGTTGAACGAGAAGCTGACCGGCTTGTCGCGATCGATGCGCGCGGCGTGCTCGAGGCGGAAGGGCTGGGCCATCAGTTCGCCTCCACCGTGTCCGCCGACGGCCTCGCGCCCATCGGATAAGTCTCGAGGAAGCGGTCGGTCGTCGTGTCGCGGCGCGCGTTGAACCAGCGGGCGCAGCCGTGCGCGTGGATCCAGCGCTCGGCATGCACGCGCGCGGGTTGGCGCGCACGAACAGGTACTCGGACCAGCTCGCGTCGTCGATCTCGGCCGGCGTCTCGGGACGCGCGATATGCGCCTGGCCGCCGCAGCGGAACTCGGTCTCGGGGCGCGGGCCGCACCAGGGGCAAGCGATCAGCAGCATGATGGCCCTCCTCAGTGCGCGACGGCCGCGGCGGCGGCCTCGTCGATCAGCCGGCCGGTGCGGAACCGGTCGAGCGTGAACGGCGCGTTGATGGCGTGCGGCTCGCCGGTGGCGAGTGTGTGTGCAAAAACGTGGCCGGAGCCGGGCGTCGCCTTGAAGCCGCCGGTGCCCCAGCCGCAATTGACGAAAAGATTGGCGACCGGCGTCTTGCCGATGATCGGCGAGCGGTCCGGCGTCACGTCGACCGTGCCGCCCCACGAGCGCAGCATCCGCATGCGGGTGAACTGCGGGAACATCTCGCAGATCGCATCGAGCGTGTGCGTGGTGATGTGCAGGCCGCCCTGCTGCGAATAGGACGTGTACTGGTCGGTGCCCGCCCCGATCACCAGCTCGCCCTTGTCGGACTGCGAGATGTAGGCGTGCACGGCGTTCGACATGACGACACAGGGGAAGACCGGCTTCACCGGCTCGGACACCAGGGCCTGCAGCGGATAGCTCTCGAGCGGCATGCGCACGCCGGCCATCGCCATCACGGTCGAGGTGTTGCCGGCGGCGACGACGCCGATCCGGCCGGCGCCGATGAAGCCGCGGCTCGTCTCGACGCCGACAGCGGCGCCCGAGGCGTCGCGCCGGATGCCCGTCACCTCGCAGTTCTGGATGATGTCGACGCCGCGGTCCGAGGCGCCGCGCGCATAGCCCCAGGCCACCGCATCATGGCGGGCGGTGCCGGCGCGGCGCTGCAGCGCGCCGCCGAGCACGGGGTAGCGGATGTCGGGCGAGACGTTTAGCGGCGGGCAGAACGCCTTGCAGGCCTCGATGCTCAGCCATTCGTTGTCGATGCCGTTGAGCCGGTTGGCATAGACGTGGCGCTTGAAGCTCTGGATGTCGTGCTGGTTGTGCGCCAGCATCAGAACGCCGCGCTGCGAGAACATGACGTTGTAGTTGAGCTCCTGCGACAGCCCTTCCCAGAGCTTGAGCGCGTGCTCGTAGATGCCGGCGCTCTCGTCGTAGAGGTAGTTGGAGCGGATTATGGTGGTGTTGCGGCCGGTGTTGCCGCCGCCGATCCAGCCGCGCTCGAGCACCGCCACGTTACGCACGCCATGCACGCTCGCGAGATAGTAGGCGGTGGCGAGACCATGGCCGCCGCCCCCGACGATGACGACGTCGTAGCGCTCGCGCGGCGCCGGGTCGCGCCACTGGCGCCCCCAGCCCTGGTGGCCGTTCAGGGCTTCGGCAAGCAGCGAGGGCAGCGAGAATCGGCGCATGGGAGAGCCCCTGGAACGAGATGACCTTGCGGGTTTGGCCGCGCGCTTGCTTGGCTGGAACCGACCAAGTCTTTCCCTTTTGCGACGCAGGCACAACGCGTTCGGCCGGCTCGCTTCCATTTCGCGCAGGGTGCATGCTCGCCGCCGATATGTCGCCATCGACGCCTTCCGCCGCCGCGAGACCCGCGGGCGCGGCCACGACTCTTCGGCGCATCGGCTTCCTGCTGGTCGATCGTTTCTCGATGATCGCCTTCGCGGCGGCCTGCGAGCCGCTGCGCCTCGCAAACCGCGTCGCGGGCCAGGACTGCTACGATTTCTCGCTCTTCTCCGCCGACGGCGAGAGCTGCCGCGCCTCGAACGGCGTCGAGGTGCGGACCGAGGGGCGGTTCGCCGAGGCGGGCGATCGTGACGCGCTGATCGTCTGCGCCGGGCTCGACGTCCACCTGCCGGACCATCGCGCGCTCAACGCGGTGCTGCGGCGCGCCGCCGCCCGCGGCGCGATGATCGGCGCCGTGTGCACCGGCGCCCACGTGCTGGCCAAGGCCGGGCTCATCGACGGCTACAGGGCGACGGTGCACTGGGAGAACATGCCGAGCCTGACGGCGGCGCACCCGGAGGTCGCCTTCGGCTCCGACCTCTACGAGATCGACCGTCGCCGCATGACCTGCGCCGGAGGCACGGCGGCCGCGGACATGATGCTGGCAATCATCATGCGCGAGCACGGCGCCGCCATCGCCTCGGCAGTCGCCGACCAGCTGATCCACCACCGCATCCGCGACTCCAGCGAGCGCCAGCGCATGGACCTGCGCATGCGGCTCGGCGTCGCCAACGGCAAGCTCCTGAGCGCCGTCGCGCTGATGGGCGAGACGCTCGCCGAGCCGATGAGCACGGCGGCGCTCGCCAAGGCGGTGCAGGTCTCGCCGCGCCAGCTCGAGCGCCTGTTCATGAAGTACCTCGGGCAGTCGCCGAGCCGGCATTATTTGACGATGCGGCTCGAGCGCGCCCGCGACCTCATCCGCCAGACCTCCCTGCCGCTGATCGACATCGCGACCGACTGCGGCTTCACCTCGGCCTCGCATTTCTCGAAAACCTACGCCGGCTGCTTCGGCAACCCGCCGAGCGTCGAGCGCCGGCAGCGGCGCTCGCGTCTCGATATTGGGTCGGAGTGAGCGCGAGAGGTTTCTGCGACGGCAACACACCGCGAGCCGTCCGACCGTCAGGGCGCCCTAAGCCGATGTCGCTGGCGACCGCGACCGGCGACCGGTCTGGGCGACCGATGCGCGGTCCGAAGGGCTGATCCTCGCAACGCCGAGTGGTGCCGATACCGCCGCTGTCCTAACGATCCATGCAGCCTGCACACGCGCCGGGACCAACGCCTTGCCGATCAAGATCACCGTCATCCTCAAAGCCCATCCCAGCAAGGTGGACGAGCTCAGGTCGCTCCTCGACACCCTCGTCGCGCCGAGCCGCGCCGAGCCCGGCAACCTCCGCTTTGACATCTGGCAGGACCAGACCAACCCGTGCCGGTTCGTCCTCGACGAGCTCTACACCGACGACGCCGCCGTCGCCGCGCATCGCGCCACGCCGCACGTTCAGGCCTACCTCTCGCAAATCAATGACGTCGCCGACCGCACCTCCATCGTGCTGAACCCAATCGCGATCGGCTGATACACGGGCGCGAGCTCCTGCGAGAGCGACTGAAGCCAGCGACGATTCTGGTTTCCGTGATCCGCATCAAACGGCAGCGAGTAATGGGCATCTTGAGCACGATTGGCGCACCCGACAGGATTCGAACCTGTGACCTCTGCCTTCGGAGCAATTTAATCTGCCCTTCGACGCTTTGCGATGGGTTTCGCTCCGATGCGCTATGTTACTGTAATCACTAAACAAATTGAAATTACGTCTTGTCTGACGTATCCTCCAGCACGCCCCGATTTGCGTCCTGCTGCTTACGTGGTGCTTACGCGAGAGCGGGACTTGGGATGGGAGAATCCCCATGACTAAGCTCACGAAACGGATCGTAGACGCGGCCGAGGCACGCGGCAAAGATTACGTCATCTGGGATGATGAACTACCCGGTTTCGGCCTGCGCGTCTTCACATCCGGCAAGCGCAGCTACGTCCTTCAATACCGATCATTGGGTCGCTCGCGGCGCTACACCATCGGCTTGCATGGTGTGTGGACTGCAGAAACGGCACGGCAAGAAGCGAAGGTCCAACTGGGCCGCGTGGCCCAGGGCGACAATCCCGCCGAGGAGCGCCAGCTCGATCACAAGGCGATCACCGTCAAGGAGCTTTGCACCCTCTATCTCAATGACCTGAACGCGGGGCTCATCCTCGGCAAGGGCGGACGGCCGAAGAAGCCCGGCACGATCTCCAGCGACATCGGCCGAATCCATCGTCACATCATCCCGCTCGTGGGCACGCGGCGGGTGAAGGACCTGAACAAGGCCGACATCAACAAGGTCCTGAAGGACATCATGGCCGGCAAGACGCGCGTCTCGGTCAAGACGAATAAGCTGCGCGGGAAAGCCATCGTGACGGGAGGAACCGGAACCGCTACGCGGACGGTGGGGTTGCTCGGCGGCATTCTCACCTACGCCGTGGAAGCCGGTATCATCACGACCAATCCCGCACACGGATTGCGGAAGCCGAAGGACAATGTGCGCGGCCGCCGGCTCACCGAGGCGGAATATCGGACTCTGGGCGAGATGCTGGTGACGGCGGCCGAGGACGAAAAGTATGCCATGACAGTCGAGATCATCCGGCAGATCGCGCTGACCGGCTGCCGCCGCAGCGAGATGATCGGGCTGATGTGGGCCGAGGCGGATACCGACACCAGTTGTCTGCGCCTGATCGACAGCAAGGAGGGTACATCCGTCCGCCCGATCGGACTTCCGGTGGTCGAATTCCTGGAAACACGTCGGAAGACGAAGACCGGCTCGTATGTCTTCCCGGGCTATGGCGAGGACAACGCATTCGGCGGCTTCCCGAACCACTGGAAACAGATTTTCAAGGACTCCCCGCTGGCCGGCGTCACGCCGCATGTCCTGCGTCACAGCTTTGCGAGCGTCGGCAACGATCTGGGCTTCACCGAGGTGACGATCGCGGCCCTGGTCGGGCACGCCAAGGGCTCGGTCACGAGCAAGTACATTCATACGCTCGACACGGCGCTCATCATGGCCGCAGACACTATCGCCGGCTACATCCAGGGCCTGCTCGACGGGAAGGCGTTCAAGCAGACCACATACGCGCTCGACCGCGACTCCCGCAAAGCGGCGCTGGCCCGCTTCCTGCTCAAAGCTTCCGGCGAGGATTTGGCGGACGCAGAGGAGAGCCAGCGGCTGGCCGCATAGCGCCGGAGAAGCTTCGGAGACGCGTCGTATTGTAATTTGCACTACGATGTGCTAGATAGCCGGCGAGGAGTCATCCATGGCCACGAATGCTGAACGCAAGGAACACCCTATCTCGATGCGCCTGCCAGAGGCGGATATCGCGATGATCGATCGCGCCGCCGGGCTGCGGGGGCGATCGCGCACGGACTTCGTCCGCGAAGCCGCCGTCCGCGCGGCCGAGGATGTGTTGATGGACAACAGGCTGATCCGCATGAGCGCGGAAGGCTTTGCCGATTTCATGGCGATCCTTTCGGGGCCTGCAGTCCCGGTGCCCGAAATGGTGGACCTCGCAAAGCGTCCGGCCCCCTGGGAGCCAGGCTACGTCACGAAAGCCTGAGCCTTGGTTCTCTCGGCTCCCGAACCGCTGACCGCGGCGCACGACGTTTCAGAGTTCGACTGCGGGAAGCCCACGCTCGACCATTGGCTCAAGACGCGGGCGCTCTCCAATCAGGAGAAGGGCTTCACGGCCGTCCTGGTCGTCCACCAAGCCAACCGTGTCGTCGGCTATTACGGCCTTGCACCGACAGCAGTCGTGCCCAGCGCGTTGCCGCGCGCCATCCGCACCGGGCAGCCGCCCGATCCGGTTCCATGCCTGCTGCTCGGCCAGCTCGCCACCGATATTGCCTGGGTCGGGCGCGGAGTCGGAACAGGCTTGGTCAAGCATGCCCTCGAGCGTTGCGTGACCGCCGCTGGTCTCGTCGGCGGTCGCGCGCTCATGGTCAATGCCGTCGACGAGGAGGCGGCTGCGTTCTGGCAGCGGCGAGGCTTCACGCCGTCGCGGGATGACCGGCTCATCCTGTTCCGGTCGATCGCCGCGATCGCGGCGTCACTGGAGCAAGCCCGAAGCTGAGCGCCACCCCGATAGGACGAGGTACGAATCTATGCCGACAATCACGCTTTCGGCCACGCCTAAGGGCAATGGATATCAGGCCACAGTCACATTGCCCGACGGTGTCTCCATCAGCTCGGCCGAGACCTATCCGTCAATCGCCGAAGCAATGACCGCCGCTGCGAAGAAGCTGCTCGACATGCCCGCCCGCTTGGAAGCACTGGACCGCACGGAGCCGCCGGTCGCGTCGTAACGCACCGAGACGCCCAATCGACCTACTTGCCGACGACTGATCGTGCCGACCCATCGGAGGCGGGCCGCCCGAGATCCCGAGAGATGCCGCTCGCCAGTTGTGATCAAGAAGCGCGAAAAGCCCCGTCACCACGACAATACCCGCTACATTCGGGAGGAGAGGTTTTCTAGCGGCCCAGTTTATTAAGACCTATTCGCGCGATAATGAAAATAACCAGGAAGAACGTGCCCAGCGTTGCAAATATCGTGCTTTCACCTGTTGCCACCTCATATCCAGATACAACAGAAACGACAATCGCCAACGTAGCCAGTGCGATGTAACTTGGGACCGGGCGCTTGATCGCGGCCACAACGACGACGATCATAGTGCATAGGTTCGCGGCAAGCGTTATTTGCGCAGCACTCACGGCTATTCCTTCATCGCGAAAATGATCGCGATTGCGTCTGCCTGCATGAATTTGGAGGCTGCCGACTGATGGCTACCTCTGTCGTGCTGGCTTGGCGGCCGGGTCCTTGGTGCGCTCTGGTTTGTTCGCAGCGCATTCGTTCTCGTGTCTCGGACACGCTCATTTTGCCGAAACCCCGACGAGGTTCCCGCGACGCCAGACTAAGCGACATGACATCCTTATGCCGGCGCTGGCGACGTCCAGGTCAAATCTGTCGGGAACATGAATCGAGGGCTCGACCTCAAGACGGGCTCCTGACTCCGAAATATTTCGCACCACGCAATTGAGGACCGAGGATTGTTGTTTGAAAATTATCCGGCCTTCGAGGAGAGTTCGGCGGCGGGGCAAGCTGCGGCGATCATCGGCAGGCTCCTGCTGAAGACCGCCGGGCTTGTCGATTGGATTGCTCATCTTCCGAGCTGCCGAGTATGTGCAGAGAACCTATGAAGCATGTCGAGCAAACGTCCACACGCTCCCAATGATTTCAAGCCGTCCTCGCGGTTAGCTCGACGCTACCGATGGCAATGATTCGTATACCTGCGTATATTGAAGGGGTGTCGCGAACTGGTTGAGACCCTTGCCATCCCCGTGCGATCCGGCGAGGCGACGGGCTCCCAGGTTGGTGAGCTTCTGAACAGCCGATTTACCGACTAGGTCCGACTCCGGTGAATTGGCTCGCTCTTTGGAAGGCGAGGATGATACCCCAGGCGCGGATTCGATATGCAAATCGAAGAACCGTCCTAGCGTCACGCGAATCGATAAAGCCGCGCCAAAACAGCCACGCCGCCGCATGCGAAAGAACGTCAGCACCGGCAAAAATGATACCGGCAAGGCGACGCCTTGATCGATCATGGTCCAGGTTGAAGCGATCGAACCCCCTGTCGTTCCCTCTGCGTCGCTTTGGATGCCGCCGCCCGAAGTCCGGATCAAGTATCGAACGCCTCACCTCCAAGAACGGTCGCCGTTGCCAGGTCCGCTGCTCTGGCCGGCCCACGCCGGCCATCCGCTTGAGATTCGCACAATCGGTGGCATCGCGGGAATTTTTCGCCAGAGTGCCTTTCTCCGGAAAGGGACGCCGAATTTCCGAGATAGTGCAAAGACGAACACCATTATATCCTCCAGTAAGCTGCGAAGGCACATCACCGGCAGATCAAGTCTCGTTGCTTGTTACGATTATTCCATGTGGTCCAGTCGGACCGTTATTGAAGGCCGTGTTCAAGGTGGCTTGCCTACGTTGGGTCTTCTAAGCTGAAGAGATCGGCCGTTTCATTGTAGGCGTAGACTTCCGCATAGCGGCCCCACTGTATAACCGCTTTGAGTGTTTGGTCGGCGTAGCTCTCCGACATGAAGTCCTCGAGCTCGTCGCGAAAGCGCCGCGCCGGTGCCTTATGACTTGGCCGTTCATCGAGCACTCGTCGGATGTGGGCGACGAGCGGCACAAAATTGAGAAGATGCTGGGCGAAGAGGTGCTTACGCTCGTCTATGTCGGCTAAAGCATAGCGGCGACCAGCCGGGAGAAGCTTTATGTCGCCACCTTCCAGTTCGGCGAAGCGAAGCAATTGTAGGACTTCCGCGATCGGAAAGAGGTCGTCCACCTCATAATGAAGGCGGCTGCCAAGCTCCGGCAGATCGGCTCGGCCGCTACTGGGGTCAGCGTTGATCGCCTCCAGGAGACCAGCCAAGGAGTTCGTTGAGACGCGAGGCAGCGCCATCCCGATGCCCGTCCCAGGAAACAATCCATCGCGCGGTTGGCCGGGTTCACTCGTTTGGGTCATGCGGACATAAATGTCCTCGACCAACGCACGAAACGACGGGTCCTGCCGGTTACGTGGCTGCGGGATATCTACTTTGATTTCGCCGATCACGCGGCCAGGATTCGAAGAGAACAGAAGGACTCGGTCGCACATAAGCACCGCTTCTTCGATGTTGTGCGTGACCATCAAAATTGACTTGATCGGCATTCGTCCTTCCGACCAAAGATCGAGAAGGTCGGTTCGGAGCGTTTCCGCTGTGAGAACGTCCAGTGCGGAAAAGGGCTCATCCATGAGAAGAACGTCTGGGTCAACGACCAACGCTCGTGCTAGTCCGACACGTTGGCGCATGCCCCCCGACAGTTCTTTTGGATATGCGCTCTCGAATCCGTCCAGACCGATCAGGTCAATCGCCGCAAGTGCGCGCTTACGTCGATCGGCAGGCGGGACATTTTTCGCCTCCAAGCCAACTTCGACATTCTGCAGGACCGTCAACCATGGAAAGAGCGCAAAGGTCTGGAAGACCATTGCGACCGTGGAGGGCCGACCGTTGTCCGTTTTCGGGAACTCAATGACACCGCGTGTCGGGGTAATGAGCCCGGCGATTGAGCGTAGCAGCGTAGATTTTCCAGAGCCGGATCGCCCGAGTAGCCCTACGATCTCATTCTCCTTGAGGGTCAGATCGACATTGTCTAGGACCAGAAGCTCCTTTCCTCCTGGCTTTCCGTAGATTTGGCCGAGGTTGTGAACATCGACCAAGCACTGCTTTTCAAGGGCTATCACGCGCCAATCCCTCCTCTCAGTCGAGCCTCATCCGGCGCTCGGCAAAACGATAGAGCGGACGCCAAACAACCCGGTTGATGGCGACGACGAAGACGGACATCACAGCAATGCCGAGGGCAACGCGCGGTAGATCTCCGGCAGCGGTTGCATTCGCAATGAACGAACCGAGCCCGATCGCTTCGAGGTGCTTGTCCCCCCACGACACAGACTCGGCAACGATGCTCGCGTTCCAAGATCCACCCGAAGCCGTAAGTGCGCCCGTAACGAAATACGGAAAGATTCCGGGAAGCGCGACTTGCCGCCACCATTGCCAACCACGCATTTCAAAGATTTGCGCAGCCTCTTTGAGATCATTCGGTAATGCGCTTGCACCTGCGATGACGTTGAACAGAATGTACCATTGGGTGCCGAGGATCATCAGCGGAGAAAGCCATATGTTCGGATTTAGTTTCAGTTGGATGATGATGATGACGGCGAAAGGGAAAAGCACGTTCGCCGGAAATGCTGCCAAGAATTGAGCAATGGGCTGTACACGCTCCGTCCAAGCCGGTCGTAATCCGACCCAGACCCCGATCGGCACCCATATCAGGCTGGCGACAGCAATGAGAACAACGACGCGAACCAGCGTTGCAAGAGCGAGTTCAACGGTCGAGATGGCTTCGCTGACGGTCAGCGACGTTGATATGAAGCGTATAAGGACGAGGGATGCCAAAATGCAGGCCGCCGCGACGAGCGCGATCCACGCAGCGTCGGTGATACGACCAAGGCGCTGGTTGACGCGTGTCAGTTTGAGTCGCGGCGTGTGCGGCCACCTGATCGCAGCCAAAGGTCGGCCCGGGAGAAGGAGGAGCGAGATTAGAAATGGAAGGAACCGCGTCCGACATACGAGGTCGTACATCCATGAACGCGGCCGCTCACGTGAGGCGGTTTGCTCAAATCTGAACTTGTCGGCCCATGCCACGATCGGCCTAAACATCAGTTGATCGTAAAGAACGATGACTACAGCCATCGCAAAGACGGCCCATCCGATTGCTGCAAAATCCTGATGGTCGATCGCAAGGGCCAACCAGGATCCGATTCCAGGCAAGGTGACCGTCGTATTGCCGACCGTGATCGCTTCGGCGGCGACGACAAAAAACCAGCCACCTGACATCGACATCATCGTGTGACGTGACCCCCGTTTCTCATCCAGCGGGAGCGAGAGTCCTGGGTTGATCTGAGCCTTCGTTGAGGTGGGTTGCAAGAGGCCGGCGCGCGGAGTGGTCAGGGTTCGCAGCGTGCCGGCCGGTCTCTCCGCAGAGGGCGCGGGCGTAGTCCGAGGGCGTCATCCAGCCGAGCTTCGAGTGTGGCCGCGCCTCGTTGTAGTCCCGCCGCCAAGCCTCGAGCACAGCCCGGGCGTGGGGCAGCGAGCGGAAGAGCGTCTCGTTCAGCAGCTCGTCGCGCAGCCGGCCATTGAAGCTCTCGTTGTGGCCGTTCTGCTGGGGCTTGCCCGGCGCGATGTAATGCCAGCCGACGCCGCTGTCGTCGGCCCAGCTCAGGATGGCGTTGGAGGTAAACTCCGTGCCGTTGTCGCTGACGACGGTCGCCGGCCGGCCGCGCTGACGGATGATGGCGTCCAGCTCGCGCGCCACCCTGCGCCCAGACAGCGAGGTGTCGGCCACCAGGGCCAAGCATTCGCGCGTGCAGTTGTCGATCACCGTCAGGATGCGGAAGCGCCGCCCGTCGGTCAGCTGGTCGGAGACGAAGTCCAGGCTCCAGCGCTGGTTGGCCGCCAGCGGCGTCTCGATCGGCCGGCGCGTGCCGAGGGCGCGCTTGCGACCGCCGCGGCGGCGCACGGTCAGCCGTTCCTCGCGGTAGATCCGCTGGACCCGCTTACGGTTCACCGCATGGCCTTCGCGCCGCAGCAGCACGTGCAGCCGCCGGTAGCCGAAGCGCCGCCGCTCCTGGGCCAGCGCCTTCAGCCTGTCGCGCAGGGCCGCGTCGTCCGGGCGCACAGCCTGGTAGCGCACGCTTGTCCGGTCAGCCCCGATCACCCGGCACGCCCGCCGCTCGCTCATCTCGTAGGTCGACTGCAGATAGGCCGCAGCCTCCCGATGCGCGGCGGGCGTCACCACTTTTTTCCAAGCAGGTCTTTCAGCGCGACATTGTCGAGCATGGCGTCGGCCAGCATCCGCTTCAGACGACCGTTCTCGTCCTCAAGCGCCTTCAGCCGCCGCGCCTCCGACACGTCCAGCCCGCCGTACTTGGCCTTCCATTTGTAGAACGTCGGCGAGCTCAGCCCGTGCTTGCGGCACAGGTCCGTCACCGGCACGCCGGCTTCCTGCTCCCGCAGGATCGCGATGATCTGCTCTTCCGTGAACCTTGATCGCTTCATCCGTCCGTCCCTTTCCTGGGGCGGACTCTAGCTTCACCTGGCGGAGTTTCAGGGGGTCACGTCAACTGAATGCCATGTTCCAGGCTTGGCTCGTGAAGATCGCGAACACGGCGGCGCATTCGACCCCGAGCTGGCGGCCCGGAAACAAGCTCATGAAGAAGATGACGGTGAAGGTCAGAAAGCCAAGGATCGGAACGGACTGTAGAATGTCCAGAGCCGGAATTATGATTAGCTCGGCTTTGCGGCTCTTCGCCGCCAGGGTCGCAATGGTAAATGTAAATATGAGAGATGCCGCCAACGCTGCGAACATCCGCAAAGTTGTGAGAAGGGCATACTCGGGAAGACGCCGGAGTTCGAGAGTGACCGGGGATGCGGCGAGAGCGGTGAGCGGTTGGCGCATCTGGCCGACGCCATAGATGATGAGCAGACCGATTAGCACCAGCAGCGCGACAGCCGCGATGTCCGCCCAACTCGGCACGGCCATGCGCGGCACGATCCGCCACACGGGGTGAGGCTGCTTTCCATGTTGGAAAAGGAAGGTCATCCTACCCCTCGTGTCAGCGTCAACGGCCGCCACGAGCGAGCTATCGGTCAAGCTCGGTCGAGCGCCGTCAGTGGCATAACTGTCGACTACCGTCGCACGGCATCGGCTGGCATCCTGCGTTGCCTGGAAGACGATGATTTGCCCTGCCAAGCGGCCTTGGGGTTTCATAGACTCTGAGTTTGCGTGGCGCCAGTGCGCGCTGCAGTATGTCGTCCATTCTCGATGTATCAATCGCATATACCGAGGTATATCGTTCGACCCGCCGATGTTGCTGACGGGAGCCGTGGCAGCGCCCAAGATCCCGCTCGCAATTCAGCGGGATGGCCGGCGCCGTGCTGCCGATGTCTCCGAAGATGTCAGCTATATCCACGTCGCAATGCGCCATTGCGCGAAAGCAATCGCAGAGAACGCGAGCGCCTCATACCAATAATTTGGTTGAGCGAGCGTCCACTCCCTGCGGAGAAGGGCAAGCCCGATACATAGGATGGCGGACATCGTCGTCAAACATAGCAGCGCATACCAAAAGCCCTAGGGGGACCATATCTGCGCGAATGCAAAGACGAGGAGAAGGCCTAGCTTGAGGGCGAAGCGCTTCAGGACATACGCCGCGCCCGGATCAGAAGGCTCCAGGTGCAACAGTCCGGGCTTGATGCTTCTTAAGAGCTGGGTTTGATGCTCACATGAATCTCGGCCATGCAATACCGTTGCAGATGACTCGGACGGCGCTATTACACCGTATCCAGCCGGCGTGAGCTCGAGTGAGTATTGGTGTTCAATTGCGAGGCCTTTGCAAATGAGCTCTCGCTGGCCGATTCGCGCGACTTGGGCGTCGCCGAGACAGTGAAAGATGTCCTCGTATCGAAGAGTGTCGCCAGCCTTCCTCTGGAGCTTCGCAAACGCGTCCAGAACGGCTTTGGCGCTGCGCCCGAGCACGACGGAATCTGTCACAGTCGACGCCTTTCATCCTGATCGACATAGGGTCAACCGGTTCGCGCATCATTTTGCGATATGGGGGCGTGGCGCAACTATACGCGGGTATATGTGATGAGCGCGTCTTACCTCCGAGGCTCGTCAAACGTATTGCTCATTCGATCTAGCCTCTCCGACATGCGTCCCAATTCAGGCAGCGAGTTGGTTTGCATCTTGCGCATAAGTTGTCCGCGACAGACTTTAACGGTGATCTCGCTCAAACCGAGTTTTGCAGCAATCTGTTTCGAAAGCTGGCCCTTCGTTATCAGGTCCATGACTTCGCGTTCACGGCTCGACAGAGATTCATATCTCATCCGCAGCTCCGCGTCGGCGGCCAATTCGGTGCGGCGGCTGCGGCTTTGGGTAAGGCCAGAGTTTATCGCGTCGAGAAGATCTTGGTCCCTAAACGGCTTGGTCAAGAATTCGACAGCACCAGCTTTCATAGCTCGCACCGACATCGGAATGTCGCCATGCGCCGTAATAAAGACGACGGAAATCTCCGCGTGCGACTTAGACAGGCCGACTTGAAAATCGAGTCCATTTTCGCCAGGCATGCGGACGTCCAACACCATGCAGACTGGCGTGTCGGGGATAGACCAACTCGCGAACTCGCTCGTTGAGCCAAATGCATACACCTTCAACCCGACAGACTCGCACAGATTGCCGATCGCCTTTCGAACCGAGGGATCGTCGTCAACGATGACGACGGTGGGATTGTCGGCCGCAGAAGATACTCCATGGCTCATAGAATGGCCTCCAGGCTGCCGGGTAGCGTGAAGTAGAAGTTCGCGCCGGAAGGCGCGCCGGACTTAGCCCAAATGCGGCCGCCGTGAGCCTCGATGATGGAGCGACAGATGGAGAGGCCAATACCCATGCCATCCGGTTTCGTTGAAAAGAACGACTCGAAGATCTGTTCGACGGACTTTGGGGGCAGGCCGATACCGGAATCGGCGATGCTGATTTCTGCACCACAGGGCCGCGTCTTGCAGGAGCTGATGCGAAGTTCCCGATTGTCAGCCCCTACCGCGTTTATCGAGTCGATCGCGTTTACCGCCAGATTGAGAACGACTTGTTGTAGTTGTATGGGATCTCCAAATATTACCGGCAGATCGTCGCTCAGGCTCGTTCGGACCAGAATCCGATTCTCGCTAAGCTGCGTTTGCATCAGAGCGAGAACTTCATGAATGACAGTATTGAGGTTCAGCCACTTCTTCTTCGGCTCGACTCTGGTCGCTAGTGCCCTCACGCGAGCGATGATCTCGCTGGCTCGGTTGGCGTCCTCGACGATGCTGTCGATTGAGCTAGCGACTTTCTCCAAGTTCGGCGGCGTGGACCGTATCCAACGCGTGCCAGCATTCGCATTGGTGATAACGGCGGTGAGGGGTTGGTTGACCTCATGGGCGATCGAGGCGGCAAGTTCGCCAAGTGTCGTAAGCCGGGCGGCATGAGCAAGGTGTGCCTGCGCGCGCTCGGCCGTTTCTCGCGCGGATTCGATGATCAAAGCCAAATACGTAGTTGCCGCAATCGTCGTGAGGCTAATGGAAGTGTTGATCACACCAAGCTTAAAGTTCCCGTCTTCCGTAAGAATATAACTTATAATGGTAAGTGCTACGCACGTCGCCGAAACAAAGACAACGCCGCGCTTCCGGCTAAAGCGAACCGACAAGAGAACGACGACCACATAGAGGTTGGCGGCCGCGATTTCGTAAGGAGTTACCGTATCGACGATGACGATACTGATCATCAATGCAGCGGTGATAATTCTGAGGGTCAGTGATGAACGAGCATTTCGCGGTCCGCCGATCCGCGAGACGATGTGCGCTGGTAGGCGGGAAAACCACCAAACGTGTCCTGTCATATCTGCCGTCCTTTGGTTCCGGTCGGCGCTCCGGGTTCCAACATCTATCTGCATCCTTACACTCACTTAATGTAGCTTCGTAGAACGCTGACTAGTTCGCTGGCCGCGTCCCGCTCCGCGTCCGAGGGCGACCGATTGGCGTCGATCATGTGTGTTCGTATGTGACCATTGATCACTTCGGCCATGATCCCGCTGATCGCGCCCCGCGTTGCCGTGACGAGGCGCATCACGTCGCCACAGCTCTCGTCGGCGATGAGGGCGCGCTCAATAGCGTCGACCTGGCCCCGCAAGCGACGGACGCGGTTGAGGAGCTTCTGCTTCTCGGCAACGGTATGCGACGTGTCCATTTCATATACCCGCGTATAGTTGCAATATACCCCCCGGAGTATATATCACCGGCTTGCGCTTAGGAAGCTCCGCGATGGGCGTTTTGGCGTGGTCCGGTCCGTGGTGGGCTGGATTTGGATTGGCATAGCAAGGGATCGAAATGAACCCGCGACCTAGCAGTCGAGCCGACGATTGCGACAGTAGACGCTTCGCGCCTGCTTTCGCTTCTCTGCTCGTCGACAATGCTCAGGACGTCGACATGACCGTTGAGAGCTACGCGGGTCACACCGCGTCGTTCTGACGTCTGCCGCCTCCTGAGCTCAACGCATCAGGAGGCAACAATGACCTTCCAGTTTCTCGACCTGCGCCCGGTAACGGGCACCTTTCAAACGGACCGCCTGGTCCTTCCCACCTTTGACCGGGGTGCAAGCCCCATTGCGTCTGATCTTCTCGCCACGGCGCGTCAGCGGCCGCTCGCGTCTTGGCGGCGTGGCGACGACGGGCGCCTGGAGTGCCGCTGGTATCTGACGCCCGAGTAACGAGGTCGGTATGGCAAGCCTTCCTGCTTACGAGCCCGCCTCAGCAGGTCGCTCCGCGCTTAGCAATCCCATTCGCAACTCGAGTCAAACTTCAAAGGCGGTAGTCATGCTGTCCGAATTCGATACACCCGCCCGCCACGCGGTACTGGACGAAGCCCATCTGGGTGACATCAAAGGTGCGCTCGGCACTATCAAGAAACATGACACAGGCCCGCGGAACGGGTGGCGTCATCGCTTGATGACGCTTCTCGCCATCTTAGGCCCGGGTCTCATCGTTATGGTCGGTGACAACGACGCAGGCGCATTTGGGACCTATACCCAGGCTGGTCAGGACTATGGCACGACGCTGCTCTGGACGCTCCTGCTCCTCGTGCCGGTCTTGTACGTCAATCAGGAAATGGTCCTTCGCCTCGGTGCGGTGACTGGCGTGGGTCATGCTCGGCTCATCTTCGAGCGGTTCGGTAAATTTTGGGGTGCGTTCAGCGTCATCGATCTCTTCTTACTGAATGCGCTGACCATCGTTACTGAGTTCATCGGTGTCAGTCTTGCGCTCGATTATTTGGGGCTGCCGCGAGAAATCGGGGTCATCGCCGCAGCGGCCGTTATCGTTGCCGCTGCCGGAACCGGGGATTTTCGGCGTTTCGAACGCTTCTCGCTGCTTCTCGTGTTCGGCAGCCTCCTGTTGGTGCCGATACTGTTCTGGGTTCACCCACCTGTCGGCCAGATGGTGCATGATTTCGTCGTGCCTCAGTTCCCTACTGGTGGGAAGCTGAGCGAGGTGATGCTGCTCATCATCGCGATTGTGGGAACGACGGTCGCGCCTTGGCAGCTTTTCTTCCAGCAGAGCTACGTCATCGATAAGCGCATCACGACGCGCTTCGTTGGTTACGAGCGGATCGATCTCGTGATCGGAATCGTACTCGTCGTCATCGGGGCCGTGGCGATGATGGCGTTTACGGCCGCGACGTTCGCAGGCCATCCGGAATTCGGCAATTTCCAGGACGCGGGCGCTGTCGCCGCGGGTCTGGAAAAGTATGTCGGTCGAACGGCGGGGGTATTCTTCGCTCTAGCGTTGCTTGACGCGAGTGTGATCGGCGCAATGGCCATCTCTCTGGCCACCGCGTACGCAATCGGTGACGTCTTTTCGCTTCGCCATTCGCTGCATCGAAAGCCGACGGACGCCAAGGTGTTCTATGCGGTGTATGGTGGGCTTGTCGCACTGGCCGCAGCTCTTGTGCTCGCTCCCGGCACCCCGCTTGGTCTTCTCACCAATGCCGTTCAGACGCTGGCTGGCGTGTTGCTGCCAAGCGCCACTGTATTCCTGCTCCTACTTTGCAACGATAAAGCGGTTCTGGGTCCGTGGATCAATGGCCGATGGATGAACCTGTTCACCGGAACGGTGATCGGGATCCTGGTCATGCTGTCGATCATCCTCACCGCCTCGGTGCTTTACCCTGACATGAGTGAGACGACGATCCTCGCGATCCTTGGGATCGGAGCCGTTGGCAGCGTCGGTGTCGCGCTTGCGTTTCTATTCGTCCGTCGCGAAGCGACCCAGGGCATTGCCGAACACACCGAGCGGACGAGTTGGCGTATGCCGCCGCTTGGCGAGCTCTCCCCAGCGCGGATGACCCCGTTAACTCGCGTGTGGATGCTTGTCTTGCGGGGCTATCTGGTCGTGGCCGGCGGGCTCGTCCTGTTCCGCATTGTGCAGCTTTCTCTCGGCACTCGGTGATTGGGGGAGGATATGCTGTGGACACCTCGTCGTATATCGCCGCCGACCCTATCGCAGCGGCAGATGCTCGCCCGCGTGCCGGTTGCTGCGATCTGGAAACACGCGCGGCTTTTGATGGCGTCTTTCGCCGATCCCGAGCTTTGGCTTCGGGCATGCACAATCGCGTCGCTGAGAGAGCGCGACGTCACGATGCTCGCGGAGCTGACGCACCATGGTCTTCTCGACCCCGAGTATGGCTGTGCGCATGTCGAAGCAGGCTCGCGTCCGATTGGCGGAGGGCGTGATGCGCCGCAGCAATCTACAGGGCGGTCAGCCGATCGCCATCAAGGTCGAGCTCTGGTTGCTGTCGCGGTTCGAAGTGTTCGCCCTCGCGCGACGTCGCAAGAGCGGGCTAAGGCGATCGGCGCTCAAATGGATAGACGCTCGCCATCTGCGGCTTCGGTCTCGCATATCGGACAGTGGTCCCCGCGATGGAACCGAATGAGCTCCCTGCGGACCATTGCCAGGCGGCTCGAGCGGCGGGCCCTCCAGCACGCCGCAATATGGGTGGTCAGGATCGCGCGCGTCCTGAGGCGTGAAGGCTTGCTCGGTCGGCGCGGATGTCTGATGGCGGTCCGGCTGTCATCTCGTCTGTCAAAGCGATCCTGGACGATATTTCGCGCGGAGCGGGCGCTTCGCAAATCGCGAATTTGCCAGAACGCGAACGACGCCGACGCTCGTCGGCGGAACGATCATTCACAACTTGACCAAACCAAAGCTGGTTTCGGAGACAATGGAGATCGCCAATGAAGCCAGGCCGTTTGTTTGGCATCGCCGCGCTTGCCTCGACAATCAAGCGGGCCGTCAGCTCATCAATCTTTTCGGCCCGCGCAAATGCGAGCACCGAGGGGCGTCACCGCCTCTTGTTGACACGGGGGATTATCGTTCTCGTCTTAGCCGGGGTCATTGTTGGCGCTTCGTTGCTCGCAGCATCGCCCCGCGATGGGCAAGAGAGCTCGACGCTCACCAGCAGTACGACGCAGGAAGCGCCATCTTTCACGCGCGGTGAAAACGGCCGAATTGATGTTCCTGCGGGATCGCCGTTGCGCCAGCAACTCGTGATCCGACCTGTTGCAGTCGAGAATGTCGCACAAACGCTTGACCTTCCAGCGGTGGTCGAGGCGGACCCGGCCCGCACGGCAAAAGTGGCGCCGCCTCTCTCGGGTCGAATCGCCGAACTCCGTGTCGGGGTCGATGATGATGTCGAAAGAGGCCAGGTCGTCGCTGTCCTGAAGTCGGCCGATCTCGCACAGGCGTACGACGATTTCGACAAGGCGCAATCTGCCCTCGCTCTCGCGCGCCGCGCGCTCGATCGCCAGCGGGGCTTGACCGCTATTCGCGCAGGTGCGGGCAAGGACATGGAAGCCGCACAGGATGCTTTCACGCAGGCTGAGGCAGAGGCCAGGAGGACTGCGGAGAGACTTGATCAGATCGGCGCACCCGCGACCGGACGACATGACGGCGCGGCGCTACTGAACATCACGGCCCCGTTCTCCGGAGTCGTCACGGACCTATCGACGGCGCGCGGAACTTACTTCAACGATCCCACACAGTCGCTGATGACCATCTCCCAACTGGACGTCAGTCTGGGTTATGGCGAGCGTGCCCGAGAAGGACATCGCTTTTGTCTCACTCGGGCAGGCTGTCGAGGTGAGATTTCTGGCTTATGCGGGGGAGATCTTCCGAGGTACGGTCGCACGCATCGGCGACACGGTCGACACGGATACCCGACGCACGAAGGTCAGGATTGAATTCAGCAATCCGGACCGTCGCCTCAAACCAGGAATGTTTGCGAGTGTGCGGTTCATCGCGCCGCCGAAAACCATTGCAACTATTCCGTCCACAGCTCTCGTGCTGAAGAACGACGCCGACAGCGTCTTCATCGAAACGAGCCCTTGGCATTTCGAAATACGACAAGTCCGGACCCAGAACAGCTTTGGCGACCAAGTGGCCGTCACGCAAGGGTTGGCAGCGAGCGATCGTGTGGTCGTCAGGGGTGGGTATCTTCTCAATGATTGAGCGCATCATCGATCTCGCAATCAGTAAGCGGGCACTTGCGATCACGGTATTCGTGCTCGTGGGTATCTTTGGTTTCTATTCCTGGACGCAGCTCCAGGTCGAGGCCTATCCCGATATCGCCGACGTGACGTCCCAGGTGATCACCCAGGCGCCTGGTCTTGCCGCTGAAGAAGTAGAGCAGCAAATCACCGTCCCGCTTGAGCGTGAGCTGAACGGCACCCCAGGTTTGGTATCGATCCGCTCCAAGAGCACGTTCGGCCTGTCCTTGATCACGCTGGTCTTTCGAGACGGCTCCGAGGACTACTGGTCGCGGCAGCGCGTTCAGGAGCGCATCCAGAACGTTACGCTTCCGGCTGGCATCACTGCGGGCCTCGACGATCTCACCTCGCCGATCGGCGAGATCTATCGTTACACGCTGGAATCCAAGTCCAAGACGCTTCGGCAACTCTCCGAAATTCAAAGGTGGATAGTTATTCCGGCGTTCAAGCAGGTGCCGGGTGTGGTCAACGTCAACAATTTCGGCGGCCTGACGACTCAGTTTCAGGTCGAGCTGAATCCGGACTCGTTGAACCGCTTCGGCGTCGCCTTGAAAGATGTCACGGGTGCCATCACCGCCAACACTCAGAATTCTGGCGGCAGCGTCATGAACCGCGGACAGTATGGCTACGTCATCCGTGGCATCGGTCTCGCACAAACGCTCGATGATATCGGAAATATTGTCGTCACCCAGAAGAACGGGACTCCAGTGTTCGTCCGCGACCTGGGCGAACTAAGACTCAGCCATCAGGAGCGACACGGCATCCTCGGGAAGGACGACAACAACGACACAATTGAAGGAATCGTCCTGCTCTTGAAGGGTGAGAACCCGTCTCAGGTAATGGACAGCGTTCACGCGAAGGTTGCCGCCCTTAACGCGCAGCTTCGCACGCAGGACGTTCAACTCGTCCCATACATCGACCGATCCGATCTCGTTCACGCCACGGTCGAGAAGGTTTCGCACACGATTATGGAGGGTGTCGGTCTCGTTCTGATTGTCTTGATCCTATTTTTAGGAAGCCCTCGCAGCGCAGTTATCGTCGCGGTCACCATTCCGCTCGCTATGGCGATTGCCTTCATCTTGATGCGGCTTACCAGCATTCCCGCAAATCTCTTGTCATTGGGGGCTATCGACTTCGGAATCATTGTCGATGGCGCCGTAGTCATGACGGAGGCGATCCTTCGTCGGCGTGAAGCCCATGCGGATCAGGCATTGACCGAGGCCGACGTTCGCCAGGCGGCTCATGAAGTCGCCCGGCCGATCTTCTTCTCGACCCTGATCATCATCACTGCCTACTTTCCGCTGTTCGCCTTTCAGCGGGTCGAAGCGAAGCTTTTCTCGCCGATGGCGTATGTGGTCGGTTACTCCTTGTTCGGGGCGCTGCTTATCGCGCTCGCGCTCATTCCAAGCCTTGCTTTCATTGCTTATCGCAGGCCACAGCGCGTCTGGAGCAATCCAGTCCTGGGATGGTTGCGATCCCGGTACGCGAGCCTCCTCGATCGGTCGCTTAAACGCCCTCGATTTGCTGTCGCCACGGCATTGGTCTCGGCGGCTCTCGTCGTGGTGCTCGGCTGGACCGTGGGGCGTGACTACCTTCCCCAGCTTGATGAAGGGTCCATTTGGCTTCAGGTGACGATGCCTGCGGGGATTTCGCTCGAGACGGCAACGGAAATGGCGGCCGACCTTCGTCGGGCCGTCCGACAATTCCCCGAAGTGTCCTACGTCGTTACCCAGGACCGGTCGCAACGACGACGGGACCGATCCATTCACGCCATCGCATATCGAGGCCAGTGTCGGTTTGCGGCCTTACAGCACATGGCCGCGTGGGGAGACCAAAGCCGAGCTGATTCAGAAACTAGATGCCCGGTTTCGCCAGATGCCTGGTTTCCAGATCGGGTTCACGCAGCCGATGATCGACGGCGTGTATGATAAAATCGCGGGTGCTCACAGCCAACTGGTCGTCAAGATCTTCGGCGATGATCTTGGCGAGTTGCGGCGGATTGCGACCCAGGTTGTCTCCGCGCTTGACGCAACGCCCGGTTCCGCGGACGTTTCGATCGACCAGGAGCCGCCGCTTCCGCAAGTTGTCGTGCAAGTCGATCGAGCAGCGCTTGCGCGATACGGCATCAATGTAAGCGATGTTTCCGACCTCATTCAGACTGGCATCGGCGGCCAAGCTGTTACCCAGCTTTTTATTGCTGACCGTCAATATGATGTGTCTGTCAGATTTCCGCAGCCGATGCGGTCCGATCCGCAAGCTATTTCGAGTCTCGTTCTGACATCGTCGACCGGCGCGAAAATACCCCTTTCGCAGGTGGCGAGTGTTCAACTGAAGTCAGGCGAAAGCACCATTGCTCACGACACGAACGCGCGCGTCATGGTCGTGAAGCTAGATTACCGTGACCGCGATCTCTCATCCTTCTTGGAGGACGCGAAAAAGCACGTCGCGGAGAGTGTGAAGTTCGACCCGAACAAATTTCGGATTGAATGGGGCGGGCAATTCGAAAATCAGCAACGGGCGGAGGTCCGGCTGCTACTGATCTTATGTCTCGTCCTTGGGGGAATGCTCGTTCTCCTCTACGCGGCATTCGCACATCTGCGTCAGGCTGTTCTCGTCCTTGGGGCTGTTCCTCTGGCCACCTTGGGCGGGCTGGTCGCACTCCACCTGACGGGTGTGACTCTCAACGTAGCTTCCGCCGTCGGGTTCATCGCGCTGTTCGGAGTGGCGGTTCAGAACAGCATCATCTTGATCGCGAATATCAATCGGATCCGTGACGACGGCGTTCGATTAGTCGACGCGGTGATCTCCGGAGCCGGCGAAAGGCTGCGGCCGGTTCTGATGACGGCCTCGGTTGCCACGCTTGGCATGTTGCCCGCGGTTCTGGCGACCGGCGTCGGCAGCGACGTCCAGAGGAGCCTCGCGACTGTCGTCGTCGGGGGTTTGCTGCTTACGACGCCGCTGACATTGCTGGTCCTGCCCACAGTCTACTTCGTCATCGAAAGCTGGATCGCGGCGCGTCGCCCCATCCCCGTTTCCATTGTCAGCCTGGAGGGGCAACAGTCATGACGCACCAAATCCGGTCTCGCGACGTTTTGAATCGAGGTGCGACGGGAACGGCGCTCTTCCTGCTGGCGACGCTCGTCACAGGGTGCGCCGTAGGCCCCGACTTTCAACGTCAGCTCGCTCCTGACGTCGTGGGATATACGCCGACACCGCTGCCGAAGGTCACGGCTTCGAGCCAAGGCATCGGTGGCGCTCAGCAAAGATTCGTGGCCGATCTCGACATCCCGGGTCAATGGTGGACTCTGTTTCATTCCAAAGCACTGAATGCGTTGATCGAAGAGGGCCTGGCAAATAACCACGACATCAAGGCCGCTCTGGCAGCGCTGCGCGTGGCGAGAGAGAGTGTCAAAGCCCAAGTCGCCTCGGGCTATCCTTCCGTCACCGGCGGTGTAAACGCCAGTCGGGAAAAGGATGCGACCGGAAGCGTCGCCTCGTCGGAGGTCAATGGAGCGGCATTGTATAGCCTCTATACGGGCCAACTCAGCGTCTCCTATGTTCCGGATCTCTTTGGACTGAATCGTCGCACCGTAGAGTCGCTTGCCGCGCAAGCAGACGCTCAGCGGTTCCAGGTCGAGGCAACCTACCTCACCCTATCGTCCAACATCGTCGCTGCCGCGATCCAGGAAGCATCGCTGCGGGGACAGATCAAGGCCACGCGGGCGATCGTCGCAAGTCAGCAGGAGTCCCTGGACTTGCTGCACAAGATGAACGCTCTGGGCGAGGTCAGCGATGTTGACGTCGCGGCGCAAGAAGCGGCGCTTGCACAGACAAAAGCTACGCTGGCGCCCCTTGAGAAGCAGTTGTCGCAACAACGAGATCTGGTTGCCGCGCTGGTTGGGCGCTTCCCCAGTGATCAGCCGTCGGCGACGTTCTCCCTGAAAGACCTGGTCCTGCCGACAGAACTGCCGGTCAGCCTGCCGTCGAAGTTGGTCGACCAACGTCCCGACGTGCGCGCGGCGGAAGAAAATATGCATGCGGCGAGCGCGCAAATCGGGGTGGCTATCGCTAACCGCCTGCCAAACGTGACTCTCACCGCAAATGCAGGCCGCACGGCGACGCAACTGAGCCAGATCTTTATACCGGGCAACGGTTATTGGGCGGTCGCATCCGCGCTGACGCAACCGATCTTTGACGCCGGAGTGCTTTTCCATCGGCAACAAGGAGCCGAGGCGGCATACGATCAGGCCCTCGAGCAATACCGCAGCACGCTTATCACAGCCTTCCAGAACGTCGCTGACGCGTTGGTCGCGCTTCAGCACGACGCCGATGCGTTGAAATCGAGCGTGGCGGCCGAGCGTGCGGCGGCACGGAGCCTTGAATTGGTCAAGGGCCAGCAGCGCCTTGGGGCGGTAAACTATCTGGCTCTTCTGAGCGCCGAGCAGACCTACCAGCAGGCAAGCATCAATCTGGTGCAGGCGCAGGCGGCGCGGTTTGCGGACACGGCGGCGCTGTTCCAGGCCCTCGGCGGCGGATGGTGGAACCGCTCGGATGTCGCCTTTAATACGCAGGCGCATGACGCCGGCCGCCAATAACGGGAGACGGTCGGATGTCCGGTACACTCATTATAATTGAGCTGGGTGGCTTTGTCGGGCTTCTGCTGTGGGGCACCCACATGGTCACGACAGGTGTCCAGCGTGGCTTTGGCGACGTGCTTCGAATTTGGCTGGAGCACAATCTCAGGAGCCGTTGGCGGGCCTTTCTTGCCGGCATCGGTATCACCGCGCTCCTGCAGAGCAGCACCGCGACAGGCCTTATGGCTTCCGCATTCACGGCGGACGGCCTCATTGGCCTGGGGCCCGCGCTCGTGGTGATGTTGGGCGCCAATCTGGGAACAACGCTCGTCACCCAGGTGCTGTCGTTCAACGCTGGCCTCATCGGACCGCCACTGGCGCTGCTTGGCGTCATGGTTTTCCGATCGGGCGATGACGATCGCCTTCGCAATGCAGGGCAAATCGCCATCGGCCTGGGACTCATGTTGCTGGCATTGTCCGGGATGGTGCATGAGCTTGCACCAATCGAGGACGCGCCTCTTCTGAAAAGCGTGCTCTCCGCCGTTGGCAGCGAACCGCTTCTGGCCGTTGCGGTCGCAACCATACTGACATGGGCTTGTCATTCCAGCGTCGCGGTCGTGCTGCTTGTCATTTCCTTGGCGGCGACTCAGACGCTCTCAGTACCCGGCGCATTGGCGTTCGTTGTCGGCGCGAATATCGGAGGTACTCTGCCGGCACTTCTCGAGGCCGGCTCGCCAATCGCCCGACGACTTCCGCTCGGCAACACGCTCATTCGGGTAGCCGGAGCGGTTGTCGCGCTGCCGCTGATATCGATTTGCGTACCACTGCTCGCGCATATCGATGCTGCGCCGTCGCGGATCGTCGTGAATTTCCACACCGCCTTCAACCTGCTCTTGGCGATCGTGTTCATTGGGCCGTCCGACTGGCTTGCCCGCTCGCTAATCCGCATCCTCCCCAATCCGCCGGCACCCAACGATCCTGGCAAACCAGTCTACCTTGAAGAAGCTGGCCTGGGCGCTGCGACGGTGGCCTTAGCCAATGCTTCGCGCGAAACGCTGCGAATGGGAGATCTCGTCGAGGCGATGCTGAAGGGCGCTTCTGACGTCTTTCAGCAGGCCGATGCTCGCCGGGCCGGGGAGATCAGTCGAATGGATCGTTCGGTCGACCGGCTCGGTGCGGCAATCCGCAGCTACTTGGCGGATCTCGGTAATGAACAGCCGCTCAGCGATGATAGCGATGGATCGCGCGTCCAAGAAATCCTGTCTGCTGTCATCAATCTCGAGCACGTCGGAGATGTCGTCGCTAACAGCCTTCTGGAATTCGCCGTCAGACGGATCAAGCGTGGATGGCCGTTTTCGAGCGACGAGCAGAACCTGATCGCGTCGATGATCGCAGAAATACTAGAAAGCTTGCGGATTGGGCTTGCCGTGTTTCTAACGCGGGATGCTTCGCAAGCGCGACGGCTGGTCGGACGCAAGAGTTCGCTGCGCCGACTCGAAGTGCGGGCAACGGAACTTCACGTGCAGTGGCTCCGTGCTGCCGCGACCACTGCACGCGCAGATGCTGGTGCGGGTGTTGCTCGCGTCGCCGAAGAAGGTAGCCAGTTCCTGCGGATTGTTCGAGATCTCCGCCGAGTGCATTCCCACATCGCGTCCTTGGCTTATCCAATCCTCAACAACATGGGCGGCGAAAGTGCCGCGCCGGCGTCGATCGGACTAGGTGACAGAGAGCTGGAGGAGTCCGAGCTTCAGAGCGAGCAAACATAATGGCCTTCCCGATCAGGCTGAAGCAGCGAAGCGATGGATGGGAAGGGCCAGCTCTGAAAAGCGAAGCCCGGAACGGCGGCGGCATTGGCCGTCATTGCCGCGGCGTTTCCATCACATCAGCGAAATTCGCAAGCACTGTTCCTGCCGAACGACCTCGGCCGCGTGGTGGATTCCGCACACTCGGTGAGGCGAGCAACGGAGAACTTTGGAAATCGCTGGTCGCAAGGCAACGGACATGAAGTCGGCATCGCCCGTCGACGGTGGCCGTGGTGACGGCGCGTGTATGGTCGAGCACCGCGAGCCGACAGTCGAGGTGTTCGCGATTGGGCTCCGCGACATGAAATGGGCGCTCGTCGTCTCTCAACATCGCAGCATGCGGCAGGCCGCCGAGTCATTGAATGTGCGTCAGTCGACTTTGAGCCGGCGCCTTCGGAACTTGGAAGCGTTGCTCTGCGCCCAGCTTTTCGAGCGGACCAACGGAGGTACGCGCCCGACTGTGGCGGGCCGGGAGTTTTTGACGCGCGTTCATCATATCCTCACCGAGACAGAGACGGCATGGCGTAAGTTGCGGACATCTAGCCGCGGCGAGAGCGGCCGCCTGACCGTCGGCGTCCATGCGTCGTTTTCCACGGGAAACATGTACGCCACATTGGCGGAACATCACCAGCAATCCCCGAAGGTCGATGTCTCGACGGTTGATGGCAGCCACGACCAATTACTCTGCGCTCTTGCCAATAACGCGGTAGACGTGGCGATAATGACCGGACGCCGCGCCGGGTGGGACGATCGCGTTCTTCCGTTGTGGAGCGAGCGCGTCATCGTTGCGCTTCACGCTCAACATCCTCTCTCTCGCAAGGAAGCTGTTTTCTGGCCGGATCTCGCCGGCGAATCGATTCTAATCCCACTACGAGGACCTGGGCCGGAACTCGAACGCCTGCTAGTCACGAAGCTTGGCGATTATGGCGCTCAACGGCTCACCTATCATGAGTCCGGGCTTGACCGTCTGCTAAGCCTCGTCGCCACAGAGCACGGAATATTGTTAATGCTCGAGGGTGCAACCGGCATTCACTGCGATCAGGTGGTTTATCGCGAAATACAGGATGGCGATGGCTCGACGCGATTGAATTTCACTGCTTACTGGCGCCAGTCGAATGCAAATCCAACACTGGCGCCATTCCTAAAGTTGCTGCGCCAACGCTACCCGGATTTATCGGGTGGGCGCCCAGCGGACTGAGTTGTCGGGCCCTTCTCCGTTTCGAAAAGCGATATCCGTCGCCATGAAACCGTTCGACCATCGAAGCGACTAATCTGGCCGGATCGGGAATTGTTTGGCCCGTGGCACGACCGAGCGAGTCGGTCTAGGCGATCCGCCACCAGGGCGCGCGATCGCCTAGACCTCTCTTTGGGGCGGCGCATCCGGTCCACCACGCGCATTATCTGGCGCACACGCGTCAAGCTGAGTGGGCTTGTGAAGGGGAATGCCTTCCCCCTGGTCGGCGCCGCTGTCGCCGACACACCCCCTTCTGCGGGGAGTTCCCCGCAACGCCCCTTTGAGAGTGAGAGGGCGGAGGGCTTCGCCGTGACGGGTTTAAGGCTGGAGGAGAGGCCTCCAGCGCCCGTCATGGAGATTGGTCCCATGAACATGCAGGTTCTCGACGCGCCCCGCGATATCAGCGGCGGCTACAAGGTGGATGTGAGTCGCGGCGAGCGGATAGGTCGCGTATCGTCGGAATGGTTCTCGCGCCCCGCCGACGAGCGCTATTTGTCGCTATCCGAGCTGGCGTGTTCCGTCCGCGATCGCGCCGATCGCAGCCGGACCCGCGTGGTGGAAAGCGCCCTTATCCATGTCGAGGCGAACCGTGGCGACGCGGAGCGGTTGGCGCTGATCCTGCCGGGCGCGGATACCCCTGTGGCGCCGACACATTGGTCCTTCGGACAGCTCGCCAGCCTGGTCGGCGCGCCGGCGGCCTATCTGCGGCAACTTCCGGCCGCGCTCGCCGGCATCAACCTGCAATATGGCCTGACCTCCAATCGCGCCGAGCAGATCAAGACGCTCGAAACCGATACCGGGCGAGTCGAGCTGCGCGCGGTCACCGGCCCGGATTATGGCCGCATCTTCGATCATGAACTCGTCGAGGCCGTACAGCGCATCGCCGGCAATGGCACCGGCGATACCCGCTGGAAGGTCCCGGGCGTGCTCGATTGGTCGACCGGGATCTACAATCCCCGGGTCGACATCAGCAAGGACACGACGACGCTCTACGCCTCAGATCGCGACGTCTTCCTGTTCCTGGTCGACGACCTGAATCCGATCGAAGCCGGTCGCCTGCCGGACGGCTCGCCCGATTTGTACTTCCGCGGGTTCTATTGCTGGAACTCGGAAGTTGGCGCGAAGACGCTCGGCATGGCGAGCTTCTATCTCCGCGCGGTTTGCCAAAACCGAAACCTCTGGGGCGTGGAGGATTTCGAGGAGATCACCATTCGCCACTCCAAATACGCCGCCAATCGGTTCGCGCACGAAGCAGCCCCGGCGCTGCTAAACTTCGCTAACTCCTCGCCCATGCCCTTCGTCAACGGCATCAAGGCGGCCCGGGAGCGGATCGTGGCGCACAACGACGAGGATCGCGCTGACTTCCTGCGCCGACGCGGCTTCTCGAAGGCGGAAACCGGGAAGATCATCGACGCAGTGCTGGCCGAGGAAGGCCGCCCGCCCGAGTCCATCTTCGATTTCGTGCAGGGCATCACCGCCGTCGCCCGCAATAAGCCGCATCAGGACGCCCGCCTCGAGCTGGAAGCCAAGGCGAAGAAGCTACTCGACCGAGCCGCCTGATATCCGTGAAGCCGGAGACGCGGTTTTACGTGTCTCCGGCTTTGCGCTTCCCTGTCCGGCCCTCCGATCCGAAACGCTGCCCCCTTTAGAGGAAGAGGGCGCGCTTCGCTTCGTGACGGGTTTCGGTCCGAGAGAGAGTCTCTCGGCGCCCGTCGCGGAGTATATCCCGATGGCTACTGCTGCTCAGAAGATCACCCTGTCGTCCTCGCGCGACATTCCCTTCAACAAGCTGGTTCTGTCCCAGTCCAACGTCCGGCGCGTGAAGGCCGGCGTCTCGATCGAGGAACTGGCCGAGGACATCGGCCGGCGAACGCTGCTTCAAGGCTTGAGCGTCCGGCCGGTCCTCGACGCCGAGGGCGCCGAGACCGGCATGTTCGAGATCCCGGCCGGTGGCCGGCGCTACCGCGCACTCGAACTGCTGGTGAAACAGAAGCGGCTCGCCAAGACCGCGCCGGTCCCGTGCGTGGTCCGCGACCCGGGCACCGACATCCTCGCCGAGGACGACTCGCTGGCCGAGAACATCCAGCGTGCGCCGCTGCATCCGCTCGACCAGTTCCGCGCCTTCCAGGCCCTGCGCGCGAAGGGCCGCTCCGAGGAGGACATCGCCGCGGCGTTCTTCGTCGCCGTTAATGTGGTGAAGCAGCGCTTGCGCCTCGCGTCAGTCTCGCCGGCCCTGCTGGAGGTCTACGCCGAGGACGGCATGTCGCTCGAACAGCTCATGGCCTTCACCGTCTCCGCCGATCATGCCCGCCAGGAGCAGGTCTGGCAGGCGATCTCCGGCTCCTGGCAGAAGGAGCCGTATCAGATCCGCCGCATGCTGACGGAGAAGACGGTGCGCGCCTCCGATCGCCGGGCGGTGTTCGTCGGTCTCGACGCCTATGAAGCCGCCGGCGGGGCGGTGCTGCGCGACTTGTTTCAGTCCGACGATGGCGGCTGGCTCGGAGACATCGCGTTGCTCGACGGCCTGGTGGCCGAGAGACTGAAGGCCGAGGCGGAGACGATCGCCGTCGAAGGCTGGAAGTGGATCGAGGTCGCCATCGACTTCCCCTATGGCCACGACCGCGGGCTGCGCGCGATCGAGGGGGTCGCTGCCGACCTCACCGGCGAAGAGCAGGCGGCGATCGACGCGCTCAACGCCGAATCCGCCAAGCTCGAGGCGGAGTATGACGGCACCGATGAGCTGCCCGACGAGGTGGACGAACGCCTCGGCGAGATCGAGACCGCGCTCGCCGCCTTCGACGATCGGCCGGTCACCTACGATCCGGCCGACATCGCCCGCGCCGGCGTCTTCGTCAGCATCGACGCTGATGGCGCGTTGTCGGTCGACCGCGGATACGTGCGGCCGCTGGACGAGGCGCCGGTGGGCGAACCGGAGCAGGACGGCGAGACCGATCCCGCCACGGTCGGGACGAGCCACGCCGATCCGGACGCGCCTGCGGTTCAGCGCGCCGTGATCACCATCGGCGGCCAGATCGCCGGGCCGGAGGATGAGGACGACGAAGACCTCAAGCCCTTGCCCGACCGCTTGGTGACCGAGCTGACGGCCGAGCGGACCCTGGCGCTGCGCGACAAGCTGGCGACCACGCCCGCCGTCGCGTTCCAGGCCGTGCTGCACAAGTTCTGCCTCGACGCCTTCTCGCGTTACTTCAGCTACGGGACGGCAATGGAGGTGACGGTGCGCACCGTGAGCTTCCCAGTGCAGGCGCAGGGCTTGAAGGACACGCTTGCGGCCAAGGCGATCGACGCCCGCCACGAGGCTTGGGAGGAACGGCTGCCCAAGGATAAGTCCGCTCTCTGGGACTGGCTCACCACGCTCACCGGCGACGACCAGGCCGCGCTGTTCGCCCATTGCGCCTCCTTCGGGGTCAATGCGCTCTACGAGAAGGGCGACCGCTACGGCGCGGGTGTCTCGTCCCACACCGTCGAACAGCGCATCGCCGATGCCGATCGCCTGGCCCGGGCCGTCGATCTCGACCTGGTGCAGGCCGGCTGGCGTCCGACCGTCGAGAACTATCTTGGCCGCGTGCCCAAGCGTCGAATCCTCGAAGCGGTGCAGGAGGGGGCCGGCGAGCGGGCGGCGCAGCTCATCGACCATCTGAAGAAGCCTGACATGGCCAAGGAGGCCGAACGGCTCCTGGCCAACACCGGCTGGCTGCCCGAACCGCTGCGGATCGACGCCACCGACGATGCGCCGGGCGAAACGGCCGACGAGGGCGAGGCGCTACCCGAATTCCTCGCGGACGACGACGAGGAAGCGCCCGCCGAGGACGCAGACGCGCCGCAGGTCATCGCGGCCGAATAGCCCGCGTGCGGGGCGGCTTCGGCCGTCCCGCGCCTCTTTCCCTTTCAACCGACCCGACAGCCCGGCCGTCGCGCCGGGCATTTTCGTTTCAGGAGACTGTCATGACCGATACATCCGACATCACATCGCAACCCGCCGCACCGCTTTCCGACTGGGAGATGAAGGCGTTTGCCCGAGCCAAGCTCGAGGCCGAGCTTTTCACCCTCAACAAGGCCACGCTGCTCAACGCACTGACGCTCGCCGGCGTCACCCGCGTTGTCGTCAGCTTCGACGGCTATGGCGATTCCGGCCAGATTGAGAACGTCGAAGCTCAGACCGGCCACGATCCCGTCACCATGCCTTCCGCGGCCATCGAGATCGCCGAAGCCGTCTGGGACCAAGCCGAACCGAAGCGTTCGTCCGTCAGCATCGCCGAAGCCGTCGAGAGCCTGGCCTATGACGTTCTCGGAAGGACCCATTGTGGCTGGGAGAACAACGACGGCGCTTACGGCGACGTCATCTTCGACACCGAGGAGGAGACGATCACGCTCGACTACAACGAGCGCTACACCGCCTCCGAAAACTACACTCACACCTTCTGAGGAGGCGGCCATGGGACACTGCTATCACCACGCCCTCTCCTCGGTCAGGAAATGGGGCGGCGTCGCTGAAGACTATCTGCCGCTGCATCAATGGTTCGATGAGTCGAAGGCAATCACCGCCGACTTCCGGCATCGGGCGCTGCGGCATCACGCCGAAGGCATCTTCATGCTGGAGCGCTTCTTCGGCCCGACGATCACCATTTCGACGGGCCGCGTCGTTCCGGTGCGCCTGATCGGCGAGCAGCACGTCATCGAGGATCTCGGATTCATTCCAAGCTGTCAATCGGCTCGCAATGTTGACCCCTGATCGGCGTCCAACTTTGACCCCTCTGTTGCCGCTTGCACGGGCGCTTCAGTAGCGCTCGCCCCGGCGTAAGCTGGTCGGGGTTGCGGAGCCGGGGCGAGCGCGGTCCCAAGCCCCCTTCAGCCTCGGTTCTTGAAGCGCCAGCTCTCGTTGCCGGTCTCGACGATGTCGCAGTGGTGGGTGAGGCGATCGAGCAGCGCTGTGGTCATTTTGGCGTCGCCGAAGACGCTGGGCCATTCGCCGAAGGCGAGGTTGGTGGTGACCATGACCGAGGTGCGCTCGTAGAGGCGGCTGATCAGGTGGAACAGCAGCTGGCCGCCGCTCTGCGCAAAGGGAAGGTAGCCGAGTTCGTCGAGGATGACGAAGTCCATGCGGGTGAGATAGTCCGCAAGGCGTCCTTGACGACCTGCGCGGGTCTCGGCCTCGAGCCTGTTGACGAGATCGAGCGTGTTGAAGAAGCGGCCGCGTTTGCCGGCACGGATGCAGCTGCGGGCGATCGCTATCGCGAGGTGGGTCTTGCCGGTACCGGTGCCGCCGACGAGCACGCAGTTGCGCTGCTCGGCGATGAAGTGGCCGCCGGCAAGATCGCGCACGAGGACCTCGTTGATCGGCGTGCCGACGAAGGCGAAGTCGGCGACGTCCTTGGCGAGCGGCAGCCGGGCAATCGTCATCTGGTACTTGATGGATCGGGCCAGCTTCTCGTCGATCTCGGCCTTGAGCAGGTCGCCGACGAGGCGCTGGGGCTCGTGCTGGCGCTTGACGGCGGTGGTGACGATCTCGTCGAAGGCCGAGCGCATGCCGAAGAGCTTGAGCGAGCCCATCATGTCGAGGATGTCGGTGCGTTCCAGTAGACGTTCCATGGGTCAGATCCTTCTGAGGCTGTCGTAGCGGGCACAATCGGCGATCGGCGCATGGCGGAGGGTCAGCGCGTCCGGCGTCATGATGGTGATCGGCGGCGCGGGTCGCGCTGCCGCGAGACGATGTTGATGATGACGTCGGCAGACGAGACGCCCTCGATCAGCGCCTCCGCGCAGGCGCTCTCGACCGCCTGCAGGCCGTCGCTGAGCACCATGGCGAGGATCTTCGCCATCTGCCGGTCGCCGTCGTCGGAGCCGGCGAGCTTGCGGCGAATGCGATCGATCGCCTGCGGCAGCACCCAGTCCTTGAACGGGGCGCCGTTGCGCAGCGCACCGGGCTTGCGGGCGAGGACCGGCACGTAGTGCCAGGGATCGCAGATGGTCGCGCCGCGGCCGAAGACGCGGCTATGCTCGGCGACGATGCGGCCGTCCTGGCGGATCACCACGCGGTCGGCATACGCCTGGATCTCGACGGGTCGTCCGACGGCGCTGGCGCTGACCGAGTACTTGTTGTTGTCGAAGCGCACGAGGCAGGTCTTCGAGACCGATGCCGGTAGCGCATGGAAGCCGTCGAACCGGCCGGCGTGGCGCACGAGGTGCGGGCGCTCGGCCTCGAACATCTCCCACACCGTTCGGTCGGTCTGCTCGGGATGGGGGTGCGCCTTGGCATAGGCAACGCACCGGTCGAGCAGCATGCCGTTCAGCTCGTCGTAGCTCTTCACGCGCAGCCGAGGCGTGAAGAAGCGCTCGCGGACAAGCCCGACCTGGTTCTCGACTTGCCCCTTCTCCCAGCCCGACGCCGGCGTGCAGGCGACGGGTTCGACGAGATGGTGCGCACACATCTGCAGGAAGCGCCGATTGTAGCCGCGGTCCTTGCCGACGAGGATCGTCTCGACCGCCGTCTTCATGTTGTCGTAGATGCCGCGCCTGCAGGCTCCCTTGAAGAAGGCGAAGGCCCGGTCGTGCGCGTCGAAGACCATCTCCTGGCTCTCGCGCGGATAGGCTCGGACGAACATCATGCGGCTGTGACAGAGCCGGACGTGCGCCACCTTCACGGTCGTCGTCGCGCCACCGATCAGCACGATGTCGTGGCTCCAGTCGAACTGGAACGCCTCTCCCGGCGCGAAGGCCAGCGGCACATAGGCTTCCGCGCTCGCCGCCGCGTGCCCTTTGCCCAGACCCTGGCATAGCGGCGCACCGCATCGTAGCCGCCCTCGTAGCCGAGCGCCCGCAGCTCCTCGAAGACCCGGATCAGCGTGAGGCGCTCCCGCGCCGCCTTCGTCGCGTTGCGGGCGAGCATCGCCTCGAGATCGGTCTTCCAGCGCCCGAGCTTGGGCCGCGGCTGCACCTCGCGCTCGTAAGCAAACGAGGTCTCGCCCGAGCGCAGCACCTTGCGCACCGTGTTGCGCGAGATCTTCAGGTCGCGGGCGATCTCTTTGATCGACTTGCCCTTGACCAGATGCTCCCGCCGTATCCGGCCGACCGTCTCCACAACCAACATCCCCGCCGCCCGCCCGCCGTCAAAACGGACAGCGCAACAGGCCAAGATTAAGGGGTCAGTTTTGGACGCCGATCACCCCGATAAGGGGGTCAGTTTTGCAGGCCGAAACACACTTCGCGGCGTCGAGCTTCTTCCTGACCTTCTTCAGCTTCTCGGGCGGGGCGCTGGTCTGATGGCCGCGATCGTCGATCCCGATGTGCCGGGCTTCTTCGCGCCGGTCCATCGCGCGCTGACCGACCCGATCCTCATGGGCGGCGCGCCGCGGACCGTGGCGATCGCCAACGGCACGATCGCGGCGGCAGTGGCACTCGGCCTTCGGCTCTGGATTCCGGGCGCCCTGTTCTGGGCGGTGGGCCACGCCGCGGCGGTCTGGGCCGCCAAGCGCGATCCGCTATTCGTCGACGTTGTGCGCCGCCACCTCCGCTATCCCGCTCATCTGGGCGTGTGAGGCCACGATGCTGAACCTCGCCGAATATCGCAATCGCCCCGCCGGCCTCGCCGACTTCCTGCCCTGGGCCGCGCTCGTTGAAGAGGGCGTGGTCCTGAACAAGGATGGGTCATTCCAGCGCACCGCGCGCTTTCGCGGGCCAGACCTCGACAGCGCCACGCCGGCCGAGCTGGTCGGCGTCACCGCGCGCCTCAACAATGCCCTGCGTCGCCTCGGCTCCGGCTGGGCGATCTTCGTCGAAGCCCAACGGATCGCCGCGCAGACTTATCCGCACTCGACCTTTTCCGATCCGGCGTCCGCGCTGGTCGATCTCGAACGGCAGGACGCGTTCGAGGAAGCGGGCGCGCATTTCGAGAGCCGCTACTTCCTGACCTTCGTCTGGCTTCCGCCCGCGGAAGACGCTTCCCGTATTGAGAGCTGGCTCTACGAGGGCCGCGCCCAGACCGGCGTCGATCCCTGGGAGCTGATGCGGGGCTTCGTCGATCGGACCAACCGTGTGCTGCAACTTGTCGAAGGCTTCATGCCAGAAGTCGGTTGGCTCGATGACGGCGAGACGCTGACCTACCTGCACTCCACCATCTCGACGCGGCAGCAGCGCGTCCGCGTCCCAGAGACGCCGATGCACCTCGATGCGCTTCTCGCAGATGAGCCGCTCGCGGGCGGTCTCGAGCCGCGGCTTGGCTCGCACCACTTACGCACACTGACCATCGTCGGCTTCCCGACCGCGACCCACCCCGGAATCCTCGATGAGATGAACCGGCTGGCCTTTCCGTACCGCTGGTCCACGCGCGCGGTCCTGCTCGACAAGACCGAAGCGGTGAAGCTGCTGACCAAGATCCGGCGGCAGTGGTTTGCCAAGCGCAAGTCCATCGCCGCCATCGTCAAGGAGGTGATGACCAACGAAGCGTCGACGCTCGTCGACTCCGACGCAGCCAACAAAGCTGCCGACGCCGACATGGCGCTGCAGGAATTGGGCACAGACGATGTCGGTCAAGCCTATGTCACCGCCACCGTCACCGTCTGGGACGAAGACGCGGGTCTCGCCGCCGAGAAGCTCCGGCTGGTCGAGAAGGTGATCCAGGGTCGCGACTTCACCTGCATGCCCGAAGGGGTGAATGCGCTCGAGGCCTGGCTCGGGTCCATCCCCGGCCATGCCTACGCCAACGTCCGCCAGCCGCCGGTCTCCACCCTAAACCTGGCGCACATGATCCCGCTTTCCGCCGTCTGGGCCGGGCCAACGACGGACGAGCATTTCCGCAGCGCCCCGCTGCTGTTCGGCAAGACCGAAGGCTCGACGCCGTTCCGGCTGAGCCTGCACGTAGGCGATGTCGGCCACACGCTGATCGTCGGCCCGACTGGCGCCGGCAAGTCGGTGCTGCTGTCGCTGATGGCGATGCAGTTCCGCCGCTACCGCAACAATCAGATTTTTGCGTTCGATTTCGGCGGCTCGATCCGCACCGCCGCGCTCGCGATGGGCGGAGACTGGCACGATCTCGGCGGCAGCCTGTCCGCCGGATCGGAGCATTCCGTCTCCCTGCAACCTCTCGCGCGGATCGACGAACAGGCCGAGCGCGCCTGGGCGGCCGAGTGGGTTGCGGCGATCCTCGCGAAGGAAGGCGTCAGCATCGATCCGACCGCCAAGGAGCATGTCTGGTCGGCGCTGACATCGCTGGCCTCTTCTCCAGTAGGCGAGCGCACCATCACGGGCCTCGCGGTCCTGCTGCAGTCGACCGCGCTGAAGCAGGCGCTTCAACCCTACTGCGTGGGTGGGCCCTCCGGCCGGCTCCTCGATGCGGAGACGGAGCAGCTCGGCTCTGCCTCGGTACAGGCCTTCGAGACCGAAGGCTTGATCGGCGCCGGCGCGGCCCCCGCCCTGCTGACCTACCTGTTCCACCGCATCGAGGGCCGCCTCGACGGTCGTCCGACCTTGCTCATCATCGACGAGGGCTGGCTGGTTCTCGACGATCCCGCCTTCGCCCAGCAGCTGCGCGAGTGGCTGAAGACGCTGCGCAAGAAGAACGCCTCCGTCATCTTCGCCACCCAGTCGCTCTCCGACATCGACGGCAGCAACATCGCGCCGGCCATCGTCGAGAGCTGCCCAACGCGCATCTTCCTGCCGAACGAGCGCGCGATCGAGCCGCAGATCACCGCAATCTATCGGCGCTTCGGATTGAACGATCGCCAGATCGAAATCCTCGCCCGCGCAACCCCAAAGCGCGACTACTACTGCCAGTCGCGGCGCGGCAACCGGCTGTTCGAGCTGGGGCTCGGTCCTATCGCGCTCGCCTTTTGCGCGGCGTCGTCCAAGGCCGATCACGCGGCAATCGAGCGGGTCACCGCCGAATATGGCCGCGACGCCTTCACGCCGACCTGGCTCGCCGACCGGGAGCTTTTGTGGGCCGCCGATCTCATCCCCGAGCTGACCAACCTGGAGACGTCATCATGATCAAGCTGCGCCATCTGGCGACGGCGAGCGCCGTCGTGCTCACCCTGGCCGTCACCACGCCGCCTGCGTCGGCGCAGTGGGTCGTCTACGACCCGACCAACTTCACTCAAAACGTGCTGACGGCGGCGCGCGAACTGCAGCAGATCAACAACCAGATCACGATGTTGACCAATCAGGCGACGTCGCTGGTCAACCAGGCGCGCAACCTCGCCAATCTGCCGATGTCGACGCTGACCCAGCTTCAGTCGTCGATCGCCCAGACCCAGTCGCTGCTGAGCCAGGCGCAAAACATCGCCTTCAATGTCCAGCGCGTCGAGCAGGCGTTCTCGACCAATTACGGCACGGCGGCGGGCACGGGCTCGACCACGGCGATGGTCGCCAACGCGCAAACGCGCTGGCAGAACTCCGTCGCTGCCTTCGAGGACAGCCTGAAGATCCAGGCCGGCGTGGTCGGCAACATCCCGACCAATTCCAGCGCCATGACCTCGCTGGTCACCGCCAGCCAGAGCGCCACCGGCGCCCTTCAGGCGGCACAGGCCGGCAACCAGCTCCTGGCGCTGCAATCCCAGCAGCTCTCCGACCTGGTGGCGGTGCTGTCGGCCAAGAGCCGTGCCGACGCGCTGGAGCAGGCTCGCACCGCTTCCGCCGAGGCGCAGGGCCAGCAGAACTACAAAACCTTCTCGACGCGCACCGGCTACCAGCCCGGCAACGTCACCATGTTCAGCGGCAATTGAGGCGCGGCGATGCTGGGCAGGTCGGACACTTTCCGCGTCGTCGCGATCATCGCGTTGATCGCCGTCGTGGTCGTGAGCCTGGTCGCAATCAATCGGCGGCCTACGCCGCCGGTGATCGAGACGCCTTCGACCGCCCCAAGCCCAGCATCCGATGACCTTTCGGCCGAGTTGCGCCGCTGCGGCGTGCTCGGTCCGCAGGACGCCGAGGACGCGCGCTGTGTGGCGGTGTGGGAGGAAAACCGTCGGCGCTTCTTCGGCCGGCCGGCGCGGTCGCTGCCACCAACGCCCCCGGGCGCGGCTGCGCCGGCCACCAATACTGCGGGAGATGCGCGATGAACAACGTCGGCGTCATCGACACCTTCCTCAACACCTTCACCACCTACATCGATTCCGGCTTCGGCCTGATCAAAGGCGAGGTCGGATACCTGTCCTCGACCCTGATCGTCATCGACATCACGCTCGCCGGCCTTTTCTGGGCTTGGGGCGCCGACGAGGACATCCTGCAGCGCCTGGTGAAGAAGACCCTCTACATCGGCTTCTTCGCCTTCATCATCACCAACTTCAACAATCTGTCGGCGATCATCTTCAACAGCTTCGCCGGCATAGGCCTGAAGGCCGGCGGCTCTTCGATCTCGACGGCCGACTTCCTGCGGCCGGGCAAGCTCGCCCAGGTCGGGCTCGACGCCGGTCAGCCGCTGCTCGATGCGGCCAGCCAGATGATGGGCTTCACCAGCTTCTTCGCGAACTTCGTTCAGATCGCGGTCTTGATGGTCTCGTGGGTCTTGGTGCTGATCGCCTTCTTCATCCTGGCGGTCCAACTCTTCGTCACGCTGATCGAGTTCAAGCTGACCACACTGGCCGGCTTCATCCTCATTCCCTTCGCGCTCTTCAACAAGACGGCGTTCCTCGCCGAAAAGGTGCTCGGCAACATCGTGGCCTCCGGCGTGAAGGTGATGGTGCTTGCCGTGATCGTCGGCATCGGCACTGGCCTCTTCTCGCAGTTCACCCAGACCTACGCCGGCGGCCAGCCGACCGTCGAGCAGGCACTATCCGTTGTGCTTGCCGCGCTGGCCATGCTGGGCCTCGGCATCTTCGGCCCGGGCATCGCGACGGGCCTGGTCTCCGGCGCACCCCAGCTCGGCGCGGGCGCGGCCGTTGGAACCGGCCTGGCCGTCGCCGGTACGGCGATGGCCGGCGCCGGCGCGCTGGGTCTGGCCGGAAGGGGAGCGATGGCCGCGGCCTCCGGCTCGGCCGCCGCGGTACGCGGCGGCGCCGCGATGGCGGGCGGCGCATCCTCGGCTTACAGCCTCGCATCGGCAGGTCGGTCCGGCGCGTCGGGCGTGGCGGCCGGTCTGGGTGGGGTTGGACGCGCCGCCGCTTCGAGCGCGGCCGCCCCCATCCGACGCGCCGCCGGCCAAGCCGCCGGTTCGGTGAAGCAAAGCTTCGCAGCCGGCGCCAAGTCTAGCTTCGCCGCCACCGGCGGCTCCTCCACCCAGGGCACGGTCGGCGGCAGCCAGGCCGCCGGCGGCAGTTCCTCAGGGGTGGGTGCGACCGAATCTGGTCCACCGGCCTGGGCGCAACGCATGCGGCGCAACCAGGCCATCCATCAGGGCGCGACGGCCGCCGCAAACGCCCTCAGGTCCGGCGATAGCCATGGCGGCGGCCATTCCGTCGATCTCTCGGGAGGAGAATAGACATGGCGATCTTCCGCCGCGCATCGGTCCGTTACGGTCGCACACCCGAACCGGAGACGCCCTATCAGCGCGCCGCGCAAGCATGGGACGACCGTATCGGCTCGGCGCGGGTCCAGGCCAAGAACTGGCGACTCATGGCTTTCGGCTCGCTGGCGCTTTCCGCTGGCCTAGCCGGTGGCTTGGTCTGGCAGTCGAACCACGGCAGCATCGTTCCCTGGGTGGTGCAGGTCGACAAACTCGGCCAGGCCCAGGCGGTGGCGCCGGCCGCCGCGGACTATGCGCCAAGCGATCCGCAGATCGCCTGGTATCTCGCCCACTTCGTTGCGCTGGTCCGCTCGCTGCCCGCCGATCCGATCATTGTGCGGCAGAACTGGCTCGACGCCTACGACTTCACCAGCACCTCGGGCTCCCAGGCGCTCAACGACTATGCCCGCGCCAACGACCCGTTCGCCAAACTCGGCAAGCAGCAGATCGCCCTCGACATCTCGAGCGTGATCCGCGCCTCGCCGTCGAGCTTCCGCGTCGAATGGGTGGAGCATCGCTACCAGGACGGCGCGCTCGCCGACACCTCGCGCTGGACCGCGATCCTCACCATCGCGATCCAGACGCCAACCTCCGCCGACGTGCTCCGCAAGAACCCGCTCGGCATCTACGTCACCGCCATCAACTGGTCCAAGGAGCTGGGACAATGACCCTGCCGATTTCCATGGAAGCCGGCAGCCCGGCTTCACGCTTCTCCGCCACTCAGCAAAGCCGCGAAGGAGGGAGTCCGGCTTTCCGTAATATCGGCCTCGCGGCTTTGCTGATGTCCGTCACGGCGCTGGGCGGCTGCGCCCACAATTTCATCCCGCCGGAGATCAACTACGACAACGCGACCCCCGCGAAGCTCAGCAACGATCCACCATTGCCGATCAAGATCGTCGAGCTACCGAAGCCCTTGCCGTTGCCGGGCCAGTTGAAGCCGCTCGATCTCGGCAAGCCCACTCCGGAAGCGGCCGATCCGGCTGTTCGCGTCAACCAGGCCAATGCGGCGGCGCGCGTCCAGCCGGTACGCAACGGCTTCATCAACGCGGTGCAGATCTATCCGTATTCGGCGGGCGCGCTCTATCAAGCCTATACCGCACCGGGCGAAATCACCGACATCGCCCTGCAGGAGGGCGAGCAGCTCGCCGGCACCGGCCCGGTCGCCGCCGGCGACACCGTGCGCTGGATCATCGGCGACACCGAAAGCGGCGCGGGTCCGACCAAGAGGGTCCACATCCTGGTCAAGCCGACCCGGCCGGAACTGACGACGAACCTGGTCATCAACACCGACCGTAGGACCTACTTGCTGGAGCTGCGCTCGACCGAGAAGACCTACATGGCCTCGGTCTCCTGGCAGTATCCGGAGGACCAGCTCATCGCGCTGCGACGGCAGAACCAAGAGGCCGAGGCTTCGGCGCCGATCGCCACTGGAGTCGATCTCGCCGCGATCAACTTCCGCTATGCGATTCAGGGCGACACACCAGCCTGGCGGCCGCTGCGCGCCTTCGACGACGGCCAGAAGGTCTACATCGAGTTTCCCTCGGGTGTTCGCCAGGGCGAGATGCCGCCGCTGTTCGTCATCGGCCCGGCCGGCGGGTCCGAGCTGGTGAACTATCGCGTCAGGGGCAACTATTACATCGTCGATCGTCTCTTCGCCGCCGCCGAGCTTCGTCTCGGCGACAAGGACAGCGAGCGGCGCGTTCGCATCGTCCGTACCGACGGAAGGCCGCGGTCATGACGACGGAAGGTCCGGAAGAACACCCGGCGCCGCCGCCCCCCGTCGCGCCGCCCGATCTTCGACTCAGAGGCGAGCGGCCGCACGTCATGCGCCTCTCACGCAAGGTCCTGATCAGCCTGGGCGCGGTGTCGGCGCTCGCCATCGCCGGTGCGCTCGGCTACGCCCTTCAGACGCACAACAAGGGGCAAACGGGCCAGGAGCTGCTCAGCACCCAAAACCGGCCATCGGCCGAAGGCCTGGCGGGACTGCCCAAGGACTATACGGGCTTGCCGCGACAGGCGCCTCCGCTGGGACCGCCGCTGCCTGGCGATCTGGGCAAGCCCATCCTCAACGCTGGCGCAGCGCCGAATACCGTGACCGGCGGCGCCACGCCTGACCCGGAAGCGCAACGCAGAGCTCAAGAGCTTGAGGCGGCCCGCGTCAGCCGGCTGTTCTCCCAGACGAGCCAACAATCGCCGGGTGCGGGCCAGATTCTCCCGAATCCTTCAGCCGGGACCACCGCGCCCCCCGCCGCGACACCGCCGGTCGATGCCGGCTCCGCCCAGAACATGCAGGACCGCAAGACAGCCTTCCTCAATGCGTCGACCGACAAGCGCACGATCAGCCCGGACCGACTCGAAGCCGTGGCCTCGCCCTATGTCGTGCAAGCCGGCACGGTCATCCCCGCCGCGTTGATTACGGGCATTCGTTCCGATCTTCCCGGCCAGATCACCGCCCAGGTGACAGAAGCGGTTTACGACAGCCCGACCGGCAGATACCTGCTCATCCCGCAGGGCGCGAAGCTGATCGGTCAGTACGACAGCTCCGTCGCCTTCGGTCAGAGCCGCATTTTGCTGGTGTGGACCCGGGTCATCATGCCGGACGGCACGTCGATCGTGCTAGAGCGTCAGCCTGGCGCCGACACGGAGGGCTACGCAGGGCTCGAGGACGAAGTCGACAATCATTGGGGCATGCTGTTCAAGGCCGCCGTGCTCTCGACGCTGCTCAGCGTCGGCGCGGAGGCGGGCACCAGCCAGGACGAGAACAACCTGGTGCAAGCGATCCGCAGCGGCGCGTCCAACAGCATCAGCCAGACCGGCTCACAAATCGTCCAACGACAGCTCAACATCCAACCTACTCTAACAATCCGGCCCGGTTTCCCGGTCCGCGTGATTGTTACGCGCGATTTGGTGCTCGCGCCGTTCGGAAAGGAAGGCACGCGGTGACAAAGCTGAAGCTCGGTCCGCTCGCTGACGATAAGCCCGTGAAGCTCACCATCGAACTGCCTGCGACGGTGCATCGTGACCTGATTGCCTATGCGCAGGTGCTTGCACATACAACGGGCCAAGCCGCCCCCGATCCGGCGAAATTGATCGTGCCGATGATTGAGCGGTTTATGGCTACCGATCGGGCCTTCGCGAAGGCGCGCCGAGACACCGATCACGCAGGCGGCGCATCGGCCGCGAGGTAGGGATAGCGTTCACGGAGCACGTCGAGGAATCGATGGAGCAAGGAATTGCTGCCGTCATTTCGTCAAGCTGCGGCAGCGCCTAACTGTCCGACGCGCCGCGCAAACCTTGATCGACCAGTCACAGCGGCAATGTTCGGTGATGAACGGTCAATGTCGGGGAAGCGAAGGATGGCATAGGACAGTGGGCTGCCTCAGCCGGACACACTCATTATGCTTGGGCGCTTCTTCTTTTGATGACTGAGCGCATCAGAAAGCCGCTCGCGGTCAAGCCTACGTTTTGGGAATGGCGCACCCGACAGGATTCGAACCTGTGACCTACGGCTTCGGAGGCCGTCACTCTATCCAGCTGAGCTACGGGTGCCCTTGAACTTCACCTAGTCTCCGCGACCGACCCAGGTCAACGGAGCATCGTCATATCAAATCTCAATCGCCTCTCCGATCCATTCCGCAGCGGTTTGCGCTCCGTCGCTACGCTGGCTCCATCGCCACCTCGCTTCACCGCGCCCTAGAGTGCTTACGCGATGCTTACGCGAGATTTTTTGAGGCTGCTGAGCAGAATGATTCAGCGAACAAGCCATTGATTTTCTTACTGGTCTCAATCTCCTTCGTTATCCAAAACCCCTTGACACAAGCCTTCGGAGGGCAGCGCTCTATCCAGCTGAGCTACGGGTGCGGGCGCAAGCGGGTTCGGCGCGGGCCGAGCCGTCTCTAGCTATCCTCCGAAAGGGGCGCCGCCGTCAACTTGCGGCGGGAGGCTCGGCGGTGAGGTCGACGACGCGCGGGACGCTCGTCCAGACGAGCAGCAGGCGCAGCGGCCGCTCCGGCCAGAGCGGCGCCAGGACGCTGTGGTAGAGCTGCATCTGACGGCGGTAGTCGGGTGGGACGACGGCGTGGGCCGGGCCGCTCTTGAAGTCGGCGATGAGGACGGCGTCGGGCGTCACGACCAGGCGATCGACCTTGCCGGAGACCTCGACCTCGCTGCCGTCCGCCCGCGTCGTGCGGCCGAGCACAGGGACCTCCGCACGCGCGCCGGGACCGAACAGCGGCGCGAGCTCGGGCAGCGCCATCACGGCGAGGGCCTCGGCGATGAGGCCGGCACGCTCGGGCTCAGGCGCCAGGCCAGGCTGCGCGGCGAGGAGGGCGTGCGCTGCGGCCTCCCGCTCGCCCGGCGGATGCGCGGGGAGCGCCTGCAGCAGAAGATGCAGCGCCTCGCCATAGGCCAGCGCCCGGCGCCGCTCGGGCGACGGCGCGGCGGCGACGCGGGTCGCGCGTTGCGGCGGCTTCGGCGAGGCCGGCGGCGCGACGGGCTGGCCGAGCCACGGCGGCGGCGTCGGGAAGCGGCCCTGCTCGTGCTGGGCCCGCGGCGCCGCGCCGGTGGCGGGCGCGCCGGGCCTGTGGATGCGGCGCACGACCTCGGCCTCGTCCCAGAAGGCCGCCACCGTCTCGGCCTCGCCGAACACGGTCTCGGCCATCGCGCTCCAGCAATCCTCTGGCGGCTTGTGGATGTTGTAGAAGGCGGCGAGGTAGAGCCGCTCCTCGGCGCGCGTCATCGCGACGTAGAGGAGCCGGCGGTACTCGCGCATCGAGGCCTCGCGCTGCCGCTTCCGCGCCTCGGCGATCGGCGCGGGATCATCGCCGCTACGCGGCGACCAGGCGATGAGCGGCGGCGCGCCCTCGGCGGCGAGGTCGAAGACCGGCGGGTCGAGCCGCGCGGTCGGCACCGCGCAAGTGTCGGGCAGGAAGACGATCTTCGCCTCGAGGCCCTTGGCGGCGTGCACCGTCATCACGCGCACGGTGCCGCCCTGGCCTTCCATGTCGCGCTTGATCGAGGAGTCGAGCGCCTCGACGTCGGCGAGGAAGCTCGTCAGCGACGGCGCGCCGGTCGCCTCGTGCTCGAGCGCGAGGCGCAGGAACTCGTCGATCGCGTCGTGCGCCTCCGGCCCGAGACGCGCTTCCATCTTGAGGCGACCGCCGTCGCGCCCCAGCAGCTCGACGTAGAAGGCGAACGGCGAGGCGCCTGCGGCCCGCGCGGCCCAGCGCGTCATGGCCTCGTGCGCCGCCTTGTGGCGAGGGTCGCCGGAGGCCGCGAGCGCCGCGACGAGCGGACCTTTTCGGTTCGGCGCCAGCGCCAGCAGGTCGTCGTCCGTGAAGCCGAAGAGCGGCGACTTCAGCGCGCAGGCGAGCGACAGGTCGTCGTCCGGCAGCAGCGCCGCGCGACCCGCCGCGACGAGGTCCATCACCGCGATGTGGTTGGCGACGTCGAGCCGATCGGCACCGGCCACGGGGACACCGTGCGCCTTCAGCGCACGGATCACCGCCTCGAAGAAGGCGTTGCGCGTGCGCACCAGCACGAGGATGTCGCCGGCCGAGATCTCGCGCCGCAGGCCGGTGCGCGCGTCGTGCACGTGCTCTCCCGACGCCGGCGCCGTCAGCGCCTTGATCTTGCGCGCGACGCGATCGGCCAGCTTGCTCACCGGGTCGTCCTCGGCCTCGAGGTCGAGCGGTATCTTCCAGTCCTCGGGATCGGTCGTCGCGGTCGCGCCGATCGGCGGCCAGATCTCGACGAGGCTCGGCAGCGTCGGCTTCAGGCTCTCGTGCGGCGTCCAGTCGTCCGCCGCGGCAACGAGGCCGTCGCGATGAGGGGCCGGCTCGAACATCTCGTCGACGGCGGCAAGGATGCCGGGCGTCGAGCGGAACGAGGCGTTGAGCGCGACGCGCGCGAACGGCTCGCCGCCCTGCTTGAAGCGGCGCTCGAACCGCGACCGCATGCCGTCGAACATCAGCGGCGCTGCGCCCTGGAACGAGAAGATCGACTGCTTCTCGTCGCCGACGACGAAGAAGCTGCGCGACGTCTGGCGCGCGCCCGCGCCAGCGGCGAAATCGTCGGTGAGCTTCTCGAGGATGCGCCATTGCGCCTCGCTCGTGTCCTGCGCTTCGTCGACGAGCACGTGGTCGATGCCGGCGTCGAGCTTGTGCAGCACCCAGCCGGCGTCGGAGCGCTCGAGCAGCCCGCGGGTGCGATCGATGAGGTCGTCGAAGTCGAGCAGGCCGGCCGCGCCCTTGGCCGCGTCGTAGCGGTCGATGATGGCGTCGACGATGGTGACGAGCGCCTGCGTGCGATCGATGGCCTCGGCGACCTTCAGCTGCTCGCGCAGCGCGAGGAGGCGCGTCTGCTCGTCTTCCAGATCGGCAAGGATGTCGGGGCGCTTGGTGGCGAGCGCCCTCGTCATGAGCGAGCCGCGCCTGTCGCCCTTCTGCGTGAAGAAGATGGCGAGAAGGCGCGGCACGAGATCGGCGCCCTTCGCCTCGTTGCGGAGCGCGGCGAACAGCTCCTCGAGCTCGGCGGCCCGCGCGACGTCGCTCCTCGAGCCGGTCGCCAGATATGCCGCGATCTCGCGCCACCGCGCCGTTGCGATGCCCTCGATCATCACGCGGTGGACGTCGTCGACGCTCACCAGGTTGCCGGCGCCGAGCGCCGCGGCGAGCTTGTGTTGCGGGTCGGGCTCGACGCGCTTCGCCGCCTTGCGCAGACGCATCGCCACGCCGAGCACGGGGTCGAGGCCGAGCGACCCGGCCGCTTCGGCAAGCGTGGCCAGCGCCTCCGCCTGAGGACCGCCCCGCCGTTGCGCATCGGCGATCGCCGCGTATCGGGCGAGCGACAGCATCTCCTCGGTGCGCTTGTCGTCCGCCACCTCGAAATGCGCCGGCACGTTGGCCTCGAAGGGGAAGAGGTGCAGCAGCCGCTCGCAGAAGGCGTGGATCGTCTGGATCTTCAGGCCGCCCGGGGTCTCCACGGTGCGCGTGAAGAGACGTCGCGCCAGCACGAGGTCCTTGGCGTCGGGGGCCGGTGCGCCCGTCTCGATGATCTTCTCGCGCAGCGGGCCGTCGTCGAGGGCGGTCCATTTCGACAGCTCGCGGAAGACGCGCGCGCTCATCTCGGCCGCTGCCGCCTTGGTGAAGGTCAGGCACAGGATCTTCGAGGGCGGCACGCCCATCAGCAGAAGGCGCATCACCCGCTGCGTCAGCACGTGGGTCTTGCCGGAGCCGGCATTGGCCGAGACCCAGATCGAGCTCTTCGGATCGGAGGCCAAGTGCTGGCGCGCAGTGAGGTGCGGGGGGACGACGAGGGCGGTCACGCCTCCGCCTCCCCGGCGAGCGACCATTCGCGCACACGGGCGAGATGGTCGTACTCCCCGTAGGTCTTGGCGAACTTCGGAAACGGCCGCGAGGGATAGCCGGTCTCCCGGTTGCGGAACGCGGAGAGCAGCTGCTGCGCGCCCTCGAAATGGCGCTCGACCACGTCGTCGAACGCCTCTTCCCTGAAGTTCAGCTCCGTCAGCTTGCCGCCCTCGCGGCCGCCGAGCTTCACGTAGGTCGCCGCGATCGCGCCGTCGTGGCGCATGCCGAAGCCGCCTCGGCGCAGGATCGCCGCCTCGAGCGTCAGCTGCGGGGCGAAGCCGACCCTGACCTCGTTGAGGCCTGGCGGCTGGCCGGTCTTGTAGTCGACGAGCAGCGCCGAGCCGTCGCGGTGCAGATCGACGCGGTCGGCCCGCGCCGAGAGGACGAAGGGGGAGCCGTCGGCGAGCGTCAGATGGAGCCGGCCGGTGGTCTCGGTCATGATCTCGCGCGCGCGCTCTCGCTGCACGGCGTCGAAGCTCAGGAAGAACTCGGCGGCCTTCTGCAGGCTGGCCCAGAGGAAGGCGCGGAAGTTCGGGTCGCGGAGCGCCTGCGCGAAGGCGGCTCTCAGGATTTCGTCGAGCTTGCGGTGACGCGCGTCCGCCGTGCCCCGCGCCTCGGGCGTTGCGGCAAAGGCATGCAGCGCGTCGTGCATGCGGCTCCCTAGCTCGCTGAAGTCGATCGCGGTGCCGAGCTGCGGCAGCGGCGCGAGGTTCAGCACGTGAGAGGCGAAGATCGCATAGGGATCGCGCCGCAGCGTCTCGATCCTGGTGACGCTGAGCCTCGTCGGCCGCAGCGCGACCTCCGGCCGCGGGCAGGGCCGCGTCGCGGGCTTCGGTCGGGTCAGCGGACGGTCGAGCGCATGCGCCATCTCGACATAAGCGGCACCGCGGGCGCGCACGGAGTCCCATACCTTCTCCGCGAGCGCTTCGAGCCGTAGCAGGAAGCGGGAGGCGACCGTCGGGGATCCGCCGCGCTTGCGCGCCCGCGAGATCACAATGGTTTGATGCCCCATCGCCTGCGCAAAGTCGTGCGCGGTCTGGCCGATGCGGCGCTCCGGCGAGGAGAGCCCCAGCGCGGCGCGCATCGGGCGATTGAGGAACGCATCGCTGCGCGCCTGCGGCGGCCAGATCGTCTCGTCGAGACCGCCGAGCAGCACGACGTCGGCCGGCAGCAGGCGCGCCTCGAGCAGGCCGTAGATTGCGAGGCGGGGGTGGGGACTGTCGGTGGTCTCCAGCGGCATCTCGCCGGCGAGACGGCCGAAGAGAATGCCATAGCCGACGGCATCGAACACGAGCGTCGATCCGCTCTCCGCCAGCGCGTCGAACAGCGCGTCGAGCTTGTCGGTCTCCGTCGGATCAGCCGGCGCGGCCGTCGCCAGGATCGCCGCGCGATGGGCCGCAACCCAACGATCCGGCGCCTGCTCCCCCTCGATGGAGCGCAGCGGGGCGAGGCTCGCGGCGACCTCGTCCCACAGGACGGCCATCGCCTCCCACGTATCGTCGCGGATCGCCTTCTGCGCGGGATGCGCGGTCGGCTCCGCGGCGGCCTCGCGCGACTCGGCGAAGATCTCGGCGCAGGCGCGACCATCGAGCTGCACGACGCGGAGCACGCCGATCTCAAGCGCGCGGGCGAGCCGCGCCACCTCGGCGCGCGGGCGACCGAACGCGGCGAGCGGATGGCCGAGCAGGGCCGTCATCTCGCGCGCCGCGAGGCCGCTCGCGGCCGCCGCCGCGACGAGACGCGCAAGCACGCCGAGCGGCCGGCTGGCGAGCGGCTCGCCTCCCGTGTCGGCGACCTCGACGTTCCAGCGCAGAAGCTCGCCGCGCACCCGCCGCGCCAGCTCGCGATCGGGCGTGATCAGCGCTGCGGTGCGGCCCGGCGTCTCGAGCGCCTCGCGCAGCGCGATCGCCAGGCAGAGCGCCTCCTCGCGCTCGTCGGCCGCCTCGATCAGCGCAACATCGGCCAGCGCCGCGGCCATGTCCTTCTTCGGCATCTTCTTGCGGAACGCGCGCCAGAGATCGGTCGTGTCGGCGGGGCGCAGCGCCTCGTTCACGAGGCGCAAGCGTGCGGCGCGCACAGGCTCGGGCGTGCCCAGGGCACGCACGTCGGCACGATCGATCCCGAGGATCGGCAGGAGCCGCGCAAGCGCGGACTGCGGATGGCCGTGGCTCGGCTCGCGGCCGTCATCGTCTTGCTCGAGCGTGAGCTTGAAGGACGGGTCGTCGAGATCCTGGTCGAGGCCGGGCAGCACGACGGCGCCTTGCGCGGCGCGGGCGATCGCGGCGAGCAGGCGCGCGGTCGCCCTGTTGGTGCCGGTGGACCCGATCGCGATGACCGGCCCGGCGACGCGCCCCTCGGCGAGCTGGCGCGCCTGCGCGTCGACGAGCGCGATCTGCCGGCGCGCCGGATCGACGAGACCGTTTGTCTTCAAAATGTCAGGCCAGCGCTCGACGGCGATCGCCAGGAAGGTCGTGGTGATGCGCCAGTAGTCGTCGAACGTCGCCATGTCGAGCGTGCCGAGCGCATCCCATTCGACGTCCTCGATCAGCATCTCGTCGATCAGGCCCGCGAGATCGCCGGCGAGCGCGAAAGCGTCGATCGACGAGGTCGCGACGGCGAAGCGCTCCTGCTCGTCCACGACCTCGCGGCCCGCCGCATCGACGTAGCGGAGCGCGCCGCCGATCGCCTTCGCCCAGGCCTGGATGAGCTGGGCCAGCTGCAGGCGGCGCCACACAGGGCTCGCCGCCGACGGCAGCGGCAGGCCGGCGGCAGAGGGGTCGGGCTCGGCAAGGATCAGCTCGGTCTCGGTCGCCTCCAGCGCGCCGAGCGGCAGGATGCGGGGCAGCAGCACCGCGCCGCCCGGCGCACTGCGCAGCAAGGTGTCGCGCAGGGCGGCCGCGGCGCGGCGCGTCGGCACGTAGATCGTCGCGTCGGCGAGCGCGAACAAATCACCGTCAGGCCTGAAGCCGGGCACGACCTCGCCGGCGCGAAGGGCCGCGACGAACGTGTCGAGAAAGGGCAGGGCGGGCGAGATGGTGAGGACATTCGGCGCGCGCATGCCGCGTGGTCGCGTACACGGGCGAGTCGGTCAAGCGGGGCCGAGCCTTGATGCAACGTCAGCTGCGCCGTAGGCGTTCGCGGCATACAAGATGGAGGAACGCCTGATGACCAAGCTCGTCGTGCTCTACAAGGAGCCGAAGGATCCCGCGCACTTCGGCAAGTACTATGTCGACAACCACGCGCCACTGGCCTCGAAGCTGCCGGGCCTCAAGAACTATTATTGTGGACCCGCCAAGTCGCCGGACGGCGGCGCTGCCCCCTACTACTGGATGTTCTCGGCGACCTTCGACAGCGCCCAGGCCATCGCCGACTCGCTCGGCTCGGAGTACGGCAAGAAGGTCCTCGCCGACATCCCGAACTACTATGACGGAGACCCGACCGTGCTGATCGTCGAGGACGTCTGAGCTAGACGACGCTCTCCGGCGCCAGCCTGCAGTCGGTTGCGAGGCTCGTCTCGATCTGCAGGGTGGCATGGCCGATACCGTGCCGCTCGCGCAGCACGCGGCACGCGTCCATGAGGAACACGTCGCCGGGGTGGCCCGTCGGCATTACAAGATGAGCGGTGAGCGCCACCTCGCTCGTCGAGACCGACCAGACGTGGAGGTCGTGCATCCCGTCGACGCCGGGGAGCTCTGCGAGGTAGGCGCGGACATCGTCCATCTCCACCGAGCGCGGCACGCCGGCCAGCGACATCGCCACCGACTCGCGCAAGAGCTGCCAGGTGGCGACGATGATCATCGCATTGATCGCGAGGCTGAGCAGCGGATCGATCCAGGTGAGCCCCGTCAGGCGGATCGCCAGGGCGCCGACAACGACGCCGGCCGCGACGCCGGCGTCGGCGGCAAGGTGCGCGACAGCGGCGCGCACGTTGAGGTCGCCGTCCTTGCCGGGCGCCAGGAGCCAGGCCGAGAGGCCGTTTCCGACGATCGCTGCCGCCGCGACGGCCATCACGATGCCCGTGGCGACCGGCTCCGGATTGAGCAACCGCTGCACGGCCTCCAGCATCAGCGCGCCGGTGACGACAAGCAGCAACACGGCGTTGAACAGCGCCGCCAGGATCGATGTGCCGCCGAGCCCATAGGTGAACTGGCGCGACGGCGCGCGACGACCGAGCCGGTAGGCCGCGAAGGCGGCGCAGAGGCCGAGCACGTCCGAGAGGTTGTGCGTGGCATCCGCCACCAGCGCCACGGAGTGGCCGACGAGCCCGGCGACGCCCTCGGCGACGACGATCAGCGTGTTCAAAGCGATCGCGAAGGCGAAGGCGGTGCCGAACGAGGTCGGCGCATGGCTGTGACCGCCGGGACCATGCGAATGGCCGTGCGAGTGGCCATGATGGCCGCCTGCGGCACCGTGGTCGTGATGAAGGTGGTCGTGACCGGCCAAGCTCTCGGCTCCTGATGGGCAAGTCATTCTAGCGGGCTTTCGGCACGCTGGCATCGCCATGCTAGAGACCCGGCCATGCAGACCTTCGGCCTCTTCGGCCACCCTCCAGCCGGCCTCGTCGCCGTTCCGCCAGACGCCCAGCAGTTCTCGCCGCTCATCCCCGGCAGCGCCGATCTCACCGACGTCCCCGAGGGCACGCTCGCCGGCATGGCGATGCTCGCCGCGCCCGGGACGCTGGAGCGGCGACATGACCTCGCCGCCATGCTGATGGCGCTGGCGCCCGGCGCGCCGTTCACCGTGCTGGCGCCGAAGGACATGGGCGGCGCGCGCCTCGCCGGCGAGCTGGCGCGCTTCGGCTGCGCCTTCGAGGAAAGCGCCAAGCGACATCACCGCATCTGCATCGGCACGCGGCCTGCCGATCCGGAGGGGCTGAGCGAACCCCTTGCCGAGGGGGGCCCGCGCCGCGTCGACACGCTCGACGGGCTCTGGTCGCAGCCCGGCATCTTCAGCTGGAATCGGCTCGATCCCGGCTCCGCCCTCCTTTTGCAGGAGCTGCCGCGGCTCGCCGGCCGCGGCGCCGACTTCGGCTGCGGCATCGGCGTGCTGGCGCACGGCGTCCTCGCCTCGGACAAGGTGACCGCGCTCGAGCTCGTCGACATCGATCGCCGCGCCATCGAGGCGGCGCGCCGCAACGTCGGCGATCCGCGCGCGCGCTTCGCCTGGGCCGACGTGCTCGCGCTGCGCGACCTCAAGGCGCTCGACTTCGTGGTGATGAACCCGCCCTTCCACGACGGCGGGTCGGAGGATCGCGGCCTCGGCCAGGCGTTCATACGCCGTGCCGCGGAGGCCTTGCGGCCCGGCGGTCACCTCTGGCTCACCGCCAACCGCCATCTCCCCTACGAGGCGGTGCTGAAGCCGCTGTTCAAGAGCGTGCGGACGGCCGCCGAGGCGAATGGCTTCAAGGTCTTCGAGGCGCGCAAGTGAGCGGCGTCCGGCTCGACAAGCTCGTCGCCAATCTCGGCTACGGCTCGCGCAAGGACGTGCAGGCGATGGTGCGGGCCGGCCGCATCCGGCTCGGCGGCGCGCCGGTCGCGGCGGCCGACCGGAAGCTTTCGCCGCAGGAGGCCGCGTCGCTGACGATCGACGGCGACCCCATCGACCCGCTGCCGGGCGTCGTGCTGCTCATGAACAAGCCCGTGGGCCTCACCTGCTCGACGAAGGAGGCCGGCCCGCTCGTCTACGACCTGCTGCCCGAGCGCTGGCGGCGGCGCGACCCGCCGCTCTCGACCGTCGGCCGGCTCGACAAGGACACCTCGGGCCTCCTGCTGCTCACCGACGACGGCGCGCTGCTCCACAAGATCATCTCGCCGAAGACGCACCTGCCGAAGCGTTACCGCGCGACGCTGGCGCGCCCGCTGCGCGGCGACGAGGCCGAGGTCTTCGCGGCCGGGACGCTGATGCTGGATGGCGAGACGAAACCCCTGCTGCCGGCGCACCTCGCGGTGCTGGGGTCGACCGAGGTGCAGCTCACGATCATCGAAGGGCGCTATCATCAGGTCCGCCGCATGTTCGCCGCGCTCGGCAATCACGTTGTCGTGCTTCACCGCGACGCGCTGGGCGAGCTGACGCTTCCGGAAGACCTCCCCGAGGGCGAATTCCGCTCGCTCTCGGAGGCCGAGGTCAGCGCCGCCCTCAGCGCGGGAAATTTTCACACGCAGGTGACATAGCTCGGTTTTTCCTTCATGCTGCGTTCAGGTGGCCGGGCCGAGCTTGGCTGCCTCCAGGGGAGTTTCCACCATGCGTAGCCTGATCTCAGTCGCGATGCTGGCCGGCGTTTTCGGCCCGCTCGCCGGCACCGCCTTTGCCGCCGATCTCGACGAGCCGTTGCCGCCGCCTCCGCCGCCTTATTACGAGCCGCACCCCGTGCCGCCGGCCTTCATCCCGGGCCCGGTGCCGCCGGTCTACTACCGCGTCCGCCCGCGGCCGATCGTCTATCCGCGCCCCTATCGCGTCTACGGGCCGCCGCCGGTCATGCGGGTCTACGGCGAGCCGCGTCCGTACGTCGATGGCGGCTACGATCGCCCCTATCCGCCGCGCGAGCCGCGTCCTTATGCCGAGCGTGAGGTGCGTCCCGGCTACGCGCACGAGGCCGAAGTCTATCGGCACGAGCGCGAGAGCTATGGCGAGCCGCGCGGCGTCGACCGCGGCGACCAGCGCTACGGCCACTACCTGTCGCGCGAAGAGCTCGATCGCCGCGCCGAGCACGATCGCGGCTACGATCGCGACCGGTATGCCGACCGCGGCCGCGGCGAGCGCGAGGACCAGCGCGACCGCTTCGCCGACCGCGCTCCGTTGCGCGACTACGATCGCTGACCTCGGCGCGGCGATGCCTCGCCGCCCGACATCACGCACCACCAAGACGTGAAGTGCAGCGGGCTGGCGGCGGCGAGATGCCGCCGCTCCGTCACGCGAGCCGCTTGAGCCACGCCTCCGCCTGCGCGCGCACGTTCGCTGGCGCGGTGCCGCCGAAGCTCGTGCGGCTGGCGACCGAGTTCTGCACGCCGAGCACCTCGTAGACCTCCATCTCGAGGCGCGGCTCGACGGTCTGCATCTCCTGCAGGGTGAGATCCTCGAGCCCGACCTTGCGCTGCGCCGCGAGGGCGACGAGGCGGCCCGTCACATGATGCGCCTCGCGAAACGGCAGGCCCAGCACCCGCACGAGATAGTCGGCGAGATCGGTGGCGGTCGAGAAGCCGGCGCCGGCGGCGGCCTCCATCCGCTGCGTGTCGGGCGCCAGGTCCGTCACCATGCCGGTCATCGCGGCAAGGCACAGCGACAGCGTCTGCAGCGCGTCGAACGTGCCTTCCTTGTCCTCCTGCATGTCCTTCGAATAGGCGAGCGGCAGGCCCTTCATCACGACGAGCAGGCCGTTGAGCGCGCCGATGACCCGCCCCGTCTTGCCGCGCACCAGCTCGGCGGCGTCGGGGTTGCGCTTCTGCGGCATGATCGAGGAGCCGGTCGAGAACTTGTCGGAGAGCGCCGCGAAGCCGAACTGCGGCGTCGCCCAGAGCACGATCTCCTCGGCGAAGCGCGAGAGATGCGTCGCGCAGATCGCCGAAGCGGCAAGGGCTTCCAGCGCGAAGTCGCGGTCGGAGACGCTGTCGAGGGAGTTGGCGGTCGGACGCTCGAAGCCGAGCGCCTGCGCCGTCATCTCGCGGTCGATCGGGAACGAGGTGCCGGCGAGCGCCGCAGCGCCGAGCGGGCACTCGTTCATGCGGCGGCGTGCATCCTCGAAGCGCGAGCGATCCCGCGCGAGCATCTCGACGTAGGCGAGCAGGTGGTGGCCGAGCGTCACCGGCTGGGCGCTCTGCAGATGCGTGAAGCCCGGCATCACGTCGGCGGCATGCGCCAGCGCCTTCTCGGCGAGCGCCTTTTGCAGCACGGCGATCTGGCCGACGAGCTGGTCGACGGTGTCGCGCACCCAAAGCCTGAAGTCGACGGCGACCTGGTCGTTGCGCGAGCGCGCGGTGTGCAGCCGCCCCGCCGCCGGCCCGACGAGCGCGGAGAGCCGCGACTCGACGTTCATGTGGATGTCTTCCAGCGCGCGATCGAAGGCGAACTCGCCCTTCTCGATTTCGCCACGGATCGTCTCTAGGCCCGCGGCGATCGCCGCCGCGTCCTCGGCGGTGACGATCCCCGTCTTCGCGAGCATCGCGACATGGGCGAGCGAACCGGCTATGTCCTGGGGCGCGAGCTTCTTGTCGAAGCCGATGGAGGCGTTGATCTCCTCCATGATCGCATCGGGGCCGCTTGCGAACCGGCCGCCCCACATCTTGTTGCTCATCGTCCAGCTTTCGAGAAGGTCATGACCGAAGTCACTGGTAAGCCCGAACGCCCGCGGGGAAGGCGGACGGCCCTCGTGGCTGGTGCTCTGGCGCTCGTCGCGGCCTCGGGGATCGGTCTATATGCCTTGATGCCGCATGGCGGCAAGGCGACGGCCCACAGCGGCGCCTGCGCGCGCTCGCTCGACCTCGCCCAGGCGCTCGACCCGCTGGCCCGCGGCGACGTCGCGGCGCTGATCCTCGCGTCGGCGCCCAACGACCTCGGCGCCATCGCCTTCGACGACGGCGACGGCGGCCACAAGATCGTCGCCGACTTCAAGGGCCGCTCGATCCTGCTCAACCTCTGGGCAACCTGGTGCGTGCCGTGCCGCGCAGAGATGCCGGCGCTCGACCGGCTCGAAGGCGCGCTTGGCTCGAAGACCTTCCAGGTCGTGCCGGTCGACATCGACACCGCGCGGCTCGACCGCCCGCGCGCCTTCCTGCAGGAGATCGGCGCGCGCCACGTGAAGTTCTTCTCCGACCACAGCGCCGACATCCTGCAGACGCTGCACGGTACGGGCCTGCCGACTAGCGTGCTGATCGGGCCGGACGGCTGCGAGATCGGGACGATGGCCGGCCCCGCGCTGTGGGATTCGCCCGACGCCAAGGCGCTCATCGAGCGCATCGCGGCGCCGTCCAACGGCGCCTGACGCTCCGCTCAGCCTCTAAACGCGCCGCCAGCCGCACGACGAAACGCGACCCGCCGTTTTCAGCCGCCTCGCATGTGGCGGTGCCGCCGTGCCGCTCGGCGATCTGGCGGACAAGGGCCAGGCCGAGGCCCCAGCCGCCCCTGTCCTCGCCGATGCCGCCGGGCCGGAAGAAAGGCTCGAACACCTTTTCGCGGTCGCCCGGCGCAATGCCCGCGCCGGCGTCGGAGACGACGAGCTCGGCACCGCCGTCGCGCGGCGCGACATGCACCCTCGTCGGCGGCCGCCCATGTCTGGCGGCATTGTCGAGAAGGTTGCGCACGAGGCGGCGCAGCAGGACCAGATCGCCCAGCACCTCGACCGGCGCGCCGTCGACGATGGCGTCGAACCGCGCCGCCTCCTCGGCGGCGAGGCCCAGAACGTCGACCGGCTCGCGTCGGTCCCGAGCCGGCGCCTGATGCTCGAGTCGGCTCGCCAGCAGCAGTTCCTCGACGAGGCCGTCCATCTCGCCGAGGTTGCGCACGATCTCGTCGCGGGCCGGGCCGGCGCTCGGCGCGGTCTCGGCCGCAAAGCGCAGCCGGGCGAGCGGCGAGCGCAGCTCGTGGCTGGCGTTGGCGAGCAGGCGCTTTTGCGCCGCCAGCAGCGCGTCGAGCCGCGCCGCGGCGGCGTTGAAGGTGCGCGCGAGCAGCGCCACCTCGTCGTCGCCTCGCGCATCGAGCGGCGCGTAGGTGCCGGTCTCGCCCCAGCGCTGCAGGCCCTCGCGCAGACGCTCGAGCCGCCGCGTGAGCAGCGCGGTCACCGGGAAGGCCGCGAGGCCGACGCTGAACACCACGAACAGCATGACCCCGATGATGCCGCGCACCCGGGCGCCGGGCGGCGGCTCGAAATGCACGAGCGCGAAGCGCCCGTCGGGCAGGTCGACGCGCAGCACATGGCCCGGCGCCCAATGTCGGCTCGGCTCGGCCTCGGGCAGCGGGATCTGCTTTCCCTGCGCGGCGACGAGCCGGCCGTCCGCCTCGTACAGCGAGATGACGGGCGGCCACCGGTGGTGGGCGGGCTCATCGGGCCGCAGCTCGCGCTGCGCCTGGCCGAGGAACCAGAACAGCGCGCCCATGATCAGCGCCGTCGCGACGAGGCTCGCGAGCAGCGTGAGATAGATGCGCCAGAAGAGGCGTCGACGGACCAGCCTCACGCCTCGCGGTCCTGCACGCGGGCGAAGACGTAGCCGGCGCCGCGCACGGTGATGATGCGGCGGGGATGCTTCGGGTCGTCCTCGATCGCCGCGCGGATCCGCGAGACATGGACGTCGATCGAGCGGTCGAAGGCCTCGAGGTCCTGGCCCTTGACGAGGTCGAGGAGGCGATCGCGGTTCAGCACGCGGCCGGCGTTCTCTGCCAGCGCGACGAGCAGGTCGAACTGGTAGCTGGTGAGGCTCCTCGCCTCGCCGTCGACGCGCACGGCACGCGAGCCGCGGTCGACCTGCAGGCGGCCGAACTGCAGCGTGTCGGCGCTCGGCCCGTTGCCGCCGCCGCCCTGGCCGCTGCGCCGCCGCAGCATCGCCCGGATCCGGGCCAGCAGCACGCGCGGGTTGAAGGGCTTCGCCAGATAGTCGTCGGCACCGATCTCGAGGCCGACGATGCGATCGGTGTCGTCGCCGCGCGCGGTGAGCATCAGGATCGGCACGTCGGAGGCGGCGCGCAGCCGCCTGCAGACCTCGAAGCCGTCGAGGTCGGGCAGCATCAGGTCGAGGATGATCGCGTCCGGCGCCTCGTGCGCCGCCGCGGCGAGGCCGGCGGCGGCGGTCGGCTCGCGGGTGACGGCGAGACCCGCACCCGCGAGGTAGTCAGAGACCATGGCGGCCAGGCGCTCATCGTCGTCGATGATGAGAATGCGATCCGCCATGCCGTTGCGTCAGTCGCGGTCGCCGCCGGCGTCCGGGCCGTGCTCCGCGGCGCCGTGCTCACCGTGCTCGGGACCGCCGAAGCCGCGACCCCAATGGCCCCAGCCGCCGTGCTCGCGCTCGTCCATGCGCGCCTCGACGTTGTGCACGAGGCGGACGCGCTGATCGGGCGTGAGCTGCGCGGCGGCGTCGAGCGCGGCATTCACGATCACCTTGGACTTGGCATCCATGTCGGCGACCTTCTCGGCCCGCATCTTCTCGATGGCGGCGCGGTCGATGGTCGGCGCCTTCAGGAGGTCGAGCACCTGCTTGCGCATCTCCTCGCGCTGGCCCTCAGGCGGCTCGATCTTCTGGTAGGCCGCGGCGATGATGTCGTGGACCTTGGTTTCCTGGTCGCTGGTCGCGCCGACGTTCTCCAGCGCCGCATGCGCGAAGAACTGGATCATCCCGATCTTGGGGCCGTGCCAGCCGTGATGCCAGCCGCCGGGGCCCATGCCCTGCGCGGTGGCGAAGCCGGCGGCGCCGATGACGATGCCGCCACCGAGCAGGGCCGCAGCGATGGCGCCGCGCCGCAGCACGGACGTGCGCAGCGATCGGACCGGGGCGGCATTCGCGGGCGTTGTGTCGTTGGTCATTTGATCTCGTCCTTCTCGCATGTGCGATGCGAGGACGTTAGGCGGGCGACGTTTCGCCAGATGCCGGCCGATGTAAAGAAACATGAAGCTGTGCCGCGGCAAGCTGCGCGATCGACCCTTGCTCTCGCGGGCGCGCAGGCAGAGATAGAGCCATGCCCCGCGCCGCCGCAGTTTCGTCCGCCGCCCCACTGTCGCGCGCCGAGATCCGTCGCATCGTCTTCGGCCTGATGATGGCGATGCTGCTCGCCGCGCTCGACCAGACGATCGTCGCCACCGCGCTGCCGACGATCGGCCGCGACCTCGGCGACATCGACCATCTCCCCTGGGTGGTCACCGCCTATCTCCTCGCGGCGACGAGCGCGGTGCCGATCTACGGCAAGCTCTCGGACATCCACGGCCGGCGCATCATGCTGCTCGTGTCGATCTCGACCTTCCTCGTCGGCTCGATCTTCTGCGCGCTGGCGCCGACGATGGACGCACTCGTCGCCGCGCGGCTGCTGCAGGGGGCCGGCGGCGGCGGCCTGCTGGCGCTGTCGCAGACGATCGTCGGCGATATCATGTCGCCGCGCGAGCGCGCCGGCTACCAGGTCTATTTCGCCAGCGCCTTCACCGCGGCGAGCGTCGCCGGCCCGGTGCTCGGCGGCTTCTTCGCCGAGCATCTCACCTGGTCGATGATCTTCTGGATCAACCTGCCGCTCGGCGCCCTGGCGCTGGCGCTCACCCGCGCGCCGCTGCTGCGGCTGCCGCGCCACGAGCGGCGCCATAAGCTCGACGTTGCCGGCGCCGTGCTGCTCGTCGCCTCCTCCTCGACGCTTCTGCTCGCTTTGTCCTGGGCCGGCGGCCGCTTCGGCTGGGACGCGGTGCCGACGCTCGGGCTGCTCGCGCTCAGCGCGGCGCTGGTCGCAGGCCTCGCCGTGCGGCTGCGGACGGCTGCCGAGCCGCTGATCCCTCTCGAGGTGCTCGGCGATCGGGTGGTGCTCGCCGCGACCGGCATCGCCACGCTCAGCGTCGGCCTGTTCCTCGGCCTCGCGATCTACGCGCCGATCCTGTTCGAGACCGTACGCGGCCTGTCGGCGAGCCAGTCCGGCCTCGCCCTGCTGCCGCTGATGGTCGGCACGGTCGGCGGGACGCTGATGTCCGGCCGCGCAATGGCCCGGCTCGAGCACTACAAGCGCCTGCCGCTCGCCGCCGTGCCCTGCGCCGCGCTCGCCGCGATCGTCCTGATGACGAGCGCCGCGACCCTGCCGATCTGGGCGCTCAGCCTGGTGCTCAGCGCGGTGTCGATCGCGCTCGGCACGCTGCTGCCGATCTCGACCGTGTCGATCCAGAACGCGGTCGAGCCGCATCATCTCGGCACCGCGACGGCGACGGCAAACCTCTGTCGCCAGCTCGGCGGCGCGGTGATGGTGGCGATCTTCGGCACGATCCTGCTCGGGCGCAACGCCGGCGACCTCGCCGCGAAGGCGAGCGCCGCCGATCGCGCGTCGCTGCTCGGCGGCTTCCACGTGGTCTTCGCCTTGATCGCGGCCGGCGCCATCGCCGCCTTCGTCGTGCTGCTCGCGATGGAGGAGCGCCCGCTGACCGGCGCCCGGCCGCGCGCCTCCGAAGGCTTGCCGGCAGGGGAATAGGCGGGTTTCCCGTCCCGGTCTCCGCCGAGCGTCGGGGTCGACGGAGCCCTCGTTCCTCATAGGGTTGCGGTCGAAAACAGCCGGCCGCGAGGCCGCTGATCCGCACCAAAACGAGCGAAGACCTCCGGAGGACCCCGATGAACTACGCTGCGCCCATGGCCGAGCATATGACTGAAGCCGACAAGCGCGTCACCGCGTGGCTTGAGAAGCTCGACGCGGCGCTGAGCGCCGGCGATGTGGACGCCGCGACCGCGCTGTTTGCCAACGAGTGCTACTGGCGCGATCTCGTCAGCTTCACCTGGAACATCACCACCCAGGAGGGCAAGGCGCAGATCGCCGAGATGCTCAAGGCCACGCTGGCGAACGTGAAGCCGCACGACTGGCAGCTCGACGAGCCGGCGACCGAGGCCGACGGCGTCACCGAAGGGTGGTTTACCTTCGAGACGAGCGTGTTCCGCGGCAAGGGCCTGGTGCGGCTGAAGGGCGATCTCGCCTGGACGCTCCTGACTACCGCAGAGGAGATCATCGGCCACGAGGAGCCGAACGGCTTCCGCCGCGAGAAGAGCGTCGAGCACGGCGTGCACCCGGATCGCAAGTCCTGGCTCGAGCGCAAGCATACGGAGGAGGCCGAGCTCGGCATCACGCGCATGCCCTATGTCGTCATTGTCGGCGGCGGCCAGGGCGGCATCGGCCTCGGCGCGCGCCTCAAGCGGCTCGGCGTGCCGACCATCATCCTCGACAAGCATCCGCGCCCCGGCGACCACTGGCGCAAGCGCTACAAGTCGCTGCATCTGCACGACCCGGTCTGGTACGACCACCTGCCCTACATCCCCTTCCCCGATCACTGGCCGGTGTTCGCCGCCAAGGACAAGATCGGCGACTGGCTCGAGAGCTACACGAAGGTGATGGAGCTCAACTACTGGTCCAACACCGAGTGCAAGTCGGCGAAGTTCGACGACGCCAAGAAGGAGTGGACGATCGAGGTCGAGCGTGAGGGCCATCCGCTGACGCTCAGGGCGCAGCAGCTCGTGCTGGCGACGGGCCTCTCCGCCGTGCCGAACATGCCGAGCTATCCCGGCATGGAAACGTTCGAGGGCACACATTACCACTCGAGCCGGCATCCGGGCGGCGACGCCTGGCGCGGCAAGAAGGCGGTGGTCATCGGCTCCAACAATTCCGCGCACGACATCTGCGCCGACTTCTGGGAGAACGGCGCCGACGTCACGATGGTGCAGCGCTCCTCGACGCATATCGCGCGCTCGGAGAGCCTGATGGAGCTGGCGCTCGGCGGCCTCTACTCGGAGCAGGCCGTGCAGAACGGTATTACGACAAACAAAGCCGACCTGACGTTCGCCTCGATCCCCTACGCGATCATGGCGAGCTTCAACATCCCGGTCTACGAGGAGATGAAGAAGCGCGACAAGGAGCATTACGACAAGCTCGAGAAGGCCGGCTTCATGCTGGACTTCGGCGACGACGGCTCGGGCCTCTTCATGAAGTACCTGCGGCGCGGCTCCGGCTACTACATCGACGTCGGCGCGTCCGAGCTGATCGCCGAGGGCAAGATCAAGCTGAAGAGCAACGTCTCGGTCGAGGAGATCACCAGAACCGGCGTCAAGCTGTCGGACGGCACCGAGCTGCCGGCCGACATCATCGTCTACGCCACCGGGTTCTCGTCGATGAACGGCTGGGCGGCCCAGTTGATCAGCCAGGAGGTGGCCGACAAGGTTGGCAAGTGCTGGGGCCTGGGCTCCAACACCAAGAAGGACCCGGGCCCCTGGGAGGGCGAGCTGCGCAACATGTGGAAGCCGACGCAGCAGGAGGCGCTGTGGTTCCACGGCGGCAACCTGCACCAGTCGCGCCACTACTCGCTCTATCTCGGCCTGCAGCTGAAGGCGCGCGAGCTCGGCATCCCGACGCCGGTCTACAAGCTGGCGCCCGTGCACCATAAGGCATGAGCGCGCGCCGCGGTCAGCGGGTGGCGCCGACGTCCAGTGCGGCGGGATCGACCTCGCGCAGATGCGCCTCGATCTCCGCCGCGCGCGCCTTGTTGGCGAGCGCCGTCGGATGCCCTTCGCCGGCGATCCAGTAGAGGCTCTCGTCGGGGATCTTGGGCAGGTGGTCGACGAGGACGTCGAGCCCGTCGTTGCGCCATGCGTCGACGATCTGCGCTTCGGTGAAGCCCGACTTCTTGAGGTAGCCGTCGTCAAAGGGGGCGAACAGGACCGTCGTCTCGACGCCGTAGTCCTTCTTCGCCTGCGCGACGAACGCCTCGACGATCTTGAGGTAGAGCGCGACGTCGTCGCGGCGCGGCGCCGCCAGCAGCGGCTCGATCCGGCGGTAGAGCGCGAACTTCGAAGCGATCGCGACGAACGGCGCCAACGCGCCCCGACCCTTCGCGCAAGGCCCGACGTAGCGAACGTCGTCGCCGTCGGGCACGAAGCGCGGGGCGCCGCTGATGAAGTAGCCGCCCTTGCAGGCGATTCGCTCGAGGTGGAACGGCGAGGTGAAGAGAATGAAATGCCGCGGCCGGTCGATCAGCTTGCGGTAGAAGCCTTCGCGCAGCGCGAGGAGATTCTGCGCCGGGCTCCAACCCGCGAAGGACAGATTGAGCACCGGAAACGCGCGATGATTGAGATCGGCGAAGAGCTGCGGCAGCGTTCCGTCGTCCTCGACGCCGTCGCCGTAGATCCAGGAATCGCCGAAGAACACGATCGGCCTGCCGCCGTCAGCGGACACGGTCCGGCGATCGAGATTGGCGTCGATGGTGACATGCGTGTCGAAGACGAGGTGGCCGTCCGGCGCCGTCTTGAACGAGCGGTAGACGCCGGGCCGCACGGGACCCCAGCCGACCAACGGCCGACCCTGCGATAGCCCGGAATCATGGCCAACGGCCGGCGGCTCGTAGTGCTGGACGGCATCGAGGACCAGCACGCCGCCTTCGATCAGTGCGAGGCCGACGAAGAGGCTCGCCACCATGACCAGCCCGTCCCGCAGCACCCCGCGCGCCACCCACGCCAGCACGCCAGCCGCTGCGGCCACGACCAGGCACTCGAGCAAGCGCGCACTGGACAGCTGCGGCACCTTCTCGATGCCGAGGATGACGATGACGGCGCCGATCGCGGCGCCCGCGGCCCATATCCAACGGAGTCCGATCTCACGCTCTCCCGTGACCCTAGCGCCCGAGATAGCCGATCTTCGGCCGCGGCGGCCGCGCCAGCGCCATGAAGACGAGCCCGACGAGCCCGAGCACGCACCACGACGGCAGCAGCAGCACGGTGACCATCACCGGGTCCCACAGCGAGGGCCAATGCGTCTCGATGCCGGCGTGCAGCTTCACGAAGGCCTCGGGCGAGACGTAGGTGATCAGGCGGCCGAGCGGCAGCAGGGCGATCCGCCCGTCGGCCACCGAGCGTGTTCCATCGACGATCAGCGCGGCGAACGCGCCGGCCAGCAGAAGCAGGCCGATGAGACGGATCAGGAATCGAAACATCACGCGGGCTCGTGCGCCGGTCTGTCGGGGGCGGCGGCGCAAGCGGCGGGCTTAGGCGAGGCGAAACGACGGGTCAATTCACCTCCTGGAGCACGCGCGACCGCCCGGGCGGACGGGGAGGCCGCGGGGCTCCATCGGCCCGGTTGCGGCGCAGTGCCGCCTCGGGTTATGAGGCATCCATGTCGTGCAGCGCCGCCATCGAGCAGGATCGCGCGCCGGGCCATCGCCCGGCGGCTCTGCTTGCGCGCGCGGGTCTTCTGCTTCTTAGCCGCCCCTGAGGGCCGGCCGGGCCGCGGGCCTGGGCCTTCAGGGGAGCCGTCGCCAAGCAGACCCCTCGATTTCCCAGGACAAAGACCATGTCGCAGGCCGACCCAACGCACGCTGCTCCCGCTAGCGCCTCCGACCGCCTCCTCATCTTCGACACCACCCTGCGCGACGGCGAGCAATGCCCCGGCGCGACGATGGCGTTCGAAGACAAGCTCGCCGTCGCCGCCCTCCTCGACGAGATGGGGGTGGACATCATCGAGGCCGGCTTCCCGATCGCCTCGATCGGCGACTTCGAGGCCGTGGCCGAGATCGCCCGTCGCACCGAGAACGCGACGATCGCCGGGCTCGCCCGCGCGATAGAGGGCGACATCGCACGCTGCGGCGAGGCGGTGCGCCACGCCCGCAAGCCGCGCATCCACACCTTCGTCTCGACCTCGCCGATCCATCTGGCACACCAGATGAACAAGAACGAGGAACAGGTGCTGGAGATCATCGCCAAGACGGTGACCCAGGCGCGCAACCTCGTGCCCGACGTCGAGTGGTCGGCGATGGACGCGACCCGGACGCCGATCGACTATCTCTGCCGCTGCATCGAGACGGCGATCAAGGCCGGCGCGACGACGATCAACCTGCCCGACACGGTGGGCTACGCCACGCCGGACGAGTACCGGGCCATGTTCGAGGCGGTGCGCGCGCGCGTGCCGGGCGCAGAGAAGGTCGTCTTCTCCACGCATTGCCACAACGACCTCGGCCTCGCCGTCGCCAACTCCTTCGCCGGTGTCGCCGGCGGCGCGCGGCAGATCGAGTGCACGATCAACGGCCTCGGCGAGCGCGCCGGCAACGCGGCGCTGGAAGAGATCGTGATGGCGGCCAAGACCCGCTCCGACGCGCTGCCCTACACGACGGGCGTCGAAGCCACGATGCTGACCCGCGCCTCGAAGCTGGTGTCGGCCGTGTCGTCGTTCCCGGTGCAGTACAACAAGGCCATCGTCGGCCGGAACGCGTTTGCGCACGAGAGCGGCATCCACCAGGACGGCGTGCTGAAGAACGCGCTGACCTACGAGATCATGACGCCGGAATCGGTCGGCCTCGCCAAGTCCTCGCTGATCATGGGCAAGCACTCGGGCCGCGCCGCCTTCAAGGACAAGCTGAAGGCGATGGGCTACGTCCTCGGCGACAACGCGATGCAGGATGCCTTCGTCCGCTTCAAGGCCTTGGCCGACAAGAAGAAGATCGTCTACGACGAGGACATCGAGGCGCTCGTCGACGACGAGATCGGCCACGCGCACGACCGCATCCAGCTGAAGAGCCTGCGCGTCGAGGCCGGCACGCACGGGCCGCAGACGGCGGAAGTCGTGCTCGACGTCGACGGCGACGAGAAGAGCTTCACCGCGACCGGCAACGGCCCGGTGGATGCGATCTTCAACGGCATCGTCACGCTGGTGCCGCACAACGCCGTGCTTGAGCTCTACCAGGTGCACGCGGTGACGCAGGGCACCGACGCGCAGGCCGAGGTCTCGGTGCGGCTCGTCGAGGGCGAGAAGCAGGTGATCGGCCGCGGCGCCGATCCCGACACGATGGTGGCCTCCGCCAACGCCTATATCGCGGCGCTGAACAAGCTGATGGTGAAGCGCGGCAAGGTGCGGCCCGACACGCTGGCGGAGTGAGCGCAGGCGGCCCCGCCGCAATCGCCTCAAGCTGCGCGAAGAAACCCGAGAAAATCCTCGACCTCGGCCCTAAGGCGGAGGATCTGCGCGCCGAGGCTCGTGCTCTCGGCGTTCATCACCGTGGCCGCCTGCTGGACTTCGGCCGCGGACCGGACGAGACCGGCGACATGGCGCGCGGCGGCCTCACCCCCGTTGAGAGCCGTCTCCATCAGCGCGCCGATCTCGCTCGTCGCGCCGAGCTGGATCTCGAGCGCGCCGGCGATCTCGCCGGAGATCCGCCGCATGTCGGCGACCGCCTCGCGCATTTCTCCGACCTTTGCCTCGGTGACGCCCGAGGCCTGATGGACGACGGCGATGGCGCTGCCGATCTGGTCGGTGGCGTTCGCAGTGCGCTTGGCCAGAACCTTGATCTCCTGCGCGACGACGGCGAAGCCGCGGCCCGCCTCGCCGGAGCGCGCGGCTTCGATCGTCGCGTTGAGGGCGATGAGGTTGATTTGGGCCGCCACCTCGCCGATCAGCTTCGAGGCGAGCCCGATGTCGTTGATCGCCTGCGAGAGATCGGACATGGCGGCGCCGGCCGATATGGCATGGCGTTCCACGGTCAGCACGGCAGCGCCGCTATCGCGGGTGCGGTCGCCGATCGCGTTGATCGTCGTCAGCAGCGAGGCGGTCGCCGTGGCGACGGAGCCCATGCTGGCTCGCGACGCGTTGGAGGCACCCGCGACTTCGCCGAGCTGCTGCGCCGCCGCTTCGGTTTGCAGGGAGACCTCGCGGGACCGCGCATCGACCGTCGAGGCGACGCTTTCGAGCGCGCTGACGAGACCCTCGATCGAGCCCGAGAACTGGCGCGAGATGCCGTCGAGATCGGACCGGCGTTTCGCGAGGCGCTGGAATTCGGCTTCGCCGTTGATTTCCCGAAGACGGGCGATCTCCAATCCGCTGTCCTGCAGCCGCTCGACGGCGCGGGCGATGTCGCCGATCTCGTCGGCGCGGTGACGGGACGGGATCTTGAAGTCGAACAGCCCCGCACCGAGCCCGACGATGATCGCCGACAGGTCGGCGAGCGGCTTCGAGACGAGACGGCTCATCGCCAGCAGGACGACGAGGAGCACGGAGACCAGGGCGCCCGTCGCGACGAGCAAAAGAAAAAGCCGGTCGTCCGAGGTCGTCTCGAGCAGCGAGCGCTGCGGGATCTCCATGATGACAAACCAGGGGTTCTTCACGCCTGCGAAACGGATGGCGTTCCAGGCGGTGAGCGCCTGCGCGGTCCCCGCAGAAACGGGCGCGAGGCGCGATCCGTCGCCGTCCCGCTTCGCCGTCAGCAGGATCTGCCACGCGTCCGGGCGCGCGACCCGCAGCTGTTGTCCCGTCAGGCTCTTGTCCGTGGACATGGCGACCATGCCGCCGTCCGAGACGACGGTGACCGTCGCGCCGCCGGGCATCTTGATGGCACCGAGCGCATCGGCGATCGCGTCGAGCTTGATGTCGATCGCCAGCGCGCCGACGATCTTGCCGTCGTGATCGAGCGGCTTGGCGAAGGACGTCACCAGCACCGGATCGCCGTTCTCGGCATCGATCGCGTGCGGCTCGAGGAGATAGGGCTTGTCCTCCGCGGTGGGCACCTTGAAGAGATCGCTGGCCAGGATCTCCGGCGGCACGACGTCGCGCAGCATCGTCATGCCGTTCTGGTGCCAGTAGACCGAAAGACGCGGCGCCGGGGCAGGGCCCGACGCGATCGGTGCGTCCGCATGGTCCCACACGAGCCACGCCCCGAAGCGATCGGGCGCCGACTGGATCATCCGCTCCAGCAGGGTATCGTAGACCCTGGGATCGGTGACGCCCGCGTCACGCAGCGCGATCAGGTTGTCGTGGGTCGTGCCGACGATTTCGAAGGCGTCTTCGAACACGGTCTGCACGGCAGCGCCAATGCCGGCGGCCGTCACCTGCGCGGCCTGCTTCGATCGCGCGTCGTCCTGCGCCTTGAAACGCTGCATCACCACGGCGACGCTGATCGCCATGACCAACGCCGTGCATACGGTGATGAGAGCGGCAAACTTCGCGCCGACGGGCACCTTGTTCGGGGTGATTTTCACGGGATCGACGCCCTGCCGCAAACCTGGGCCGCCTCTACGTCATGTCGTGTTAAGCTTAACATTTGATTGAATTTGCGCGACGTCCTCAACCCTGGGGCGCTTCCTGGATGTGCGATTGACGTCTTCTTCGGGGGATCACAGAAGGGGTCGCTCGCGTCACCGAGCCGCTCCGAAAGAGCTGTTCCCGAGCCCCCAACGAGTCCCGCCCAGGAGTGCGCGATGCCGACCTTCCCGCCGCCGATCGACAAGGCGCTGATCGCCCGCGAGGCGGCGAAGATCCTGCTCGAGATCGGGGCGGTGCATTTCTACGAGGACAAGCCCTTCATCCTCACCTCGGGCAAGGCGAGCCCGGTCTACACGGACTGCCGGCGCATCATCTCGTTCCCGCGCGCCCGCGCCACGCTGATGGACTTCGCAGTGGCGACGATCCTGCAGAACGTCGGCTACGAAAAGCTCGACGTCGTCGCCGGCGGCGAGACCGCAGGCATCCCGTTTGCGGCGTGGCTCGCCGAGCGGCTGCTCCTGCCGATGCAATACGTGCGCAAGAAGCCCAAGGGTTTTGGCCGCAACGCGCAGATCGAGGGGCTCGTGTCCGAGGGCCAGCGCGCGATCCTCGTCGAGGATCTCGCCACCGACGGCGGCAGCAAGGTCGGCTTCGTCAAGGCGATGCGCGAGGCGGGGCTGCACGTCGAGCACTGCTTCGTGATCTTCTACTACGACATCTTTGCGCAGGGTCGCGCGGCGCTCGACGAGCTCGGCGTCACGCTGCACTCGCTCACCACCTGGCGCGACGTGCTGGCGGTGGCGAAGGCGGCCGGCACCTTCGCGCCGGAGATACTTGTCGAGGTCGAGAGCTTTCTCGACGCGCCCATCGAGTGGTCGGCGTCGCACGGCGGCAAGGTCGATCCGGCGAGCTGACGCCGCGCACCTCCTCCGGTGCGTCTCGCCAAGGTGGGACGGCTGCACGCCTAAAGTTGGACCGAGATTTCTGCGGGCTCGTTAATGACGCCCGCATGCTGTCGCTCTACTGCCGTTACGGAACAAATTCTATTGCCGCCCAGCATAAGGTATAGCTCGAATACTGCATTGCCGCCGCTCGATACGAGCGTGCGACATCTAAGATCAAGTCATTCGTGCACAGGTCTTTCCGTCGATGACACACGTGTCTGGGGCATGGCCCACGCGTCTTCCGCTCGCGGAGCGGCGCTGCTTTCCCCGCTTCAACATCGCGCTCGTCGGGCTGTGCTCGATCAACCAGGGGCCGGACGCTCACTGCGCTTCCGTCGATCTGTCGATCGCCGGCATTGCCGTGCGCACCAGAGCCGCGGTCAGCATCGGCGACGCCGTCATCGCGAGCTTCCGTGAGTTCGGCATGGCCAAGGGACGCGTGGTCCGCCGCTTCGAAGGCGGCTTCGCCTTTGCCCTGAACACCGTCGACCCCTATCGATCGCGCCTGTCGCAATACCTGGGCTGGCGCGTGCGCTGCCTGGACCGCCCCTCTCCCGAGACCTGTCTCGACGAGCGCGTGGTGCCGCTCAACCGCCTGCTTGTCCTCACGCGGGCGGACGGACGCGCGCACATCGGACGGGTCGAGAGCGTCTCGCGCTCCGGCATTGTCTTCACCTCGACGACCAGGTTCAGCCTCGGCGAGGCCGTGCGCGTCGGCCGGTACGCCCTTGCGGCGGACAGCTTCAGCGTCATGATCAGCTTCGCCGCGGCGGACTGAGGACCTGATTTGAAAGGGCCGCCATCTGGTGCTGCGAGAGAGGATTGAACTCTCGACCTCTCCCTTACCAAGGGAGTGCTCTACCACTGAGCTACCGCAGCGCACCCGGCGGTCGGGCGCGGACCTTCTGCCATAGGGGCGCGTGGGTGACAAGGCACGGTCATACCGGGTGTGATGCTTGGTGACATGAGCGCCCAATCGATCTTCCGGTGCAACCCGAAGGTCGAGCCAGCGGCCGCGATCGACGTCCGGCGCCGCCGCGACAAAAGGCAGAACGCCTGCACTCCGGTCGCCGGACGCCTTTTCAAGCATCGGGCCGACCATACTTTCGCCAGAGGATTCAACGTCTAGCCGCCTGCCGACGGGCGGGCTTGCCGCGCTGTCTCGCGAGCCTGTATAGGCGGTGAGGTACGGCGGACGTGGCGAACCGGCCCTGGACGCGCCCACCCGTGCGGGTCGCAAGACGGCGAGGCCGCACCACTCTTGGATGGTGACAGGATAGGGCCATGCAGGCGGCACACGGCGGACCTCGTCTGCTGCTGCGCAGGCTCCGCGAAGTCATGGCGGAGCCGGTCAGCGCGCAGACGCGCCTCGATCGCATCGTCGTCAATATCGCCGCCAACATGGTTGCCGAGGTGTGCTCGGTCTACGTGTTGCGCGCCGACGGCCGTCTCGAGCTCTACGCCACCGAAGGCCTCAATCGCGAGGCCGTCCATCTCACCACGATGCGCGCCGACGAGGGCCTCGTCGGCCTGATCGCGCAATCGGCGGAGAGCCTGGCGCTCGCCGACGCGCAGAATCATCCCTCCTTCTCGTACCGGCCGGAGACGGGCGAGGAGATCTACAACTCGTTCCTCGGCGTGCCCGTCCTGCGCGGCGGCAACACGCTGGGCGTGCTCGTCGTGCAGAACAAGGCGCGCCGCCTCTACAACGACGAAGAGGTCGAGGTCCTTCAGACGACGGCGATGCTGCTCGCCGAGATGATCGCCTCCGGCGAGCTGCAGTCGCTCGCCGCCACCACAGACGAGCTCGCCGCCCGGCGCCCGCTGTCGCTCGCCGGGACGCCGATCACCGAGGGCATCGGCCTGGGGCGCGCGGTGCTGCACGAGCCGCGCATCGTCGTGCAGCAGATCGTCGCCGAGGATGTGAAGACCGAGCTGGCGCGCCTCGACATCGCGATCGGCAACCTGCGCGCGGCGATCGACCGGCTCGTCGACACCGGCGAGGAAACGCCTGGCGAGACGCGCGACATCCTCGACGCGTTCCGCAACATCGCCAACGATCGCGGCTGGCTGCGCCGCCTGCGCGAGGCGGTGTCGACCGGCCTCACCGCCGAGGCCGCCGTCGAGCGCGTGCAGAGCGACGTGCGCGCCAAGATGCAGCGCCAGACCGACCCCTACCTGCGCGAGCGCCTGCACGACCTCGACGACCTCGCCAACCGGCTGCTGCACGAGCTCGTCGGGCGCTCCTTTGTTGCCGATCACGAGACGCTGCCCGAGAACGCGATCATCGTCGCCCGCGCGATGGGCCCGGCCGCGCTGCTCGACTACGAGCGCGCGCGCATCCGCGGCCTCGTGCTCGAGGACAGCGGCGCGCAGAGCCATGTCGCGATCGTCGCCCGCTCGCTTGGCATCCCGGCGGTCGGCAACGTCGCCAACATCATCAATCTCGCCGACCAGGGCGACGCGATCATCGTCGACGGCACGAGCGGCGACGTCTACGTGCGCCCGACGCCCGACGTCGAGAACGCCTACGGCGAGAAGGCGCGGCTGCGCGCACGACGCCAGGCGCAGTACCGCGCGCTGCGGGACAAGCCGTCCGTGACGCGCGACGGTGTCGCGATCGACCTGCATATGAACGCCGGCCTCGTCGTCGACCTTCAGCATGTCGAGGAGACGGGCGCGGTGTCGATCGGCCTGTTCCGCACCGAGATCCAGTTTATGGTCGCGCACCGCTTCCCGCGCATGCGCGAGCAGGAGCTGCTCTACCGCTCCATCTTCGAGGCGGTCGAGGGGCGCGCGGTGACGTTCCGGACGCTCGACATCGGCTCGGACAAGATCCTCCCGTACATGGACAAGGTCGAGGAGGAGAACCCGGCGCTGGGCTGGCGGGCGATCCGCATCGGGCTCGATCGCCCGGCGCTCCTGCGATCGCAGGTGCGCGCGATGCTGCGCGCCGGCGGCGGACGCGAGCTGCGCATCATGTTCCCGATGATCGCGGCGATCGAGGAATTCCGCCAGGCGAAGGAGGTGGTCGATCAGGAGATCGCCTATCTCGCCCGCTACGCGCATCCCCTGCCGGCGAAGCTCGAGCTCGGGATCATGCTCGAGGTGCCGAGCCTGCTCTGGCAGCTCGACGAGGTCTGCAGGACCGTCGACTTCGTGTCGGTCGGCTCGAACGACCTGCTGCAGTACCTGTTCGCGGCCGACCGCGACAACACGCGCGTGGCCTCGCGCTTCGACACGCTGTCGCCGCCATCGCTGCGCGCGCTGAAGCTCGTCGCCGACAAGGCGCGCGAGACCGGCACGCCATTGAGCTTGTGCGGCGAGATGGGCGGCCGCCCGCTCGAGGCCATGGTGCTCATCGCGCTGGGATTCCGCGCCCTGTCCATGTCGCCGGCGGCGATCGGGCCCGTGAAGGCCGCCCTGATGGCGATGGACCTCGGCGAGTTCGAGGCCTTCGTCGTCGACCAGATCACCCGGGTCGACGGCGGGCGGAGCCTGCGCGAGCCGATCCGCGCGTACGCCGAGCAACAAGGCATCCCGCTCGGCTGAGCTTTCCGCCGGCCGGGCACACATGGGCCCGGTAGCCGCGGTGTCGCCGAATCCCCAATCCGCGAATTCGTTCCATTCAATCCGGCCGTTGCACAAAAAACGGCCCGGCAATTGCTTTTTCGCCTCTCGTGCCCAAGCGGCACTCCCGCACCCGCTTCGGCGGGGGTGGACTTTCAAACCTGCGTTCAGTGGCGGGAGGGGTTCGACACAATGAAACTCGTGATGGCGATCATAAAGCCGTTCAAGCTGGAAGAGGTGCGTGACGCCCTCACCAACGTCGGCGTGCACGGCATGACCGTGACGGAAGTCAAAGGCTATGGCCGCCAGAAGGGCCATACCGAAATCTATCGCGGCGCCGAATACGCCGTCAGCTTCCTGCCCAAGCTGAAGATCGAGGTCGGTGTCCCGCCGGACATGCTGACGGCGGTCATGGACGCGATCACCACAGCCGCGCGCACCGGCCAGATCGGCGACGGCAAGATCTTCGTCAGCGATGTCGAGCAGGCCGTGCGCATCCGCACCGGCGAGCGCGACCTCGATGCTCTCTGAGGCGTGAAGCCTCCTCTTTCCAAATCGGAGTTCCGACACATGAAGCGTACCCGTTTTCTAGCCGGCTTCGGCCCAGCGCTGGCGTTCGCCGCGCTGCTGTTCGCGAGCGGACCGACGTCCGCGCGCACGGCCGACGAGGCGATTTCCACGATGCCCGCGGTGCACGCCGCCGTGACCGCCCCGGTCGTGCTCGCCCAGGCCAACCCCGCTCCGGCCCCGGCTGCTCCGGCCGCCGCGCCCGCTCCTGCCGCCGCGGCGCCCGCCGCTCCGGCGACGCCGCCGGCCTGCTCCTCGACCGTAACGACGAAGTGCACGGTCAACTCGGGTGACACGGCGTGGATGCTCACGTCCGTCGCGCTCGTGCTCATGATGACCATCCCCGGTCTCGGCCTCTTTTACGGCGGCATGGTCCGCAAGAAGAACGTCGGCGACACGGTGATGACCAGCTTCGCCATCACCGCGCTGGTGACGGTTATCTTCGCCGTCTGCACCTACAGCCTCGCGTTCACCGGGGGCTCGCCGTACATCGGCGGAACAAGCCGGTTGTTCCTGCAAGGCATCCTGAGCGACATCTCGAACCAGACCGGCAATCCGAACAGCCTCGCGCCGACGATTCCGGAAACCGTCTACATCTGCTTCCAGATGACCTTCGCGATCATCACGCCCGCCCTCATCGCCGGCGCCTTCGCCGAGCGCATGAAGTTCTCGGCGATGCTGATCTTCATCACGCTCTGGGCGATCGTCGTCTACGCTCCCGTCGCCCACGTCGTCTGGGGTCCGGACGGCGCGTTCTCCGCGGCCAACGTCGACGCGAAGGGCAACTTCGCCGGCTTCGTGAAGGTGCTCGACTTCGCCGGCGGCACGGTCGTCCACATTAACGCCGGTGTCGCCGGCCTGATGTGCGCCCTGCTGCTCGGGCCGCGCAAGGACACGGGCCCGGCGCATAACATGGTGCTCACCTTCATCGGCACCGGCCTGCTCTGGGTCGGCTGGTTCGGCTTCAATGCCGGTTCGGCCGTCACCGCCAACATGCAGGCCGGCATGGCCATGCTCGTCACGCAGATCGCCACCGGCGTCGCGGCGCTGACCTGGATGTTCGTCGAGTGGGCGCACCGCGGCAAGCCGACCGTCATCGGCGTCTGCTCGGGTGCCGTCGCCGGCCTCGTCGCGATCACCCCGGCTTCGGGCTTCGTCGGGCCGGCCGGCTCGATGGCGATCGGCGTCGCCTGCGGCATCGGCTGCTACCTCGGGGCCACCAGCCTGAAGCATGCCTTCGGCTATGACGACGCGCTGGACTGCTTCGGCGTCCACGCCGTCGGCGGCATCATCGGCGCGATCCTCACCGGCGTCTTCGCCATCAGCGAGTACGGCGGCACGGCGGGCGCGATCGAGGGCAACTACGGCCAGATCGTCAACCAGTGCATCGGCGTCGGCACCGTCGTCGTGTTCGATGCGATCGTCTCCCTGATCATCCTCAAGGTGATCGACATGACGATCGGCCTGCGCGTCTCCCCGGAGGTCGAGCAGGAAGGCCTCGACATCGCCCTGCACGGCGAGATGGTGCACTAAGCACGTGTGCACGGCGGTCCGCCCGGCCGCCGTGCAAGTCTGGAAGCCCCGCCGTCCTGCACGGCGGGGCTTTCGTGCGTCTGGCACCCGTTAACAGCCTGTGGCGTAAGGTTAAACCGACGTTAACCGCATCTCTCTAGGTTTCGGCTGGGGTGGAGCCGGTGCGTGGCGGCGCTTGGCCCGAGGCAGGACCAGATGCGAACGACGACGAGCGCCTCCGCTTTCGACCATATCCCTGAGTCGGTGCGCCTGTTCTTCGCCCGGCGCTGCGCCGAGGCGTGCGGCGCGGCGATGCTGGTGGGGCTCGCAGCCCTCGCCATCGCCCTCATGACGTGGTCCGTCCAGGATCCGAGCTTCAACCACGCGACCGCCGCCCCCGTGCACAACTGGCTGCGCGGCCCCGGCGCCGTCACCTCCGACCTCGTCATGCAGCTGTTCGGCCTGTCGGCGATCGCCATCATGATGCCGCTCGCCTTCTGGGGCTGGACGCTCGTCACGACCCGGCGCCTCGCCCGCGTCGGGATGCGGATCGCCTTGCTCTTCCTCGGCGCGCTCTGCGCCGCCGGCGTTGCGGCGCTCCTGCCGGTGTCGGCGCACTGGCCGTTGCCGAGCGGCCTCGGCGGCGTCGTGGGCGACGTCGTCATGGCGCTGCCGCGGCGTCTCTTGGGCGGCGTCAGGCCGGCCCTGGTCGTGCTGGCGCTGGTCATGGCCATCGGCGCGGTCCTGCTTCTCAGCGCTTCGGTGGGCGTGCGCGAACGCACCCATCTCGACGACGACGACGCCTTCGAGGATGCCCCGGCGCGCCTGCGGCTCGACAGGACCGCCGAGGACGACGAGGACGGTGACGGCGAGCCCGGCCTCGGCCTGCTGTCGCTCGGCGCCGCCATCCATGCCGGCCTCAGCCTCAAGGGCCTGCTCACCCGCGGCCTGCGCCGCTTCGCCGCGCGCCGCGCGCCCACCGAAGATGACGAGCTGCCGCCGCCGCCGCCCTGGGCGAGCCGCGACTTCGAGCCGCCGCTCGACATGCCGGCAGGCGACGCCGTCGCCTCGCAGGAGCAATCTAGGTTCGACGCCCGCGCCTACGCCCCGCCGTCGCTGCGCGCCGCGGCCGAGCGCGACGCTGGAGCCGGCGCTCCGACGGCCCCGCCCGCCCAGACCAGGGTCATTCCCGCCGCGCCGAGCCCGACCGTCGGTCAGCGCGCCCTGCGCGAGATCAACCGCCCCGAGAAGGTCGGCGCCTACGTGCTGCCGCCGCTGGCGATGCTGGCGGAAGCCAAGCGCCAGCAGGGGGCGCAGATCTCCGAGGATGCCCTGCAGCAGAACGCGCGGCTCCTCGAGGGCGTGCTCGACGACTTCGGCGTGAAGGGCGAGATCATCAACGTCCGCCCCGGCCCGGTCGTCACGCTCTACGAGCTGGAGCCGGCGCCCGGCATCAAGTCGTCGCGGGTGATCGGGCTCGCCGACGACATCGCCCGCTCGATGTCGGCGATCTCCGCCCGCGTCGCGGTCGTGCCGGGCCGCAACGCCATCGGCATCGAGCTGCCGAACCAGCGTCGTGAGACGGTCTTCCTCCGCGAGCTGCTCGCCAGCCAGGATTTCGACAAGACCAAGCACAGCCTGGCGATCGCGCTCGGCAAGAACATCGGCGGCGAGCCGATCATCGTCGACCTCGCGAAGATGCCGCACCTGCTCGTGGCCGGCACCACCGGCTCGGGCAAGTCGGTCGCCATCAACACGATGATCCTGTCGCTGCTCTACCGCCTCAAGCCCGCGCAGTGCCGCCTCATCATGGTCGATCCCAAGATGCTCGAGCTTTCGGTCTACGACGGGATCCCGCACCTGCTGACGCCCGTCGTCACCGACCCGAAGAAAGCGGTCGTCGCGCTCAAGTGGGCGGTCCGCGAGATGGAGGACCGCTACAAGAAGATGTCGAAGGTCAGCGTGCGCAACATCGACGGCTTCAACGCGCGCGTCGCCGAGGCGGCGGCCAAGGGCGAGCAGCTGACGCGCACCGTGCAGACCGGATACGACCGCGAGACCGGCGAGGCGATCTACGAGCACGAGGCGATGGAGCTGCAGCCGCTCCCCTACATCGTCGTCATCGTCGACGAGATGGCCGACCTGATGATGGTCGCCGGCAAGGACATCGAGGGTGCGATCCAGCGCCTCGCCCAGATGGCGCGCGCCGCCGGCATCCACCTCATCATGGCCACCCAGCGCCCCTCGGTCGACGTCATCACGGGCACGATCAAGGCGAACTTCCCAACCCGAATCTCCTTCCAGGTCACCTCGAAGATCGACTCGCGCACGATCCTCGGCGAGATGGGCGCCGAGCAGCTCCTCGGGCAGGGCGACATGCTGCACATGGCGGGCGGCGGCCGGATCTCGCGCGTGCACGGGCCGTTCGTCTCGGACGGCGAGGTCGAGAAGGTCGTCGCGCATCTGAAGAGCCAAGGCCAGCCCGACTATCTCGACGCCATCACCAGCGAGGACGAAGCGTCCGACGAGGACGCCGAGGCGCCGGCGGCGGGCAGCATGGATGCCGAGGAGTCCGGCGACCTCTACGACCGCGCCGTGGCGATCGTGCTGCGCGACAGGAAATGCTCGGTCTCCTACATCCAGCGCCGGCTCTCGGTCGGCTACAACAAGGCCGCCTCGCTGGTCGAACGCATGGAGCGCGAGGGCGTGGTAGGGGCGCCGAACCACTCCGGCAAGCGCACGATCCTTGTCGGCGGCGGCAGCGACCACCACGCCTTCGAGCTGCAGGGGTCGGACGACTGAGGGTCCCAATGCCGCCACACGGGCGGACTAACCACCACGCTCGAGCTCGGCGGGATCGATGATGCAGAAACAAGCAATATGCCTATTTTCTAGCCTGTTTTTGGGTCTCACCGCTCAGCTTGCGGCCGCTCAGGCGGCGCCGAGCCCGTCGGACTACGTGACGATCACCGGCGCCGAGGCCGACAAGGCGATCTCGAAGGCGGACAGCTTCCTCTCCTCGGCGCAGACGATGGTCGGCGACTTCGAGCAGAAGGGGCAGGACGGGCGCGTCTCGCAGGGCAAGATCTACATCCAGAAGCCCGGCAAGCTGCGGTTCGAGTACGCCGCCCCCGCCGCGCTCGAGGTGATCGCCGACGGCTCCAACGTCGCCGTCAACGACCGCCGCATGAAGACCCAGAACACGTACTCGATCGGCCAGACGCCGCTGAAGTTCCTGCTCGAGGACAAGATCGACCTGAAGGCGGACACGCAGATCCTCAACGTGCTCAAGACGCCCGACGCCGTGATGATCCTGCTCGACGACCGCACCACCTTCGGCGGCACCTCGCGCATCCGCCTGATCTTCGACAAGGACACCTACGAGCTGCGGGCCTGGCAGGTGCGCGATCCCCAGGGCTACGAGACCCTGGTGACGCTCTACAACATCGACCTCGCGATGAAGCCTGATCCGAAGCTTTTCAAGATCAGTGCGTTAGACCAGTCGAAAAACTGAGCCTCGGATTCTCGCCCCGGACATGTTGACGTCCGTTGCCGACGGACCATCTTAAGGGTCGAGAGCGATATCGCCGCCTCGGCCGTATCCCCCCGTTTCGGCCGTTCCGGTATGCATGCTGGTCCCCCCTCCCAGCATCATGGTCGCTCCGAGGGCGTCCGGCGCAAGCCGGACGCCCTTCTCGTTTCAAGCTCCGCGCTGTAAGCGCTCCGCATGACTGGCGCCGGAACTGATCACACCCGCACACCCCAGACCGGCGGTCCCGCCATCGTCCTCGTGCGCCCGCAGCTCGCCGTGAACATCGGGATGTGCGCCCGTGCGATGGTCAACTTCGGCCTCGACGACCTGCGGCTCGTCGCGCCGAAAGGCGGCTGGCCGCCGCCGCCTCCGTTCGACGAGGCGGCAACGGCGGCCGCCGCCGGCGCCGCCCACGTGCTGACCGCGGCGCGCGTCTTTCCGACGATCGAGGCTGCCATTGCCGACCTCAACTTCGTCTGGGTGACGACGGCGCGCGAGCGCGACCAGGTGAAGCGTGTCGCGACGCCCGCCGAAGCGCTGCCGGAGACTGCGGTTCGCATGGCGCAGGGCGAGAAGCACGGCATCATGTTCGGCCCCGAGCGCACCGGCCTCGAGAACGACGACATCGCGCTCGCCGATGCCGTGGTCACCTTCCCGGTGAACCCGGCCTATGCCTCGCTCAATCTCGCGCAGGCCGTCCTGCTGATCGGCTACGAGTGGATGCGCGCGTCCGGCGGAGGGGCGGCGCCGTTCCAGCTCGAGGAGCGCTCGCCGGCCGCGCCGCGGGAGATGGTGCTGTCCTTCTTCGACTGGCTCGAGGGCGAGCTGGACAAGTCCGGGTTCTTCCGGCCCGAGGGCAAAGGGCCGGTGATGCGCCGCAACCTGCGCAACATCTTCCATCGCCTGGAGATGAGCGAGCAGGACGTCCGTACGCTGCGTGGCGCCATGGTGCGCCTCGCCGAGGGTCCGCGGCACCTCAAGGCGAGCAAGCCGCGGGACTAGGCGCTGCGGGCAGCGGCGATGAAGCGGCGGATCAGCGTCGCGTCCTTGCGGCCCGGCGCCGACTCGACCCCCGACGACACGTCGACACCCCGCGCGCCGGTGGCCGCGACGGCGCCCGCGACGGTCTCCGGCACGAGGCCGCCGGCGAGCAACCATGGGCGCCGGCCGCCATATCCTTTCAGCAGCGACCAATCGAAGGCCACGGCGTTGCCGCCGGGCCGCTGCGCGTCCGCAGGCGGCGGCGCGTCGAAGAGGAGCCAGTCGGCGACATCCTCGTAGGCTACGACCTTCGCCAGGTCTTCTGGCGAGCCAATGGGAACGGCCTTCATCACCGGCCGCGCGAAGGTGGCGGAAACCTCGGCGACGCGCTGCGGCGTCTCGTGCCCGTGAAGCTGCAGCATGTCGGGATCGAGCGAGTCGGCGATCGCACGAAGCGCGTCGTCATCGGCATTGACCGTGAGCGCGACAGTTTTCGCGCGGCCTTTGACCAGCGCTCTCAGCTCGCGGGCGCGCTCGTGGGAGACGTGCCGCGGGCTCTTCGGAAAGAAGACGAAACCGACCATGTCGGCGCCGGCGTCGAGCGCGGCCTCCAACGTCGAGGGCTCGGAGAGCCCGCAGATCTTGACGGTGAGCGGCATGGTCGTCGCGCGGCCGACTGCGACGTCGGCCGCGTCCTTACGCGTAGTCGGAGCGGACGAGGCCGCGGCCGGTCGCGGGCGACGGAACGAGCGGCTGAGGGAGGGCACGTGCGCGCTCGGCCTCGGCACGCCAACGGTCGGCGGCATCCTCGGCAAGCCGCGCACGCCGACGGATGCGGCCCTGGGTGAACCACGTCGCAACGCCGCCGACGACGACCCCGACGAGCAGCGTGAGGAACAGCAGGATGTAGAGCGGCGAGACCAGCGTCGGCTCGGCCGAGAAGGGGTCCAGCGACACGGAGACGTCCTGCCGGTTGGCGAGCGCGAAGGCGAGGATCACCACCGCGATCGGAATGCCAATGAGCAGCTTGAAGAGCTTCGCCACGCTTCAGACCTCGACCGACCCACGCAAGGCTCGCACGAGCCGGGGACCTTAGGACAGATAACCTTCGTTGAGACGCTCGCGCATCTCCTTGCCGGTCTTGAAGAAGGGTACCGCCTTCTCCTCGACCTCGACATGGACGCCGGTGCGCGGATTGCGGCCGACACGCGCGTCGCGGCGCTTCACCGAGAACGCGCCGAAGCCGCGCAGCTCGACCCGGTCGCCGCGTGCCAGCGCCTTGGTAATCTCGTCGAGGATCGCGTTTACGATCTTCTCGACGTCGCGAAGATAAAGATGCGGATTGCGGTCTGCGATGCGCTGGACCAGCTCCGACTTGATCATCTCTTGCCCCTGGACTGCGGTCTCAAATCGAGAAACATCATTCAAAAGAACGAGATGGCACCGCTCTAGGTTCCCGGCGACGGCTCCCAGACCGCCACCAGACCCTCCATCGAACGGGCCTCCGCCAGATGGCCGGCCTCGTCCAGCACGCCCGCGAGCGAGCCGAGCCCGACGAACCGGGCCACGTCGCCGGCCGAGCCGAACAGCTTCATCGCGAACCCTGTCTTCCGCTTCCAGTCGTAGACGGGAAGCTTGTCGGGCACATTACGCTTCTCGTGGAGATACTTGATTGCCGTCTGCTCCTCGCCGAGCGCATCGACGAGATGCAGGGCAAGGCCCTGGCGACCGGTGAAGACCCGGCCGTCGACGACCGCGGCGAGCTGGTCGTCGTTCATGTTGCGGCGCGACTTCACGAGACCCTTGAACCAGCCGTAGGTGTCGACGACGAGCGCGTCGATGGCGGCCTTCGCCTCCGGAGTCGTCGGCTCGAGCCCATTCGGCGACGCCTTCAAAGGCGACGACTTGATCGTCTCGACCTTGACGCCGAGCTTGTCCAGGGCGCCGGCGAAATTTGGGAACTGGAAGAGCACGCCGATCGAGCCGACGAGCGCGTTGTCCTCTGCGACGATCTGGTCGGTGCCGAGCGCGGCGATGTAGGCGCCCGACGCCGCAAGGTCCTTCACGACCGCCACGGTCGGCTTCTTCGCGGAAAGCCGGCGCAGCGCCTTGTACACGCGCTCCGATCCCGTGACCGTGCCACCGGGGCTCCCGATGTCGACGAGGACGCCCGAGGCATTCGAGTCGGTGAGGCCGTCGATCAGCTTGATCGTGTCGTCGTCGCCGGTGATCAGGCCGCCGATCGAGAGCCGCGCGATGTGCGGCACGACGGCGCCGGCGCCGCGCAGCCCGACCGCGCGCCAGCCGATAGCCAGGATCGCGACGGCGAGGGCGACGAAGGCGAGGACACGCCACAAAGAAAGGCGCCGCTGCAGGCGACGCCGGTCGATGAGCTGGTCGGAGGTCGCAGACATCTCGAGCGATTTCCGGGAGGTGGGGCCGGCAAACCCTAGGGCGGCGGCCGATGCGGTGCAAGCGAGGGGTCAGCTCGTCTCGGCCGCGAGCGATACGGCCCGCGCATAGACCTTGCGCCGCGGTTGCCCGGTTTCCCCTGCAACGACGGCGGCGGCGTCCTTGACCGACAATGTGCGCAGTGCGTCGCGTAGCCGCGCATCCAGGGCCTCGCCGTCGAGCGCCGGCACGGCGTCCGACGGTGGCCCGACCAGGAGCACGATCTCCCCGCGCGGCGCCGGCTCGGCGGCGTAGGTCGCCGCGAGCTCGGTGAGCGACCCCCGTCGAACCGCCTCGTAGAGCTTGGTCAGCTCGCGGGCGACGGCCGCTTCGCGCGCGCCGAGCACGGCGGCGAGATCGGCGAGGCATTCGGCGACACGGCGCGGCGATTCGAAGAACACCAGCGTGCCGGGCACTGCGGCAAGCTCGGCGATGCGCTGGCGGCGCGCCGCGCTCCTCACCGGGAGGAAGCCTTCGAAGAAGAAGCGGCTCGAAGGCAGTCCCGCGACGACCAGCGCGGCGAGAACGGCCGAGGCACCGGGTATTGCGGTGACGGCGTGGCTCGCCTCGAGCGCCGCGCCGACCAGGCGAAAGCCGGGGTCGGAGACGAGCGGCGTACCGGCGTCGGAGACGAGCGCCAGCGCCTCGCCCTGCGCCAGCCGTGCCAAGAGGCGCGGGCGCATCTCGGCCGCGTTGTGCTCGTGATAGGCGACGAGCGGCGTCGTGATCCCGTAATGCGCCAGCAGGACCTTGGTGACCCGCGTGTCCTCGGCGACGACGACGTTTGCGGCGGCCAGCGTCGCGAGCGCACGCAGAGAGATGTCGGCGAGGTTGCCGATCGGCGTCGCCACGATGTGGAGGCCCGGCGCCAGCGGCTCGGCTTCGGCGACGAGACCGAAAGCGGTGAAGGTCGATGTCATGTTCGACGGACACCCATGGCGCGGCCCTTCGTTGGACGATCGCGGATCGGCGGTTGCCGGCCGCCCGCGTGCGTATCCTGTGCGCCGACGTCGTGCCATGCCATAATTCGTGGCCGCGCCATCATTTGGGCGCAGGCGCTTGCTCAGCTATGTGACGGTCGCCGCGCGAGTTCATGGTAGTGGACCGCATCCTCGAGGGGGTGGACGCGGGGTCGCGAGGGCGAGGCGTCGTGGGTGCTGCCGGAATGATCGGGTTTGGTCGCGTTGCCTTGCGGGCGAGCTTGGCCGGCATTGCTGCGCTCTTGCTCGCCGGCTGCGGCGGCTCGATGTTCGGCGGCGACACGAAGACCAACGGTCGTGGCGCGGGCGATCCCGACCTCTCGTTCAACGCCCCGGTCGGAAAAGTGACCTCGCAGCCGCTCGGCGGGACGACCGCCGCCAACGGCGACACGATCGGCACCGGCGCGACCAAGATCGCGCTGATCCTGCCGCTGACCGGCGGCAACGGGCAGGCTTCGCTCGTCGGCCAGTCGCTGCGCAACGCCGCCGATCTCGCCTACGCCGAATCCGGCGGCAACGACCTCACCATCCTGGTCAAGGACGACCATTCGAGCCCGGACGGGGCGCGCGACGCCGCCCAGCAGGCGCTCGCCGACGGCGCCGAGCTCGTCATCGGTCCGCTCTTCGCGCCGGACGTGCGCGAAGTGTCGAAGGTGATGCGCGGCGCGGGCAAGCCGATGATCGCGTTTTCGACCGACACCTCCACCGCCTCGCACGGCTCCTACCTCCTCTCCTTCCTCATCGAGAGCTACGTCGACCGGATCGTCGACTTCGCCGCGTCCAAAGGGAAGAAGTCGGCCGCCGCGCTTATCCCCGACAACGACTACGGCCGGGTCGCCGAGGCGGAGTTCCAGCAGGCCACGGCCAAGCACGGCATTCGCGTCATGGGCATCGAGCACTACACGGCGGCGACGCGCGACGAGGCGGTGAAGAAGATCGCCGCGCTCGGCGACCAGATCGACATGCTGTTCATCCCCGAGCAGGCCGATGCGATGGGCGCGATGTCGCAGTCCCTCACCACCGCTGGCGTGAATACCAAGACCGTCCAGCTCCTCGGCACCGGGCTCTGGAACGACACGCGCGTGCTGAGCCTGCCGGCGCTGCAGAACGCCTGGTTCGCGGCACCCGAGAACGGCGGCTTCAATTCCTTCGCGAACCGCTACCGCGCCAAGTACAATTCCGACCCGACGCGCATCGCGACGCTCGCCTACGACGCCGTGTCGCTCGCCGCAGCACTCGCGCATTCGCAGGGGCCGCAGCGTTATTCGGACACCGTGCTGCTCAACAAGTCCGGCTTCAACGGCGCCGACGGCGTCTTCCGCTTCCGCAACGACGGCACCAACGATCGCGGCCTCGCGGTCCTGCAGATCTCGGGCGGCAAGGCGAAGACCGTGAGCCCGGCGCCGCACACCTTCCCGCCGTCGTCCTAGGCTTGCCGCGAAGGCCGACGCCGCGATCTAGGGGGTCTTTTCCAGGTCTTCCGGCTGCTGCGGGCCGTCGTCGAGAGCCTTCCTGTCGTCGATGCCTTCCGCGATCGCGTTGACGTAGATCTCGAAGCCCGGCATCGCCCGGATCGCCGCCAGCTCGCGGGCCGCCTGGGCGCGATCGAGCAGCGCCATGATGCCGTCGGCGACGTCTTTCGAGATGAAGAACATGGCCCGCTCCCTCAGATGGAGACATCGCAGTCGTGCCGCAGCTTGTCGGGCGTCACGATCGCGGCGAACGCCTCCGCCATCGGGCCGAGCCCGAGCTGCCGCTGCCCTGCGAACCGCCAGGCGACGACGCCCGGATCCTGGCGTCCGTCGAGGCTTTCATCCGTGACGTGGCTGCCCGACAGCGTGAGCAGCACGCCGTATTGATCCTTGCCGCAGATGATCTCGTCCGGCACCGTCTTCGAATCGTCGCGCCAGAGCGCAATCACCCGATCCTCGTCGCGGTACGAGCGGAAGATGCCGAGCCGATCCTGGCGGTTCATCATCGCCTTGGAGGTCATGGTGAGGACCGCGCTGCCGGGATCCTCGGCGAGGATCGTCGCGTGCCGCGCAGGCCAGCGCTGCTTGACCTGTGGCGCGTCCATCAGCAGCGCGAAGATGATCGACGGTCCGACCGAGCGGATCAGCTGCTGGCACGGGTCGACGCGCGCGAGGTCCTCGCAGATGAGCGCGGAGATGACCGACCCCTTGCGGATCACCGCGAAGTCGACGCGGCGGCTGAGGAGATCGATGTCCTCCCACCAGAACAGCGACGGGCTCAGCGTGCCCTGCAGGCCGTACGAGATGATCTGGTCGCGATCGAGCCGCCAGCGATGGTGCTTCTCGCGGGCCGAGGTGAGGCCGAGGGCGGTGGCACCTTTGCCCTGCGACTGGAAGACCGTGACGTTGACGAAGTTGCCGACGCGACCGTCGCGATCGGAGAGGCCCGCGATCATGAACTCCAGGCCCGGCAGCTTGTCCGGAAGCGCCGCGACCATCGCCTCGTAGAAATCTTCGTTGAGCGCCAGCTCGGGAAAAACGATGGCGTGGATGGTGTCGACCTCGCGCCGCGCCTCGGCCGCCAGCGCCACCACGAAGTCGATCATCTTCTCGTGGCTCAGGTTCGTGAGCCACTGCTGCTCGAGGCCGAAGAAGCCGCCGCGCTGGCCGCATGCCACCTCGTCGTTGCGCGGCCGGAAGGCCGATGCGGCGATCGCATAGGGGAACGGCACCAGGAGGAGGTTCAGGTGACGCTCGTCCGGCGGCGCGTCCGTGAAGACGTAGGGCATCCAACGGCCCGTCGCGATGCCCTGCGGCGGCATCAGCGCGAGGTTGTGGGAGAGCGAACGAAGGGTGCAGCCGACGGAAGGCGTCCGCGCCTTCGGCAGCACGCACGCCATGCTCTTCTCCGCGCAGGAGAAGGTCGAGATCGCCGACGTCTCGGCCGACCCGTCAGGCTTGAACCGCATCAAGCTGCCGACGAAGAGGAAGATCAGGTACACGAAGCGCTCGAACCACGGCGCCTCCGTCTTCCGGCCGGCGATGGCAACCGCGGGATGGAAGCCGACGCCGGCCGCCACCTCGTCGGCTGCGACGAACAGGAGCAGGGCGGCGCGCCACCAGACGGGCGTGACGTCGCCGGCATCGACCAGCGCGGCGCTGCCGTGGGTCGCGAACACCTCGGTCCACCAGACGAACAAGGGCGCGAGCGGCTTGCCTTCCGGCGTGGCGCGCCACGCGGCGTAGGCGCCGGCCTGGCGCGGATCGAGGAACCGGAAGCCGTCCATCACGCGCCAGGCCTTCGCCACGCCGCGCGCGTCCTCGACCTCCTCCGGCGTGATGGAAAGCAGCCGCCGCGACCGCCGCTGCGTCGGTGGCGCGATATGGTGATAGGCGCCGCTGAGCAGCATCAGCCGCGCGGCGATGGCAAACAGGTCGAACGGCAGCATCGGCGGCGCCGCATAGGCGTTCGCCGGATCGCGACCCGCCTCCGGAAACGCGAGATAGGGCACGGTCTGGCCGTCGCGGATCGGGAAAGTCTGCCGCAGGACCTCAGCTAGCGTGCTCATGGTCGCAACTCACCGCCGCGTCGTTCGACGCGACGTGATTACAACCTATGCGTGCGCATCCTGCAAGCTCGACGATGCGCCGCGCTCGGAGCGCGACGGCTCACTTGCCTTCGAGCTGCACCTTCAGCGCGGCGAGCTTGGCGAACGGGGAATTCGGGTCGGGCTGACGCTCGCGCTCGCGCGGCGGCTCGCTCTGCATCGTGCGCGGACGCTCGTCGCGGCGCGGGCCCTTGCCGCCCTTGAAGTCAGGCTTCGGGCGCCGATCGTCGCCGCCTGCCGCAAAATCCCGGCGCGGCCCGCGCGGGCGACCCTCGCCATGCCGATCGCCGAATCGCTTGCCACCGTCGCGACGCGGCTCCCCTTCGCCGCCGCTCTCGCCCTGTCCCGGGACCGAACCCGGCTCAGAAGCTGCGCCAGCCCCGTTCTGAGCCCGACGCGGTCCGCGGTTGCGATCGGCCGAGCGCCGGTTGTGAAAGTTATGGCGATGCGGCCGCCACACCTCGATCAAAGCGATCTCCGCCGGCTCAGCCGGCGCACTCTCGGCCTCAGGTTCGCCGCTCGCCGGCGCCGCTTCGGCCGCTGGCGTCTCCGGAAGGGCGTCGACGGGCACCTCGACGGGCGCCGCGGCGGCCTCGACGTCGGCGGGGCGGGGCGGCATGGGCTCGGCCGCAACCTCGCTCGCCTCCACGGGAGCCGGTTCGGAAGCTGCGGCTTCGGCATGCGCCGCCTGCGGCTCCGGCGTCGGAGCTTCCATGGCGGAGGCCGGCATCGCGGGCGCCGCCGGCAGCGGCTCGATCGCCTCAAGCGCGCCGCCCTCGAGCGCCGCAGCGATGAGCTCGCTCTGGCGTGCGAGGCTCACGCGATCCTCGAGCGGCTCCGCAGCAACGGGCGTCGCCGGGGCACTTGCGGGCTCGGCGGCATCCTCGGCCGGAGCGGCGGTCGCCTCTGCCGGCGTCACCTGCGGGGGCTGCAGCGGCTCGGTCGCCGCCTTGGCGACCAGCGGCACGGTGATCGCGGGTCCCGGCCGGCGATCGACGACATAGCCAAGCGAGCGCAGGATCGTGCCGAAAGCTTCTCCCGAGCAGCCGGCCAGCGAGGTCATGCCGACCGTGACGACGAAGCCGTCACCATCGGCGGTGCCGGGCGGCGGGTCGCCGGGGGTCGTGCCGGGGCGATAGGCGATCGCCGGGCGAATCAGGTCGGCGAGACGCTCGAGAATGTCGACGCGCACCGCGCGCTCGCCGCAGACGCGAAAACCCGCCGCGCGATAGAAGCCCTTGGGGACCTGCTGGTCGGCGACGAAGCTGGTGCGGCCGGAGGCGGCGAGATGCGGCACCTCGTCGAGGCCCTTCACGCCCTCGACGCCGCCGTTTTTCAGCGCCCAAAGCTGTGCGGAGAGCGCGCGCGGCGCCGGCTTCACCAGCGCGGGAAGGTAGAGGTGATAGGCGCCGAAGCGCACGCCGAGCTTGCGCAGCGAGCCGCGCGCCTCTTGCGGCAGGTTCTTCACGTCGTCGGCGACCTTCGCGCGCTCGAGCACGCCGAGCGATTCGGCGATCTGGAAGGCGATGCCGCGCGCGATGCCGTCGAGGCCTTCGCCCTTCTCGAGCTCGGCCAAAGGCCCGAGCAGCTTGGTCACGTGCTGGGCGAGCCACAGGTCGAGACGGCGCTGCACCAGCTCGAGCGCGGGCCCCGTGAGCTGCTCGTCGGCGATGACGCGGACCTGCGGCGTCAGGATATGGCCGCCGGCCATGATGCGGCCGACCGGCTCGCCGAGCCAGCGGATCAGCCCGTCGTTGGCGAGCACGAAGGCCTCGTCGACCGCCTCGCTGACGCGGGTCGCGCGGCCTTCGATTTCGGAGGCGAGGGCCTTCTGCGCGGCCGCGTTGAGCGTCCGCGCTTCCTCTCCTGCGGCTTGCGGGTCCGACGTGAAGCGGAACCCGTTGAGCTGCCCGACGTGCTGGCCTTCGACCGTCACGTCGCCGCTGGAGGTAATCTCAGCGTCCATGATCGCATTCTCTCGTAGCCGACGGCGCAGGACGCTTGTCCGGCGGTCGACAAATCTCTGGGCCAGACGCTGATGAAGGGCGTCGGACAGCGTGTCCTCTACCCGACGCGCCACGCGCTGCCAATGCTCGGGGTCGCGCAACCAGTCCGGCCGGTTCGCGATGAAGGTCCAGGTCCGCACCTGCGCGATGCGCGCGGAAAGCGTGTCGATCTCGCCCTCGACGCGATCGAGCGCATCGATGTGGCGCGCGAACCAGTCGTCGGGGATGCGCCCCGCGCGCACAACGAATTGATAGATCGTCAGCACAAGCTCGGCGTGCGCGGCAGGCGACAGCTTGCGGTAGTCGGGAATCTGACAGCAGTCCCAAAGCCGCGCGATGTCGCCGCGGTTGCGCGCCACCTTCTGCACCTCGGCATCGCGCGAGGCGATGTCGAGCGCGATCTGGTCGGCCGCCATCGGCGCGCGGGTGAGGCCGTTTTCGCCGGGCAGGAGATCGAGCGAGGCGGTGAGCGACTCGATCGAGTTGAAGTCGAGCGTCGCGTTGCGCCATTGCAGCATCCGGACGGGCTCGAAACGATGCTCCTCCAGCATCTCGACGAGCTCGTTGTCGAACGGCGGGCAGCGGCCAGAGGTGCCGAAGGTGCCGTCGCGCAGGTGGCGTCCCGCGCGCCCGGCGATCTGGCCGAACTCGGCGGGATTCAGCCGGCGGTAGTGCCAGCCGTCGAACTTGCGATCGCCGGCAAAGGCGATGTGGTCGACGTCGAGGTTCAGACCCATGCCGATCGCATCGGTGGCGACGATGTAGTCGACGTCGCCGGACTGGTACATGTCGATCTGCGCGTTGCGCGTGCGCGGCGACAGCGCCCCGAGCACGACGGCGGCGCCGCCGCGCTGGCGGCGAATCAGCTCGGCGATCGCATAGACCTCCTCGGCCGAGAAGGCGACGACGGCGGAGCGCGGCGGCAGGCGCGCCAGCTTCTTCTCGCCGGCGAAGGTGAGCTTCGAGAGCCGCGGTCGCGTGACGACCTTCACGCCCGGCAGCAATTCGGTGAGCGCGCGCTCCATCGTCTGCGCGCCGATGAGCAGCGTCTCCTCGGTGCCGCGACGGTTGATGATACGATCGGTGAAGACGTGGCCGCGATCGAGGTCGGCGGCGAGCTGGATCTCGTCGACGGCGACGAAGGCGAGGTCGAGATCGCGCGGCATCGCCTCCACGGTGCAAACCCAGTAGCGCGGCTGGCGCGGCTTGATCTTCTCCTCGCCAGTGATCAGCGCCACCGCCTCGACACCGACCTTCTCGACGACGCGGTTGTACACCTCGCGCGCGAGCAGGCGCAGCGGCAGGCCGATCATGCCACTGCGATGCGCGAGCATCCGCTCGATCGCGAAATGCGTCTTGCCGGTGTTGGTCGGCCCCAGCACGAGCGTGACGCCCGTCGCACGATCGCGCGGCGGAACGGGTGTGGCGGCGGAAAACGGGAGGTTCATCGAATCGAGCGACGAGCCTTCTGCGAGTGTGGGAGGGACGGACGCGTCGAAACGTTAAGTCGACCTCGGGGTGCTCCTCCGCAACCTCCAGGGGGGGAGCACCCTCATTCGCGTATCACATCGGCACGGCGCGCGCGCCGAAAGTTCACGAACCGAACGCCAGCGGAACGAAACGCGCCCGAATCGCAGCTGCGCCTGGAATCAGGGTTTGTTCACACACGATCTATGCAACCCGACCGGCGACGTACAAGATGTGGTGTCTTGGCGCATAACGACGCTGTCTGATGGCGAATCTCGCGCGGACTCCGGACGGCACGTTTGTCAAACGCCGAATCTCACAATCGATGCCGGCCGAGGATCGCCGCGATCGTCTCCGCGGAGAGAGCGCCCGCCCCGTACGTGAACGCCCGGTCGTCCAGCCGCGTCGCGCAGAAGGCGTCGGCGACGGCGGTCGGCGCGTGGCGGAGCAGGAGGGCGCCCTGCAGCACAAGCGCAAGCCGCTCGACGAGCCGCCGTGCGCCGGCCTCCGGACAGGGCCGGCGTGCCTCCGCGAGCGTCGCCTCGGCGGCACGGTCGAAAGCGGCGCTGGCGCCGCACGCCTCGGCGATGGCTGCGGCGTAGGTCTCGACCGCCAGCGGCTCGCGGGCGAGGGTGCGCAGCACGTCGAGCGCAATGACGTTGCCCGAGCCTTCCCAGATCGCGTTGAGCGGCGCCTCGCGATAGAGGCGCGGCAGCGGCCCCTCCTCGACGTAGCCGTTGCCGCCGTGGCACTCCATGCACTCGACGACGAAGGTCGCGCAGCGCTTGGTGAGCAGGTACTTGCTCAGCGCCACCGCGAGCCGCGCGAAGGCGCGGCCCGGCGCGTCCTCGGCATCGAAGGCCTTCGCCACCGCGACGACCATCACGGCCGAAGCCTCGTACTCGACGGCGAGGTCGGCGAGCACGCCCGCCATGGCCGGCTGGTCGATCAGCGCCTTCTGGAAGGCACGCCGGCTCGCGCAATGGTGGAACGCCTGGGCCAGCGCCATGCGCATGATCCCGAGCGTGCCGGCAATGGTCCCGAGGCGGGTATGGTGGACCATCTCGATGATGGTCTTCACGCCCGCGCCCTCGTCGCCGAGCCGCTCGGCGTAGGCGCCGTGGTACTCGATCTCGGCCGAGGCGTTGGACTTGTTGCCAAGCTTGTCCTTCAGCCGCATCAGCTGGATCGCGTTGCGCGAGCCATCCGGCAGGACGCGCGGCACAAGGAAGCAGGTGAGCCCGCCCGGCGCCTGGGCGAGGGTCAGGAAGCCGTCGCTCATCGGGGCCGAGCAGAACCACTTGTGGCCGGTCAGCCGATAGGCGCCGGTGTCGGGCTCGGCGCGCGTGGTGTTGGCGCGAACGTCGCTGCCGCCCTGCTTCTCGGTCATCGCCATGCCGAGCGTGACGCCGCCTTTCTCGCCGATCGGTCGCAGGGGCGCGTCGTAGCGGCCGCCGACGAGCCGCTCGACCCATGGCCTGCCGGCGGGATGGGCGCGCAGGGCAGGCACGGCGGCGTAGGTCATGTTCATCGGGCACATCACGCCCGCCTCGGCCTGTGTGAAGACGGCGAGCATCGCGGCGTGCGCGACATGGCGGCCGGGGCGGGCATCCCGCCACGCGATGTCGTGGATGCGGTGCTCCATCGCGAGCGCCATCAGCGCGTGATAGCTCGGATGGAAGGCAACCTCGTCGAGGCGCCGGCCCCAACGGTCGAAGCTCATGAGCGTGGGCGGATTGCGGTTCGCCGCCTCGCCCAGGGCCAGCACCTCCGACGAGCCGACGGCCGCACCGAGGCTGGTGCAGCGCACATCGAGCCAGTCGCCCGCCTCCCGGCGCACCGCATCGCGCAGGGCGACATCGGTGAGGTAGAGGTTCACATCGGCGAGCGGGCCCGGCTGGTTTCCGACCTCATGCGTTTGAAGAACGGCGATCGGCGGTGCGGCGGACATGAGGCCTCCTAGTGGAGCGGCCGCATGCGCGCGGCAGGCAGCCCCGGCACGTCCCACTCGAGCTGCAGCATGCAGCCCGGCAGCGGATCGTCCGGCGCCTCGCCCGACAGGCGACGACCGTCGGTGGTGATGTAGAGCGTGCGCAGGTCCGGCCCACCGAGGCAGCAGCTCGTCGCGCTCGGCACCGGTATCTCCAGCACGCGCACAAGAGTGCCATCGGCTGCGTAGACGTTGATCCGCCGCCCGCGCCAGATCGCAACAAGGACGCGGCCCGCGGAGTCGACGGTCAGGCCATCCTGCACGCCGATTCCGCGATCGACCTGCGCGAACGCGCGACGGTTCGAGGGCGCGCCGGTTTCGAGATCGTAGTCGTAGGCCCAGACCGTGCCGAGGTGCGTTTCGGCGAAGTACATGGTCGTGCCTGTCGGGGCTCCAGCCGAGCCCGTTGGCGATGCCGATGCCGGTGGCGAACGCGACGGGGCCGTCGGAGTCGATTCGGTAGAGCGCGCCGGTCGGCTCGCGGTCGCGGCTCGCATCGGCGTGCATCGTGCCGGCCCACAGCCGCCCGCGCGGGTCGACCGCAGCGTCGTTGAAGCGATTTTCCGGATGCATGGCGGGGCGGGCGAGGCGGGTGCGGTCGGTGCCGTCTGGGCCGAGATCGTAGATGCCGTCGCCGATCCCCGCGATGACGTGGCCGCGCGTGTCGAACAGCACGAAGCCGGGCTCGCCGTGCATGCGGATTTGCGTGTGGAGGCCGGTCCCGGGCGAAACGCGGTGGATCGCGTGGCCGGCGGTGTCGACGAAGGCGAGGGTCTGCGTCTCGACATCCCAGTGCGGGCCTTCGCCAAGCGTGCAGCGCGGCAGCCCTTCGACAACACGCGCGATCTCCATGGCTCCTCGGTCGTCTGCGCGGCAGCTATTTCGGTCGACGCTTCTTCGGGGCCGGCGTCAGGAGGTTCGCGGCCGAGATCGCGAACAGGCCAGCCAGCCAGTTGCGATCATCCCATCGATCGCCGTCGATCACCAGGCAAGGCTTGGCGCTTGGATACGGCGGTGCTTCCGTGACAGGCTCGGCGTAGGCGCGACCCTCCGCGGTCGGCTTCACGAAAAGCTGATCGTCGCAGACGAGGGCAACGAGCTTGCCCTGGCAAAACAGCGCGTATTCGCCGAACATTTTTCGCGAGGAGAGACCGGCGGCCGCGGCTTGCTCGACAATGAAGTCCACCGTGCTCGGCTTAGACGCCACTACTCCTCGCTCACCAGCGCCGCCCGCGCCCGCAGCTTTTCCGTTTCGCTCTTCAGCTGGCCGCAGGCGGCGAGGATGTCCCGCCCGCGCGGCGTGCGGACGGGGCTCGCATAACCGGCGTTGAAGACGATGTCGGAGAAGCGCTCGATCGTCTCCCAGTCCGAGCACTCGTACTTCGTGCCGGGCCAGGGATTGAACGGGATCAGGTTGATCTTCGCCGGCACGCCCTTCAGCACCCGCACCAGCTCGCGCGCCTCGGCGGGCGAGTCGTTCACGCCCTTCAGCATCACGTACTCGAAGGTGATGCGCCGCGCATTCGAGGCGCCGGGATAGTCGCGGCAGGCGCGCAAAAGCTCGGCGAGCGGGTACTTGCGGTTCAAGGGCACGAGCTCGTCGCGAAGATCGTCGCGCACGGCGTGCAGCGAGATCGCCAGCATTGGGCCGGCCTCGGCGCCGAGGCGGCCGATCTGCGGCACGACGCCGGCGGTCGAGACGGTGACACGGCGCTTCGAGAGCGAGAGCCCGTCGCCGTCGGTGATGATGCCGACGGCATCGCGCACCGCGTCGAAATTGTAGAGCGGCTCGCCCATGCCCATGAAGACGATGTTCGAGACGACGCGCGAGCCCGCGGCGGGAATGAGCCCGTCGGTCGGCGGCGTGCCGCCGGGATAGTCGCCGAGCCGGTCGCGCGCGACGACGACCTGCGCGGCGATCTCGGCCGCGGTGAGGTTGCGCACGAGCTTCTGCGTGCCGGTGTGGCAGAAGGCGCAGGTCAGCGTGCAGCCGACCTGGCTCGAGATGCAGAGCGTCCCGCGATCGCTTTCCGGAATGTAGACGCACTCGACCTCGGAGCCGCGGCCGTGCGCGGTGCGATCCTGCGGGTGCGGGGCGAGGCGGATCAGCCATTTGCGCGTGCCGTCGCGCGAGACCTGCTCGGAGACGACCTCGGGCCGCTCCAGCGTGTAGGCCTCGGCCAGCCTGGCGCGCAGGTGCTTCGAGACGTTGAGCATCGCATCGAAGGAGGTCGCGCCCTGGAAGTAGATCCAGTGCCAGAGCTGCGCGACGCGCATCCGCCGCTCGCGCTCGGGCACGTCGATCGCCGCCAGCGCCTCGGCGAGGTCGGCGCGGGTCAGGCCGAGGAGCGACGTACGGGCGGCGGGCGCCGATGACGGTTCGATATTCTCGAGAAGAGCGGACATCGCCCTCATTTAGCATTGGGCGCGGCATTTGTCAGAAAAGCAAAGGGCGCGGCGCCGAAGCGCCACGCCCTTGTTTGAGGCGATGGGAATGTTAGCGGCAGTCGGTCGAGGCGGCGCGATTCATGCCGGCCTCGCCCTCGCTGATGGTGCGCACGATCTTGCGCGTGCCGGGGTCGACGATGATGATCTCGTCGTTCTCGGTGAACATCTGGTAGCCGCGATACTGCGGATAGCGCTCGACCAGCGTGGTCTTCAGCGGCGCCAGGCGCCGGCCTTCGGGCACCGCGCCGCCGACGCGGATGTTGACGTGCACGTTCTCGCGGTCGCCGCGATACGCCCTGTCGCGGCCGCCACGGTCACGATCGCTTCGGTCGGCGCGGTCGCCGCGATCGCGGTCAGCGTGGTCGCGATCGGCGTGATCACGATCGGCATGGTCGCGGTCGCCACGATCGCCACGCTCCGCGCGGTCGCCCTTGTCGGCCTTCGCGCCCTTCTCGCCCTGATCGGCCTTGCGCTCCTCGCGGGCGCCCGCCCGGTCAGCATCGCCCGTCCGCGCGCCGGCGCCGGCCCGTTCGCCACCGGCCCTCTCGCCGCCGGCGCGTTCGCCACCGCCCTTTTCGCCGCCGCCCTGGCCCATCTTCTCGCCGCCCTTGCCGGCGCCTTAGCGGTTCATCCCGCCGCCGCCTGCACCACGCTCGTGCATGCCGCCCGCGCCACCCTCGCGACCCATGTCGCCGCCCTGGGCCAGGACCATGCTGGTGCCGGCCAGCAGCGAAGCTGCCGCAACGGCCGTGATCAATGTCGTTCGCATCGAAGTCTCCCGGGTTAGTGCGAGCCGAATAGCTGTTGCGCCACCAAGTTCCTCTGCTCAGGGTCGTAAGACTGTCGGCATACCCTTCGGACATTTCTGTAATTCGTATCCACTTTTCTGTAATAAGCGACGGCTGCGACGATGATCGGCGCCGCACTTGAAAGCGCTGCCGCCTGTGACAGCCGCGCACTTTCGCCGGATTTCTGATGTCCGGTCAGTCGTGAGAAGCTCGCCCCACCCATGATCGAACGTCCGCGCCTCTTCCTGATCACGCCGCGAATCGACGACGCGGCCGCCTTTGTCGCCAAGCTCGAGGCCGCCGTCGGCGCTGCCGATGTCGCTTGCGTGCTGCTGCGCACCGCAACGCGCGACGCTGGCGCGGTCAAGGCCATCGTGCGCACGCTGGCGCCCATCGCGCAGAAGCGCGGCGCCGCCGTGCTCGTCGAGGATGATGCCCGGCTCGCGGTGCGGGCCGAGGCCGACGGCGTTCACCTCGCCGGCGAGGCTGCGCTCGAGGACGCCCTCGGTGCGCTGAAGCCCGACCGCATCGTCGGGATCGGCGCCCTCGCCGATCGCGACGCGGCGATGCGGGCCGGCGAGACCGGCGTCGACTACCTCATGTTCGGCGGTCCCGACGATCCGGCGGCCCCGGACGAGGTGGCCGCGCTGAGCGCCTGGTGGGCCGAGATCTTCAACGTTCCCTGCGTCGCCTACGCTCACGGTCCGGAGGTCGCCGGCGCCCTGGCGATGACCGGCGTCGAGTTCGTCGCCCTGTGCGACGGCCTGTGGGAGGCGCAGGATATCGCCAAGGCCGTGCGCGCGGCCGATCTCGCCCTGGCGCAGGTCGGGGAGACCGCAGAGTGAGCCGCGTCGCGCTCGCCTGCGTGCTGGTGCTGGCCGGCACGGGCCTCGCCTTGGCGCAGGAACAGCTCATTCCCGACAGCCCGTCCGCTTTCGGGCCGCCCTCGGTGGCAACGCCGCCTCGGCTCGACATCGATCCCAATCGCCCGACGCTGCCGTCGCCGTCCGACCTGCCCGCCGACCACAAGCCGGCGGCGCCGGGCGCCGATCTCGCCTTCGGCGCCTACCAGCGCGGCTTCTACTCGACCGCGATGCGGGAGGCGATGACGCGCGTCCGGCGCAACCCCAACGACGGCCCGGCGATGACGCTGATCGCCGAGCTCTACCAGCAGGGTCTCGGCGTCGAGCCGAGCCTTCCGGAAGCCGCGCGGTGGTACGCTCTCGCGGCCGACGCCGGTGACGCGCAGGGCATGTTCCAGCTCGGGCTCATGCGCATGAAGGGCGACGGCATCAAGCAGGACCGCGCCGGCGCCAAGGAGATGTTCCTCAAGGCGGCCGCGCTCGATCATCCCGGCGCGCAGTTCTATCTCGGCGTCATGGCGCTGCAGAACAACGGCGTCGTTCCCGACTACGATGCGGCGGCGTCCTACTTCGAGCGTTCGGCGGGGCTCGGCAACGTCGAGGCGCAGTACGCGATGGCGATCATCTACCGGAACGGGACCGGCCGGCCGAAGGACGACGCCAAGGCGGCCGAGCTGATGAAGCAGGCGGCCGACAACGACAACACGGCGGCTCAGGTCGAGTACGGGATCATGCTGTTCAACGGCGTCGGCACGCCGAAGAACGAAGCCGCGGCGGCGCGCTACTTCATCAAGGCCGCCGGGCATAACAATCCCGTCGCGCAGGATCGCGCCGCGCGGCTCTACGTCACCGGGCGCGGCGTCAAGAAGGACGTCATCGAGGGCATGAAGTGGCACATGCTCTCGCGCGCCTCGGGCCTCAGGGACGATTGGCTCGACTCCGAGATGAACAAGCTCACTCGCGACGAGCGCAACGCCGTCGAGCTTGCCGTGCGCCGCTACGTCGGCAGCTGACGTCGCGCGCTTGCGGCGATCGTCGGCGGCAGCGTAGGTCGTGGACGGGCGCGGACGTACGGGCCCGGCCTGCACCGCAATTTCGGCGGGACACGATTTGTGACGACGGCTTTGGAAGCGCCAGCGCCCATCGAGACGAGCCCAAAGGCTCGCCCGCGCCTGCGCGTCGCGTTCGAGGCTCTGCGCCAGGGCATCCGCGCCCGGGAGAGCGGCCTGATCTGTCTTTCGGTGGTGGCGGGCATCATCGCGGCCCTGCTGACCGTCGCGCTCGCGCGGGCCGCGTCGGTCCTGCACGGCGTTCTGTTCCGGCTCGACGGCGCCGGCTCGATCAGCGCGCGCGACGCGCTCGAGAGCCCCTGGCTGGCGCTCGTGCCCGCCGCCGGCGGCCTGCTGCTCGGCGGCGCCACGCGTCTGCTGCCGCGGCTGCGCCGTCGGCGCCCGGTCGATCCGATCGAAGCCAACGCGCTGCATGGCGGCCGCATGTCGGTGACCGACTCGATCGCCATCGGCGTGCAGACCCTCGTCTCCAACGGGTTCGGCGCCTCCGTCGGCCTCGAGGCCGGCTACACCCAGCTCGGCTCGGGCTTCGCCTCGTGGCTCGGTCGCCTGTTCCACCTGCGGCGCGCCGACATGCGCATGATCGTCGGGGGCGGCGCGGGGGCGGCGATCGGCGCGGCTTTCGGCGCCCCGCTCACCGGCGCCTTCTATGCCTTCGAGCTGATCATCGGCACCTACACGCCGTTCAGCCTGGCGCCCGTCGTCGCCGCGTCGATTTCCGGCGTTCTCGTCGCCCGGGCCATCGGCATCAGCGGCGATTTCATCGGCCACGTGCCCTCCACCTTCAATTCGAGCTTCGCTGGGATCATCGGCCTGACCGCGCTCTCGCTCGCCTGCGCCGCGCTCGGCATCGCGGTCATGCGCGGCGTCACCCTCGTCGAAGATCTGTTCAAGCGAAGCCGGCTCCCCACCGCATTCCAGCCGGCGGCCGGCGGCCTTGCACTCGGTCTGATGGCGCTCGTCACGCCGCATGTGCTGGCCTCCGGTCATGGCGCGCTTGCGGCGTTGCTGCGCGACACGCCGCCCGCGGCGTGGCTCCTGGCCCTGACGCTCGGCCTGAAGGCGCTGGGCTCGGCGGTGTCGATCGGCTCGGGCTTCCGCGGCGGCCTGTTCTTCGCCTCGCTCTATCTCGGCGGCCTGCTCGGCAAGCTCTTCTTCGCTGTGGCGATCTTCTTTGCGCCGACGCTGCCGCTCGACAGCGCGACCTGCGCGATCGTCGCGATGGCGGGTCTCTCCGTCACCATCGTTGGCGGCCCGCTGACGATGAGCTTCCTGGCGCTGGAGACGACGGGCGACTTCCCGCTCTCCATCCTGATCCTCGCCGCCACCACGCTCGTCTCGGTGATCGTGCGGCGTACCTTCGGCTATTCCTTCGCGACGTGGCGCCTGCACCTGCGCGGCGAGTCGATCCGCAGCGCCCAGGATGTCGGCTGGATCCGCTCGCTCACCGTCGAGCGGCTGATGCGCCACGACATCGAGACGGCCTTCGCCGACGCTTCGATCTGCAGCTTCCTCGAGAACAATCCGCTCGGCAGCGGCCACTGGGTCGTCGCGACCGACCCGTTCGACCGCTACGCCGGCATGGTCGCGCTGAGCGAGGCGCACGGGCTGCAGCCCGACAGCGAGCGGTGCAAGGAACCGCTTTCGACGCTCGTGCACTGGCCGGAGACGGTGCTGACGCCGAACATGAACATCAGGGAGGCGGCGCAGCTTTTCGAGAAGACGGAAAGCGAGGCGCTTGCCGTGGTCGCGAGCAACACCGACCGCCGGGTCATCGGGCTTCTGACGGAGAAGCACCTGCTGCGGCGCTACACCGAAGAGCTCGACCGGGTGCGCAAGGACCTGTCCGGCGAGACGTGGCTCGCCGAACGCTAGCGATCAAGCGGCCTTCTGCACCTGAGCCGACACGAGCTCGCGGAGCGCCTGGAGGTCTTTCGCGAACAGGCGGATGCCTTCGGCAAGCTTTTCCGTCGCCATGGCGTCCATGTTGAGCATGAGGCGGAAGGTCTTCTCGTCCATCTCGATCTTGGCCGGAGCCTGGGCGGCGGCCTTCGTCGGCTCGAGCTTGCGCACCAGCTCGCCGTTGTCGTCGGCGAGTTCCTTCAGCAGCTCCGGCGAGATTGTGAGACGGTCGCAGCCGGCGAGCGCCTCGATCTCGCCGATGTTGCGGAACGAGGCGCCCATCACGTGGGTCTTGATACCATGGCCCTTGTAGTAGGCGTAGATCTGGCGGACCGACAGCACGCCCGGATCGGTCTCCGGCGTGTAGGTCTTGCCCTCGTGCGCCTTGTACCAGTCCATGATGCGCCCGACGAACGGCGAGATGAGAAAGGCACCGGCGTCCGCAGCGGCGATCGCCTGAGCGAGCGAGAAGATCAGCGTCATGTTGCAGTCGATCCCCTCCTTCTGGAGGATCTCGACGGCACGAATGCCTTCCCAGGTCGAGGCGACCTTGATGAGGATGCGGTCCTTGGAGATGCCGCGCGAGGCATAGTCCTCGATGATGGCGCGGGCCTTAGCGACGGTCGCCTCGGTGTCGAAGGAGAGGTCGGCGTCGACCTCGGTCGACACGCGGCCCGGCACCACCTTGGTCAGTTCGGCGCCGAAGTTGACGGCGACGCGATCGGTGATCTGGCTCGTCATCGCGCCATGGCTGCGGCCCCAGACGACGGCTTCTTCGAGCAGATGGTCGTAGGTGCCGAGCTTCGCGGCCTTGAGGATCAGCGACGGGTTGGTGGTCGAGTCGGTGACGCCGAAGGCGGAGAGGTTTCCGAAGTCGCCGGAGTCTGACACGACGACGGTCATGGTCTTCAACTGCTCAAGCTTGGAAGGCATGGGAACTCCCGTCCGCAGTGGGTCCGACGCAGCGGCCGCGCCTCCAATCTAAACGCACGGGGCGGGGTCGCGTTGCAACGCAAAACCCCGCCCCTCTTGCGAATCAACGCGATGCGGACGGCCGCACGCGCAGCCGCCCAGCGACCGAACGGACGTCAGTCGCAGTGTTCGGTATGCTCGGTCTTCGAATCGCCGACGTCGTTTTCCGAGTGGACCGTCTTCGACGCGCAGCCGTCGGGGGAGACGTGCTTCTCGACCGTCGTCGTGCTGCTGCTCGGCGCCGGGTCGACCACGACGGGCGCGGCGTCGCGATGGATGATGACCTCGTCGGCGGCGGCGGTCCCGACGAGACCGAGGAAAGCGGCGGCGGCGAACATGGCGAGCTTCATTCGTGGCTCCTGCGCTGGTGGCGATGCTCGACGCAACGAGGCAAGCGTTGCCGCTGTTCCAGGCGAAGTAGTCTAATGATACTAGGCGAGGCCGCGTCCCGCACAGCTTTCGGCTGTGGCGAAGCCCCCTGCGACGTTGCGCCCTTCACAACCGTGTCACGCAAGATATAGAGTGTGCCGCGCATCGAGTTGCCGTCAGGTCTCGAGACAGCCTCGGGACCGCCACGGCGAGCGTGAGCGAGGTACTGGGCTTTGACGGTCCACTTCCAGTCTATGGTCTCGCCGGAGGCGTGTCCGGCACTGGTGCTCAACGCGGATTTCCGACCGCTCAGCTACTATCCGCTCTCGTTGTGGTCCTGGCAGGATGCGATCAAGGCGGTGTTCCTCGATCGTGTGAACATCGTCTCGAACTACGATCGCCGGGTGCGCTCGCCGAACTTCGAGATGCAGCTGCCCTCTGTCGTGTCGCTCAAGACCTACATCAAGCCGTCGCGGCACCCGGCCTTCACGCGGTTCAACGTCTTCCTGCGCGACCGCTTCACCTGCCAGTACTGCGGCGAGCGCGAGGAGCTGACCTTCGACCACGTCGTGCCGCGCTCCAAGGGCGGCATGACGACGTGGGAGAACGTCGTCGCGGCCTGCTCACCGTGCAACCTGCGCAAGGGCGACAAGCTGTGCCGCGAGGCCGACATGCACCCTGCGATGACGCCCTACGCGCCCTCGATCAACGATCTGCATCGCAACGGCCGGGCCTTTCCGCCGAACTACCTGCACGATTCGTGGATGGACTACCTCTACTGGGACTCCGAGCTCGAGCCGTAGCCGCGCGTCTTCAGGTGGCAGCTCGCGAGAAACCCGTCGGATCGGCGCGCGCCCGCAAGGTCTGTTCGACCAGCGCCCAGGCGGCCGAGCATGCACTTGGCCTAGAGCAGGGAAGCAACCTGCTTGGCGCGTCGGCTATCCCGCACGTTGTGCGACCCACTGACGGTAGCGGCGCGCCCGCAGGGTATCGCTGACCTGCTGGGAGATCAGCGCCCAGGCCGGCGACACCTTCGGGTCGGAGGCCTTTCCCGCGCTCAGCCTGCGGAGCTGGAACTTGACCGCCGCCATGTTGGCGAGCGAAGCCAGCGGCTTGTTCTTCCAGGTGATCGGCGGCAGCGCCGGCGCGTCGTCCTTGCCGAGCTGCCATGCACGCGGCAGATCGGGCTCGATGGCGAGCGCCGTCCCGATGCCGACCATGTCGATGCTGCTGGCGATGACGGCTTCGGCGACCGGGCGGCGGCGGATGCCGCCCGTGACCATGATCGGCATGGTCGCGACGGTTTGGATGTCGCGGGCGAACTCGACGAAATACGCCTCGCGCGCCAGCGTGCGGCCGTCACGCGCCTGCCCCTGCATCGCCGGCGCCTCGTAGCTGCCGCCGGACAGCTCGACGAGATCGACGCGCAGGTCGTTGAGAAGCCGGACGACCTCGCGAGCCTCCTCGGCGCTGAAGCCGCCGCGTTGAAAGTCGGCCGAGTTCAGCTTGACGGCCACCGCGAACGCGGGAGAGACCGCCGCGCGGACCGCCTTGACGATCTCGATCAGGAGCCGCGCGCGGTTTTCGAGCGAGCCGCCCCACCGATCCGTCCGCTTGTTGGCGAGAGGCGAGAGGAACTGGCTCAACAGGTAGCCGTGGGCGGCGTGGATCTCCACGCCGCTGAAGCCGGCCTCCTGCGCAAGGCGCGAGGTGCGTGCAAAGCGCTGGATCACGTCTGCGATGACGTCCTCCGTCATCGCCTCCGGCATGGAGAAGTGCTTCGACATGTTGCCGAGCTCGAGCGGGATCGCCGAGGGCGCCCAGGTCTTCTGCCCGAGGCTCGCCGGCATCTGGCGGCCAGGATGGTTGATCTGCAGCCAGAACTGCGCGCCGCCGGATCGACCGATCGACGCCCAGCGCTTGAACCGGTCGAGGTGCGCGTCGCTCTCGAGAACGACGCCGCCCGGGCCGGTCATGGCACGGCCGTCGACCATCACGTTGCCGGAGATGAGCAGGCCAGCGCCGCCGCCGGCCCACGCTTGGTAGAGCCGCATCAGCTTCTCGGATGGCGCCTGATCGGCATCGGCCATGTTTTCTTCCATGGCCGCCTTGGCGATGCGGTTCGAAATGCTCGAGCCGTTGGGAAGCGTGAGGGTGTTGAAGATGTCCATCTGACGTCTCTCGTCACGGCATCGGCCATGAGGTTGGAGTTAACTTCAATGTCTGGGCGCGCGCTTGGGCGGGTGGCTCGGCTGTCCTCGCCTCTCAGCGCAGGAGCGCGGCGAGGAGCAGGTCGGCGACCCGGCCGAACGGCGCCCGCACCGTGCCGGTGAGGTTCCACTTGCTCTGGGTGAAGACGCCCTTGCTGTGGCTGAAGGCGCGGAAGCCTTCCTCGCCGTGGTAGGCGCCCATGCCGCTGGCGCCGATGCCGCCGAACGGCAGGTCGTCCACCGCGCAATGGAGCAACGTGTCGTTGACCGTCACGTTGCCGCTCGTCGTGCGGGCAAGGATGTCGTCGATGACCTGCTGCTTGTCACTGAACACGTAGAGCGCGAGAGGGCGCGGGCCGGCGTTGACGCGGGCGATCGTCTCCTCGCTCGCGCGGTAGGGCAGGACCGGCAGGATGGGTCCGAAGATCTCCTCCTGCATCACCTTCATCTCCGGCGTCGCGCCGAGGATGAGCGTCGGCGCGATCGTGCGCGGGCGGGTCGCGCCGGGCGCGGCGCCGATCTCGATGATCTTGGCGCCTTTTTCGCGCGCGTCTGCGACCAATCCGACCAGCCGGTCATAATGGCGTTGGCTGATGACCGAGCCGTAGGCGTCGTCGCTTGTGCCGGCCGGGTAGGCGTTGCGCGCTGCGGCGGTGAACGCCGCGACGAAAACGTCGAGATCGGTCTCGTGGACCAGCGCATAGTCCGGTGCGATGCAGGTCTGGCCGGCATTGCTGAGCTTGCCGAAGACGATGGACTTCGCCGCCTTCGCCGCATCGAATCCCTGGTCGACGATGACCGGCGACTTGCCGCCGAGCTCCAGCGTAACCGGCACGAGGTTCTTGCTCGCCGCCTGCATCACCGACCGCCCGATGCTCGTGCTGCCGGTGAAGAGGAGATGGTCGAACGCGAGCTCGGAGAACGCCGCGCCGACCTCCGGACCGCCCGTCACGACGGCGACCTCGTCAGCCGAGAAGATGCCGCCGACGAGCGACGCGAGGAACGCCGACGTCCTCGGCGTGTATTCCGACGGCTTGATCATCGCGCGGTTTCCAGCGGCGAGCGCCGTGGCGAGCGGGATCAGGGAGAGGCTCGCCGGGTAGTTCCACGGCGCGACGATGCCGATGACGCCGAGCGGCTGCGTGAGGATCTTCGCCGTGCCGGGACGGAACTGCAGCGCGACGTGCCGCGCCTTCGGGCGCATCCAGCCGCGCAGGTGCTTGCGCAGATAGTCGATGCCGCCGACGATCGGCATGATCTCCATGAGCGCCGTCTCGTAGGCCGAGCGGTTGCCGAAGTCGGCGTGGATCGCGGCCTCGATGTCCTTGCGGTGCGCGAGGATGGCTTTCCGCAACTTTGCGAGATTGGCGATCCGCGCCTCGTAGGACGGCGCGCCGTCGCGAAGGAAGGCGGCACGCTGGCTGTCCAGGATCGAGGAGAGATTTAGGTGGCTGGCGGCCTCAAGGCTTGCGGCTTCGACATGCACATTCATGGCAGGCTCCCTGGCCTCGTCGGCCGGCTGCAAGTTGACAGCGCCAACATAAGCCACATGTTGACACTGTCAATATGGATGTTGGCATTGTCAATATGCCGGCACCCGGCTAGTGGATCGCAATGCCAGCCACCACGACGGTGAAGACCCAGACGCCGGCGACACACAGGGGCTACCACCACGGCGACCTTCGCCGGACGCTGATCGATGCCGCCCTGGCCCTCGTCACCGAGGAGCAGAACTGGGACTTTTCGCTCCGAGAGGTCGCCCGGCGCGCCGGCGTCTCGCACAGCGCCCCCTACAACCACTTTCCGGACAAGCTGCATCTGCTGGATGCGATCGCCGCCAGCGGTTTCGAGGCGCGCTGGAGCAGAGGATGCGCGCCGCGATCGCCGGCCACGACGACGGCAAGGCCGCCGTGCGCGCCATCGCGCAGGCCTATGTCGCCTTCGCGACCAGCAACCCGGCGCTCTACCGGCTGATGTTCGGCCCCGAGTTCGCGCGCCCCGACTTCTGTGCCGAAGCGGCCGAGGCGGCGGGCACCGGTGCCAAGGCCGTGCTGCGCGAGGTCATCGTGCGCGGCATCGCCGACCGCCGCTTCGACGTCCGCGACGATCCGGCGTCGATCGAGATGGCGATCCTCTCCTGCTGGTCGCTCGTCCACGGCCTGGCGATGCTGATGATCGACGAGACGGCAAATCAGACGGCGCCGCTCGACGAGCTCGTGAAGGCGGTGATGCGTCCCTTCCTGAGAGGCCTGTGCCGGCGGTAGTCCTTGAGGCGCGCTCTTGCCCACCGCGCCGCCCCCGCCTAAGAGGCAGCCTTCCCACGGGGCCGAGATGAGCGACACCAAGACGAGAGCCGCGGAGGCGCGCCTGCCGCGCGGTCTGATCGACCGCGGGCCGGCCGATATCGCCGCGACGCAGCGCATGCTGGAGACGATCCGCGGCGTCTATGAGCTCTACGGCTTCGAGGCGGTGGAGACGCCGGCGATCGAGTTCACCGACGCGCTCGGCAAGTTCCTGCCGGACCAGGACCGGCCGAACGCCGGCGTGTTCTCGTTCAAGGACGACGACGAGCAGTGGCTGAGCCTGCGCTACGACCTCACCGCGCCGCTCGCCCGCTTCGTGGCAGAGAACTTTGATCGTCTGCCGAAGCCCTATCGCTCGTACCGGGCGGGCTACGTGTTCCGCAACGAGAAGCCGGGGCCGGGCCGCTTCCGCCAGTTCATGCAGTTCGACGCCGATACGGTCGGCGCGGGCAGCGTCGCGGCGGATGCCGAGATGTGCATGATGATGGCGGACACGCTCGAGGCGCTCGGCATCGCGCGCGGCGACTACGTCATCAAGGTCAACAACCGCAAGGTGCTCGATGGCGTGATGGAGGCGATCGGCCTCGGCGGCGCTGAGAACGCCGGCCGCCGGCTGACTGTCCTGCGGGCCATGGACAAGTTCGACAAGTTCGGTGTCGAAGGGGTGCGCCTGCTGCTCGGCGGCGGCCGCAAGGACGAGTCCGGCGACTTCACCAAGGGCGCGGGGCTGGACGACGCGCAGGCCGAAAAGGTGCTCGCCGTGCTCGACGCCAGAGGCGCCGACGACCAGGCGACGGTCGCCCGTCTCGCCGCCACGTTCGGCGAGACGCCGCGCGGAACCGAGGGCGTCGAGGAGCTGCGCGGCATCGCGGCGCTGATCGGCGGCTACGAGAACCGGATCACGATCGATCCGTCCGTCGTGCGCGGCCTCGAATACTACACCGGCCCCGTCTTCGAGGCCGAGCTGACCTTCGAGATCACCGGCGACGACGGCCAAAAGATCCGCTTCGGCTCGGTCGGCGGCGGCGGCCGCTACGACGGGCTCGTCGGGCGCTTTCGCGGCGAGGACGTGCCGGCGACCGGCTTCTCGATCGGCGTTTCGCGCCTCTTCGCGGCGCTCAAGGCGATCAAGTCGCCCATCGTCGCGGACACAGCGCACCGCGGCCCCGTCGTCGTGCTCGTCCTCGATAAGCCGGAGGTTGCGCGCTACCAGGCGCTGGTCACGCGGCTGCGCCAGGCCGGCATCGCCGCCGAGCTGTACCTCGGCGCGTCGGGCATGAACGCCCAGCTGAAATATGCCGACAGGCGCGGGTCGATCTGCGCCGTGATCCAGGGCTCGAACGAGCGCGACCACGCCGACGGCCCGCAGGTCGTGGTGCGCGATCTCGTGCTCGGCGCCGAGCTCGCCAAGTCGACGAAGGATCGCGCCGACTACGTCGAGCTGCGCGCCCGCGCTCAGCAGGCGGTGCCGGAGACGAGCCTCGTCGACACCGTGCGCGAAGTCCTGGCCCGGCACACCTGAGCCCGGCTGTCACGAAGACTTGCTGCGGTCGGCGAACGTCGCGTCTCAAACGAAACGTTCACGAATTCGGCGGACGGTATGTAGCCATAGGAGGCCAGAATGCCGTCGACAATCCGTGTTGACACCGAGTTCCGATCGAGCCGCGGTCGCCTGGGCGGCGCGGTCGACAAGGCGCTTCCGAACCGCGAGTCCTACCTCGGGGGTTCGTTCTCGGCCTCATCGCCACGCTCGTCGTGATGCTGGCCGGTCTCGGTTGGTGGCTCGTGAAGTCGGGCATCGTCTACATCCAGATCAACGTCTAGGCCCTCGCGCGCGCTCCCGCGACGAACGGCAGCTTGCATCGCCGCTCTCGCGCGCTATCCCTCGCCAACGGACCCCGCCCAACGAAGCGCGGCGGATCAAAGCGAGGAAGCTGCCCCATGTCCACGCCACAGACGCTGCGCGATGTCTCCGGCCTCGGCGCCGAAGCCCCGAGCCTGAAGAGCTCGGCGCTTATCATGATCGACTTCCAGAACACCTATCGCGAAGGCGTCATGAAGCTCGAGGGCGTCGAGCCGGCGATCAAGGAGGGCGCGAAGATCCTCGGCCGTGCCCGCGAAGCCGGCATTCCGATCTTCCATATCCAGCACGACGCCGGCGCCGGCTCGCCCTACGACGTCAACGCCAAGATCGGCGCGATCGCCGATGAGGTCGCGCCGGCCGGCGGCGAGGCGGTGATCGTCAAGAACTATCCCAGCGCCTTCGTCGGCACCGAGTTGCAGAAGCAGCTCGACGCGGCCGGCATCAAGGACATCGTGCTGGCCGGCTTCATGACGCACATGTGCGTCAACTCGACGGCGCGCAGCGCCTTCAATCTCGGCTTCCGCCCGACGATCATCGCCGCGACGACCGCGACGCGCGACCTGCCTGGCCCGGACGGCGCGGTCGTCCCGGCCGCGACGCTGCAGAGCGCGAGCCTCGCGGCGGTCGCCGACCTGTTCGCGATCGTCAAGCCGAGCGTCGCCGACATCCCGGCGTAGGGTCAGGCCGGCGTCTTCACGCCCTTCACGAGGCCGAGCAGCGCCGCCTGCACGGCCTCGTTGCCGCAGCAGATGTCGCCTTTGGTCATCATGTCGGAACCGCCGTCGCAGTCGCTGACGAAGCCGCCGGCCTCGCGCACCATGACGATGCCGGCGGCCATGTCCCAGCTCGAGAGCTGGCGCTCCCAGTAGCCGTCGTAGCGGCCGGCGGCGACGTAGCAGATATCGAGCGCCGCGGCGCCGAGACGGCGCAGGTTCGAGACCTCGCCCATCAGCACGTGCGCCTCGTTGAGGAAGCGACCGTGCTGGCGCCGCTTGCCGAGGTGCGGGATGCCGCAACCGATGATGCAGTCCGACAGCTGGCGTCGCGCCGAGACGCGCAAGCGGCGGTTGTTGAGATAGGCGCCCTGTCCGCGCTCGGCGACGAACATGTCGTCGTCGGCCGGATTGTAGACCACGCCGGCGACAAGCTGGCCCTCGCGCTCGAGCGCGATCGAGATGGCGAAGATCGGGATGCCGTGCAGGAAGTTCGTCGTGCCGTCGAGCGGGTCGACATGCCAGGTGTGGCTCTTGTCCGAGCCCTCCACCACGCCGGACTCCTCCATCACGAAGCCGTAGCCCGGCCGCGCCTTGGAGAGCTCCTCGTACAAGGTCTTCTCCGAGCGCTTGTCGGCCGCGGTGACGAAGTCGCCCGGGCCTTTGACCGAGACCTGCAGGTTCTCCACCTCGCCGAAGTCGCGCTTCAGGTTGCGGCCGGCCTTCAGCGCAGCGGCGGTCATCACGTTCATCAAGGCGGAGCGGATCATGGCCGGCGTGATGCACCTCTCGCCCCCGCGACGCAAGCGCGGCTCTGCTGTCCGCGGCCGCGATAGCTCTACTCCGGGCCGAACCGTCGCAGGGGCATGACGCCGATGTTCTCGCCCGGGCCTGAGATGCTATATCCGCCGCGTTTCCCTCTCGAATCCGGCGGCGATGTCGTTCTTCCAGATCTACGGGCGCGTGCTCGCGATGCTGCGCACCGAGAAGCGTGCGGTGGCGATCCTCGTCGTCGCCGCCATCGCGATGGTGACGACTCAATTCGCGGAGCCGGTCCTTCTCGGGCGGCTGATCAACACCCTGAGCCAGGGCGCCAAGGGCGGGCACCTGCCTAGCCTCGACGCGCTGATGCCGACGATCCTCGCCTGGATCGGCTTCGCGCTCGCCTCGATCGCCGCCGCCGTCGTCGTATCGCTGCTCGCCGACCGGCTCGCGCATCGCCGCCGCCTCGCGGTGATGGCGAGCTTCTTCGAGCATGCGCTCGAGCTGCCGCTCGCCTTCCACACCGCTACCCACTCCGGCCGCTCGCTGAAGATCATGCTCGACAGCGCGACCGGCATGTTCGTCACCTACCTCTCACTTTTTCGCGAAAATCTCGCGGCTCTCCTGTCGCTGATCGTCATCCTGCCGGTGTCGCTGTGGTTCAACTGGCGCCTCGGCCTGCTGCTCGTCGCGCTCATCGTGCTGGTCGGATCGGTGGCGACCTTCGTTCGCCGGCGCACCGAGACGCTCCAGCGCCACGTCGAGTTCTACAACACGAGCCTCGCCGAGCGCGCGTCCGACGTGCTCGGCAACGTCCCGGTGATCCAGAGCTTCACCAGCATCGATGCCGAGCTTGCCGCGATGCGCTCGCTGTCGCGGTCGCTCCTCGCGGCGCAGATGCCGGTGCTGACCTGGTGGGCGGCGGCCGGCGTGTTCAGCCGCGCGGCCTCGACGATCACGCTGCTCGCGATCTTCGTGTTCGGCACCGTCCTCTACCTGCACGGCATCGGCACGATCGGCGGCATCGTGATGTTCATGAGCTTCGCGACGATGCTGATTGGCCGGCTCGAGCAGCTCTCGAACTTCTCGAACTCGCTGTTTCTCCAGGCCGAGAAGCTCGGCGACTTCTTCCGCGTGCTCGACACGGTGCCGCAGGTCGCCGACAAGCCCGGCGCGCCGGACCCCGGCAAGCTCAAAGGCCGCGTCGTGTTCGAGGACGTGACGTTCTCCTACCCGCCGAGCGAAGGCAGCAAGCCGGATGGTCGCCCGACGCGCCCGGCCGTCGAGCATCTCGACATCGTGGCCGAGCCCGGCGACACGATCGCGCTCGTCGGCGCCACCGGCTCCGGCAAGTCGACGACGCTCGCGCTGCTGCACCGCGCCTTCGATCCCGAGCAGGGGCGCCTGACGATCGACGGCATCGACATCCGCGACATGCCGCTCGTGGCGCTCCGCCGCAACATCGGCGTCGTCTTCCAGGAACCGATGCTGTTCGCCCGCTCGATCGAGGAGAACCTGCGCATCGGAAAGCCCAACGCGACGCCGGAAGAGGTCCAGCGCGCGCTCGAGCTGGCGCAGGCCGCCGACTTCGTCGCACGCCAGCCGCAGGGGCTCGCGACGTCCGTCGGGGAGCGCGGCCGCTCGCTCTCCGGCGGCGAGCGTCAGCGCCTGGCGATCGCGCGCGCCCTCCTGAAGGACCCGCCGATCATGATCTTCGACGAAGCGACGGCGGCGCTTGATGCGGCGACCGAGCAGAAGCTGCAGCTCGCGCTCGCCAGCGCGACCGCCGGCCGTACGACTTTCGTTATCGCGCACCGGTTGGCGACCATTCGGAATGCCACCCGCATCCTGCTCCTCGACCACGGCAAGGTGCTGGAGCAGGGATCGTTCGAGGAGCTGGTGGCGGCGAACGGCCGCTTCGCCGCTCTGGCGCGGGCCCAGTTCATGACCCGGAAGCAGGAGGTCGACGCGGTGGCAGACAGCGTTTCGGCCGCATAGCTACGCTTATGACGCATGGCAGCCGTGCTGCCGAATCGTCTGGTCGATGCGGATATCGCATCGCATATGTTCGCAAGCGAAAGCGACCCTTTTGCCCCCGGTTTTTCCGGGTGACTTCCTCCCAAGACTTCCAAAGCCCGTCAGCCTCGTGCTGGCGGGCTTTTTTTTGCCCAGGTCGGTGGGCGAACGCACTCAGGCGCGCTCACTGCCGCCTCTCGCCGCAAGCGCGACGGTCCAAAGAGCCCGCACCGCGATCGCCTGCGCGAGGCGCGGCTCGCGGCGGGCGCGGCCGACTGCCTCGCCGAGAACCGCCACGGCGCGGCCGAGGCGCGCTTCGCTCCATTTGCGCAGCTGCGCCTGCGCCAGCGCCTTGCGCGCGCCGTAGAACGAGCCCTCGCCGCCGCCTGAGGCTGCGCGATGCAGCGCGCTCGCGTGGCGCAGCGCCGCGCCGAGAAGCTGGTTGACGTCGCCGTTCTCGGCGAACAGGCGCTCCGTGGTCGTCTCGACGGCGGTGACATCGCCGCCGAAGGCGCCATCGACCGCGTGGTCGAGCACCAAGGCCGAGGCATCGGCGACGATCGCCTCGACGTCGGCGATCCCGACCCGGCCCGACCCGTGCGCGTAGGTCGCGAGCTTCTCGAGCTCGGAGCGCGTGGTGAGCCGGTCCTGGCCGAGCAGGGAGAGCAACAGCTCCTTGGCATCGGGATCGATCGTCAGGCCCACGGCCGCCAGCTCGGAGTCGACGAGCTGCGCGATCTCGCGCGGGCCGTCGGGATAGCACTCGATGGCGAGCGCCATCTTGGCGCTCTCGCAGAGCTTGCGCAGCTGGTGGTCACGCTTCAGCGCGCCCGCCTCGACGACGACCACGCAGTCGCGCGGGGGCGCCTTCAACAGCGGCTCGATCGCCGGCAGCAGCGACTTGGCGGAGGCCTCGACGCCGATCGCCTTGCGGCCGCCGAACATCGGCACGGCATTGGCCTCGTCGACGAGCTTCAGCGGGTCGGACGCGACATCGTCCCCGTCGAGGCGCACGAGCTGGAAGCCGTCCTTCGGGTCATCGACGGCACGCGACAGGATCGTCTTGGCGCGTTCGGCAATCAGCCCCGCGTCCGAGCCGAAAACGAGATAGAGAAAGACACCTGCCGGCGGGTTCGAGATGACGCGGTCGGCCTCGCTGGAGCGGACGGCGACCATCGGCGCGGCTCAGGCCGAGGGCCGGAAGCCCAGCTCGATCACCGTGCCGACGATCGCGACGGCGAGCAGCCCATCGAGGATCACGACGTACCAGATCGAGATCGCGTCCGCGGCGATCGGCTGCAGGAAGTGCAGGGAGGCGGCAACGAACGCGAGGAACGGCACGAGGCCGGCAAGGGCGGTCGGCCGTGCGCGGTCGCGCAGCCGCTTGATTGACAGCATGACGTAGGAGATCGCGATCACCAGCACGGCGAAGGCATATGCGATGATGTAGGTGTTGGCGATGATCGTCATCGGCGCGAAGAACGGCTGCCGCGCCAGGTCGTGGTGCATGAACGGCACGAGCGGCACGATGACGAGGGTCAACGCGACGAGCAGGCCGAAGAGCCAGCCGGCATGGAAGCGCCACGTCGCGGCGTCGACGACGCCGACATCCTCGCGGAACAGGAACCGCGCGCGCTCGCCGCTCAACGCGATCACGTGCGCAGCAGGTCGTTGATCGCCGTCTTCTCGCGCGTACGGGCGTCGACCGTCTTCACGATGACGGCGCAGTAGAGCGAGGGACCCGGCGTCCCATCGGGCAGCGGCTTGCCCGGCATGTTGCCCGAGACGACGACGGAGTAGGGCGGCACGTAGCCGACGTGCACCTGGCCCGTCGTGCGGTCGATGATCTTGGTCGAGGCGGAGATGAACGTGCCCATCGCCAGCACGGCACCGCGGCCGACGACGACGCCCTCGACGACCTCCGAGCGGGCGCCGATGAAGCAGTCGTCCTCGATGATCGTGGGATTGGCCTGCAGAGGCTCGAGCACGCCGCCGATGCCGACGCCGCCCGAGAGATGGACGTTCTTGCCGATCTGCGCGCAGGAGCCGACGGTCACCCAGGTGTCGACCATCGTGCCGGAATCGACATAGGCGCCGAGGTTCACGAAAGACGGCATCAGCACGACGTTCGGCGCGATGTAGGCGGACCGCCGCACGACGCAGCCCGGCACCGAGCGGAAGCCCGCCGCCTTATGCTCGGCCGGGCCCCAGCCCTCGAACTTCGACGGCACCTTGTCCCACCATGTGGCGCCGCCGGGGCCGCCGGGGATGGCGGTCATGTCGTTGAGCCGGAAGGACAGGAGCACCGCCTTCTTCAGCCATTGATTGACGTGCCAGGCCCCGGGCCCCTCGCCGTCGCGCGGCTCGGCGACGCGCAGCTCGCCCTTGTCCAGGCGGCTCAGCGCCTCGACGACAGCGTCGCGGACCTCGCCCGTGGTCTCGGCGGTGATGGTGGCGCGGGCTTCGAAGGCCGCCTCGATGGTGGCGGCGAGGGTCTCGGTCGTGGCTGGCATGTGCGGTCCTGCGGCGTGGCGACGGGTTTCGTCGCTGCACGCGCGGGTGTCAATGGCGCGTCGGAGCCGGCGTTATGCCGCGCGGAGCGCCGCGATCTGATGCAGCGTCTTTCGCCGTAGGTCGTGCAGGCGCGCCAGCTCGTCGCGATACTCGCCGCCGGCCCTGCAGGCGGTCTCGACGACGCGACACTGCGCGGCGATGGCATCGAAGCCGAGCGAGCCGAGGCTCGAGACCAGGGCATGAGCGTCGAAGGCCACCTTCTCCCGCTCGAGAACGCTGCCGTCCGGGCCGAGACGACCCTCCAGCTCCCTTACGAGCTTGGCGAGCATGCGATCGATGACCTGCGGACCAACCGCTTCGGCGATGGCGTTGAAGGTGTCGCGATGGAAGCCGTCGAGGTCGGGCATTGCGGGTTTGCTCGTTGCCCAGCGCTCGACCAAGGCGAACAGCGCGTCGCGCTGGAAGGGTTTTCCGATGTGGTCCTGCATGCCGGCTTCGGCAAAGGCGGCGACCTGATGCGACAGGACGTTGGCCGTCATCCCGATGATGGGCACGTTCGCACCGGGATGCTTGAGAGAACGGATGAGGCGGGTCGCCGTGATCCCATCGACCTCCGGCATCTGGACGTCCATCAGGACGAGGTCGTAGGGCGTCGCCTGGACTGCGGCCACGGCCTCCGCGCCGCCCGGCGCCACATCGACGCGATGGCCGCCGCGCTCCAGCACCGCGCGGCAGAGATCCTGGTTCATGGGCACATCTTCGACAACGAGGATACGACGTGGCGCGATGGGCGAAGCTGTGGTGGCCGCTACGGACGCCGGAGACGACGCGGCGGCGATCGGCAGCGCGATCTCGAACCAGAACGTCGAGCCGCGGCCGATGTCGCTGTCGACGCCGATCGTGCCGCCCATGGCGTCGATCAAGCGCTTGCAGATCGCCAGCCCGAGACCCGTGCCGCCGAACTCGCGCTGGATCGAGCGGTCGACCTGGCTGAACCGCTCGAACAGAAGATGCGTCTTGGCCGCAGCGATGCCGATGCCGCTGTCGCGCACCTCGAAGCGCAGCCGCACGCGGCCCTGATCTGCCGCCACCGCCGAAACCGTCAGCCTGACGCCGCCGACATGTGTGAACTTGATCGCATTGTTCAGCAGGTTCAGCAGGACCTGCCGCAGCCTGTCGCGGTCGCCGACCACGCGCGCCGGAAGCGCCGGCCGGATATCGACCGTCAGCTGCAGCTGCTTGCGCTCGGCCGTGGCGCGCACGATCGCAACGGCTTCGTCGGCGAGCGACTCCGGCGCGAAGGGCTCGTCGACCAGCTCGATCTGCCCGGACTCGACTTTCGAAAAATCGAGGATGTCGTCGACGATCGTCAGCAGCGCGGCGCCGGCGGAGCGGATGCGCTCGACCGACAGGCGCGCCGTCGACGGCATCGCGCTTTCTTCGAGCAGCAGGTCGGCATAGCCGAGGATGCCGTGGAGCGGGGTCCTGATCTCATGGCTCATCGCCGCCAGGAACTCCGACTTCGCCAGGTTCGCCGCCTCGGCGGTCGCGCGGGCGGCCTCGGCCTCGCGGGTGCGCTCGATGACCCGCTCGCCGAGCGTGGCATTGAGCTCGCGAAGTGACCGCTCCGCCGCATCGCGTGCCGTGTCGTCGCGGACGGTGAGCACGGCACCGATCTGTGCCCCGCTCGCATCGCGGAGCGGCAGCGCGGTGCCGGTCGCCAGCACCTCTCGGCCGTCGGGCCGCATGATGCGCCAGCGCTCGTCGCGGACCGTTTGGCCGCGGACGGCGCGGGCGAGCGGCAGATCGCGCGGCGCGTACGGCGCGCCGTCTTCGGTGAGGAGATGGTAGGTCTTGCTGTAGTCGTCGGGCTCGATATCGAGCCGCGCGACGCCATGGATCGCCGCCGCCGCGCCGTTCACCATCGTGATGCGGCCCGCGGCGTCGGTGACGATCACGCCCTCGGCAAGCTGGTTCAGGATTGCGGTGTGCATGGCACTCGATGCCGCGGTCGCCGGTGCGGCGTCGGGCGTCGAGACCTCGGTAAGGGTCATGAGGCAGACCTGGGACGATGATGCCCGAATCATTGACGCGCGACCATATCACCGGCTTGTTTCCGTAACGTAAGCTTAGAGCCGAAGCGCGCAGAAATTGTGTGCGCGTGGGAGCGCCGCGCTTGCCTCGGCGCCCCGGCCCACGCAGGAGAGGGGTGTGCTCACCCTCGCGACCTGGAACATCAACTCGGTGCGCCTGCGCATCGATCTCGTGACGCGCGTGCTGAAGCAGCACGCGCCGGACGTCATCTGCCTGCAGGAGACGAAATGTCGGGACGCCGAGTTTCCGCTCGCGGCGTTCCGCAAGGCCGGCTACGCGCATGTCGCGATCAACGGGCAGAAGGGGTACCACGGGGTCGCCATCGCCTCGAAGCTCCCGTTCCAGCGCATCGAGCGCCGCGGCTTCTGCGGCAAGACCGACGCCCGGCATATCGCCGTCGGCCTGGCGCCGGGCGGCAGGCCGATCACGCTGCACAATTTCTATGTGCCGGCCGGCGGCGACGAGCCCGACCCCGAGATCAATCCGAAGTTCGCGCACAAGCTCGGCTTCCTCGACGAGATGGCGGAGTGGGCGACGCGCGAGAGCGTCGCAGCCGGCGACGCGATCCTCGTCGGTGATCTCAACGTGGCCCCGCTCGAGCATGACGTCTGGAGTCACAAGGCGCTGCTCAAGATCGTCAGCCATACGCCGGTCGAGGTCGAGAAGCTCGGGCGCGCCTTCGCGGCCGGTCCCTGGGTCGACGTGCTCCGCCACATCATCCCCCCGGACCAGAAGTGCTACACATGGTGGAGCTACCGCTCGCCGGACTGGGCAAAGGCCGACAAGGGCCGCCGCCTCGACCATGTCTGGGTGAGCCGGAGCCTGGGCGACCGCATCGACAGCATGACCATCCTGAAAGAGGGTCGCGGCTGGGAGCGTCCGTCCGACCACGTGCCGGTGATCGTGCGGCTCGACGTCTGATGTCGGGCCACGCGCCGGGTGAGCTAGTGACCCTGGCGCAGGAAGAAGACCACCGTCAGCGCCAGCCCGGCGACGACCACGAACACGCGCACCCACAAGGCCGGCACGCGGCGCGCGGCGACGATCCCCGCTGCGCCGCCGACGATCGCGCCGGCCATCAGCACCAGCGCCTGCGCCAGGCGACGAGGCCGGCGATGACGAAGGTCACGACGGCGGCGACGTTCATGAGCATCGCGAGCAGGATCTTGATCGAGGTCATCACCCGCATGTCGGTGAGCCCGAACAGGGCGAGCGCCGCCAGCATCATGATGCCGATGCCGCCGCCGAAGTAGCCGCCGTAGATCGCGACGACGCCCTGCACGACATAGACGTAGCGGCGCGGCAGTCCGAAGCGCCCGCCGGCCGGCACGCCGCCGCCGAAGCTCGCCTGCGCGAACACAGCCGTCGCGAACAGGATCAGCCACGGCACGATGCGCGCGAAGACGCCCGGCGGAGTCACGAGCAGCAGCAGCGCGCCGAACAGCCCGCCGATGGTGCTGATGACGGCCAACATCCGCACACTGATGCCGCCGGCATCGTCGGCGGGCATGACGATGTCGCGGCGCGCAAGCCAAGTGGTCATCGCCTGGGCCGGGAACAGGGCCACGGTCGAGGTCGCGTTCGCCCCGAGCGCGGTGAGGCCGCCCGCGACCAGGGCCGGCAGGGTGATGAACGAGCCGCCACCGGCGAGCACGTTGATGAAGCCGGCGACGAAGCCGGCGGCGGCGATGAGAACCAGGATCATGCGGGCCCTAAGGTCGCGAGGCGCGAACCTTAAAGCTGCTCGCAAGGCCGCGGGCTAGCGGTGTCCCTGCTCGAGCGGGCGAAGCTCCGGTGCCTCGTGGCGCGCCGGCCGCGAAAACTTGAGCCGCTTGCGCCGCGAGGCGGTGATGGTGGCGAGCCCCAGCGCATAGAAGATGACCAGGAACACGACGCCGGTCACGGCAACCGCGGGATAGCCGAGCTTGCTCACGTCGAGGAAGCTGTAGGGGTAGGTCTCGCCAAGCGCGCCCGCGATAAGCGTGCCGGCGAAATAGATCGCCGGATAGATCATCAAGAGGAGCGAGTAGCGCAAGCCGAGGCCGCGCTTCGGAGCGAACAGTGTCCAGAACACCAGAACCAGCGCCGGCACGATATCGTGGAAGGTGAGGTCCGTGTCGAAGCCCATGCCGCGCGGCGTCCACGACGTGCGCAGAACGGCCTCGTAGGTCGCGCAGACGACCAGAATGTAGACGAGCGCCGACGCATAGAGCGCCGCCGACGGCAGCGGACGGTGGCGATAGAGCCGATAGGCGGTGAGGCTCATCAGCGCCGCGACGCCGATGTTCGTGAGGATCGTGAAATAGCGGAACCACAGGAACATCGCCTGCGGCAGGTCATGGCCATGAGCGAGATTGCGCAGGATCACCGTCGTGCCGTCGATCGCCAGCGCCGCCCAGTCGAGCACCGCAATCAGCACGGCGAGCGCCGCCGCATACTTGAGCGGTCGCGGCAGCGGCGGATGGGGCCGCCAACCCATGGTGGCTGCAGTCATGGCGTCCGCCTCCCGCGAATTGACCTCGATGTTCATTCTGCACAGAATGCAGAACCCACACCGAAACGGTCATCCGACGAACGACGGAGAGCGGCGAAGTCCTTAGAGCATGCTCGCGAGCACGCGGTCGGGCGGCCGATGGCCGTCCCAGAAGGCCTTCACGTTCACGATGACCTTGTCGCCCATGTCGACGCGGCCCTCTGTGGTCGCCGACCCCATGTGCGGCAGCAGCGTCACCTTGCCCGCCTTGGCGAGCTTGATGAGCTTCGGCGAGACCGACGGCTCGTGCTCGAACACGTCGAGCCCGGCGCCGGCGAGCTCGCCGGCCTCGAGCATCCGCGTCAACGCGTTCTCGTCGATGACCTCGCCGCGCGACGTGTTGATGAGGATCGCCTCGGGCCGCAGGTACTTGAGCCGCCGCGCGGAGAGCAGGTGGTAGGTCGCCGGCGTATGGGGGCAGTTCACCGAGACGATGTCCATGCGCGCCAGCATCTGGTCGAGCGAGTCCCAGTAGGTGGCTTCGAGCTTCTCCTCGACGAGCGTCCCGAGGCGCCGGCGGTTGTGGTAGTGGATCTGCAGGCCGAAGGCGCGGGCGCGCCGGGCGATGGCCTGGCCGATGCGGCCCATGCCGACGATGCCGAGGCGCTTGCCGGTGATGCGGCGGCCGAGCATCCAGGTCGGCGCCCAACCCGTCCATTCGTTGGCGGGGATCGCCCCGGCGCCCTCGACGATGCGGCGGGCGACGGCGAGGATCAGCGCCATCGTCATGTCGGCGGTGTCCTCGGTCAGGACGCCAGGCGTGTTGGTGACCGTGATGCCGCGCTCGATCGCTGCGCCGATGGCGATGTTGTCGATGCCGTTGCCGAAGTTGGCGATGAGCTTGAGCTGCGGGCCGGCCTCGCGGACGATCTCGGCGTCAATGCGGTCGGTCACCGTCGGCACCAGCACGTCGGCGGTCTTCACGGCCTCGATGAGCTGGGCGCGCGTCATCGCGATGTCGTCGATGTTGAGCCGCGTGTCGAACAGCTCGCACATACGTGTCTCGACGCGATCAGGCAGCCGGCGCGTAATGATGACGAGCGGTCTCTTCTTGCTCATGTCCAACGTTCCGCGCGGCCCCTCGTCTCAAGCTCGTACACGCCGCGACCGTCGGTGAAATCGGCGCCGAACCGCCCGGATTTCACCCCCCTTTAACCATGTCGAGCCATCAAGGAGAGCACGGCAAAAGCCGCCTCGTGCCTTCGGCCTCTCGTATCAGATGATTGGCATAAGACAAGAAGTGCGGTGTTGGACGCATGGCGCCCTCCGCGCCGGAAGATCTCCAGGACGCACGAATGCCCCTCGGACTGTCGATGCCTCGCCGGATCGCCCGCAGCTTCGCGCTGCTCGCGTTCGTCGCCGCGCTAGCCGCGCCGGCTCATGCCCAGCAATTGGGCTCGGCGAGCGGCCTGCCGGTGCCGCGCTATGTCAGCCTCAAGTCGGATCGCGTGAACCTGCGCGAAGGTCCGTCCAAAGACCATCGCACAACCTGGATCTTCGAGCGGGCCGGCCTGCCGGTCGAGGTGACCGCCGAGTTCGAGACGTGGCGCAAGGTCCGCGACTCCGAGGGCTCTGAAGGCTGGGTGCTGCACTCGCTGCTGTCGGGCCGACGCACGGCGCTGGTCACGCCCTGGAAGAAGGACGGGCCGGCCGTCACGCTCTACAGCAAGCCGAGCGAGACCTCGTCGCCCGTCGCCAAGCTCGAGCCCAACGTCATTGCCGGCATCCGCTCCTGCGACAAGATCTGGTGCCGCGTGAACGGCGTCGGCTTCGACGGCTTCATCAAGCAGGGCGACCTCTGGGGCGTCTACCGAACGAGGTCGTCGAGTAGGTTAGCCGCGACTTGCCTCACACGCCGAACCGTCTCATATGTTATATCGTAACATATGGAGCGAGCGATGGCGTTCGGCGAGACCTTTGGCGACACACTCGAGACGAGCGAGCAGGATTTCATTGCGGATCGCTGCCGCAACGCCCTGCCGGCACACGCTTTCGCGCTGCACTCGAACGCCGAGGGCATCACCTGGGCGGTGCTGACGCCGCCGGCGATCACGCCGGAGCTCCTGCGGTTCACGATCTGCCGGATCGCGCCGGCCGTCATGGTGATGATCGAGGACGCCGAGGCGCGCCGTCAGATCCGCGGGCTGGAGAGCATCGAAGCCGCGATCGACTTCGTCTGCGAGGTGGCGGCTGAGGCCGAGACGATGACGAGCGGAACCGCCCGCACCATGCACTAGCCGGCGGCGACGTCCGCCTCGACGAGCGCCCGCAGCTCGGGCGTGACCGCCGGGCGCTTGCCGAAAAAGCGCTCGAACCCCGGGACAGCCTGATGCAGGAGCATGCCGAGGCCTCCGATATGTCGCAGACCCCGCGCTCGCGCTGCGGCAAGAAGCGGCGTGACGGCGGGCGCATAGACGATGTCGTCGACGATCGCATGGCTCGGCAAGGCGCTGAGGTCGATCGTGAGGGGCGGCTGGCCGGCCATGCCGGCCGGTGACGCGTTGACGAGCAGATCGACCGCGCCGAGCTCCAGCCTGTCCAGCGGCGCGGCCTCGCAACCCAACGCCGCCGCCAGGGCCTCGGCTCGCGATGCTGTGCGGCTCGCCAGTGTGATCTTCTTAAAATCTCGACTGCGCAGAGCGTCGACGATCGGCGGCGCGGCGCCGCCGGCCCCGATGATCAGCGCGTTGCCGTGGGCCGCATCCCAGCCGGGCAGCTCCTGATCGAGCGCGCCGAGGAAGCCGATGCCATCGGTCGTGTCGCCGCAGAGGAGTTCGCCCTCGCGCCAGACGGTGTTGACAGAGCCCAACCGCTTGGCGGTCTCGCTGAGCCGATCGCACTGTGACGGCATGGCCCCTTTGTGCGGGATGGTGACATTGCAGCCGACCCAAGAGCCTGCCTTCAGCTCCGCAACGAAGGCGTCGATCGCGTCCGGCGGCACGGGATGGCGCTCGTACGATCCCGAGAGGCCGAACGCGGCGAGCCAATGCGAGTGGATCAGCGGAGACCGCGAGTGACCGACCGGCCAGCCGATGACGCAGGCGCGAGGTCTGCTCATGTCGCCAACGCCCCATGGGTCCGCAGCAGGTCGAGAAGCGGCAGCATCGGAAGGCCGAGGATGGTCGACTGCTCGCCGTCGATCCGCTCAAACAGGTGGATGCCGAGCCCCTCGACGGCATAGCCGCCGACGCTCTGCAGCACGCTCTCGCCGGCGAGGCCGAGATAGGCATCGACGAACACGCTACTGAAGTGCCGGCAGGTGAGATGCGCCGCGGCGCAGGCCGCCGCGACGACGGTCTCGTCACGCACGAGGCACAGCGCCGCATGCAGCGTGTGCGTCTTGCCCGACATCGCGAGGAGCTGCTCTTTCGCGACCTGCAGCGTCGGCGGCTTGCTGAGGAAGCGACCCTCGATCGTCAGCGTCTGATCGGCGCCGAGCACGAGCCGGCCGGGCTGATGCGCGCTGACGGCCCGCGCCTTTGATTCCGCGAGCAGCCCTGCGATGGCGTCGCCGAGCGCCCCTGCCGTCCGCGCCGGGCCGTCCACCGCGCGCTCGTCGATCGCCGCGTCGATGCCTTCGAACGGGATGCCGGCCGCCGCGAGCAGCGCGCGACGGGCCTGGCTTTTCGAGGCGAGCAACAGCGGGCGCGGCAGCAGCCAGAGGTCCGACATTCCGTCTTTTGCTTGCGAGATTAAAGCGTTGGGTCGAGGGCGATCGACTTGTAGCGATGCGCGCGCATGAGGTCCATGACCGATGCCGCCGTCTCCTCGATCGAGCGCCGGGTGACGTCGATCACCGGCCAGCCCTGCTGCTCAAAGTAGCGGCGGGAGAAGGCGATCTCCTCGGCGACGAGCTTCTTGTCGACATAGTCGACGTTGGCCATGTCGTTCATCGCGATGAGGCGGTTCTGGCGGATCTGCACGATGCGATCCGGGGTGGCAATCAAGCCGACGACCAGCGGGCGCACCAGGGTGCGGACCGCTCGCGGCAGCAGCACGCGCGGCACCATGGGGATGTTGGCGGTCTTCACGCCGCGGTTGGCGAGGTAGATCGAGGTCGGCGTCTTCGAGGTGCGGCTGATGCCGACCAGCACGACGTCGGCCTCCTCGTAGGCGTCGACGTTCTGCCCGTCGTCGCACATCATCGAGTAGTTCAGCGCGTCGATCCGGCGGTAGTAGTCGGCATCGAGGATGTGCTGCGCGCCCGGCCGCGGCGTCGCCTGCACGCCGATGAAGGCCTCGAAGAAGTTGAGGATAGGCCCCAGCACCGAGAAAGTGGGCGCGCCGGCGTCACGACATGCGGCTTCGAGACGGTCGATCAGCTCGGAGTCGACGAGCGTGTAGAGCACGATGCCCGGCGCCGCCTCGATCTCCGCGATCGCCTTGTCGAGCTGCTCGAGCGAGCGCACGAGCGGGTAGATGTGCTCGATAGCCGAGACGCCCTCGTATTGTGCGGCGGCGGCGCGGCTGACCGACATCAGCGTCTCGCCGGTCGAGTCCGAGATCAGGTGGAGATGGAAGTTGCGCCGCACCGTCACGCCTCGCCGTCGGTCGTCGGGCCGGGATTGCTGGGGACGCGTGTGGAGAACCACCGCCCGGCGCCGACCGTCGCCAACGCCCTAGCGCCTTGCCGATCCACCATCAACAAACTGTCACGAAGGGCTTCCGCCATCCCGCCGTGCCGCAGGTGTTAACAAATCGTTAACGGCCCCACAGGCTGGCCACGCCTCGTTAAGAAAGGCCTGACGGCGTTAAGGTTTTGTTAACCCGCCCGGCGCTGTCCATGGCTGTGGAGAAGACTCGCAAGTCGCGGTCGTCCGTAGAGATTGTGCGCTTCGGCGGATGGCCCTAATCCAGGGGCCAAGAAGAAGAAAAAAGAAGAATCTCTTTAAGGATTTATAGGCTTGCCAGTGACAACGTCCAAGACGTCGCCGAGGTTCCTGAGAGCGCTTGCGGGCGAGCCAGTGTGGCCGCCGCCGCTGTGGCTGATGCGGCAGGCTGGGCGCTATCTGCCGGAGTACCGGCAGATCCGCTCGCAGGCCGCCTCCTTCCTCGAGTTCTGCTACTCGCCGAAGGCCACGGTCGAGGCCACGCTGCAGCCGATCCGCCGGTTCGGGTTCGATGCGGCGATCCTGTTCTCGGACATTCTCGTCATTCCGGACGCCCTCGGGCAGCGCGTCAGCTTCGAGAGCGGCGAAGGCCCTCGGCTCACGCCGATCAACGATGCGCGCGCCGTTGCCGCCCTGCGCGAGAAGATCGACCTCGATCACCTGGCACCGGTGCTGGAGACCGTCGCCCGGCTCAAGCAGGACCTCCCGCGCGACACCCCGCTGATCGGCTTCTGCGGCGCGCCCTGGACCGTGGCGAGCTACATGATCGCCGGCAAGGGCACGCCCGACCAAGCGCCGGCACGGCTCTTCGCCTATCGCGAGCCCGCTCTCTTCCAGCGCGTGATCGACAAGCTGGTCGAGGCGTCGATCGTCTATCTCGGCAAGCAGGTCGAAGCCGGCGTCGATGCGGTGCAGATCTTCGACACCTGGGCCGGCGTGCTGCCGACTGGCGCCTTCGAGCGCTGGTGCGTCGAGCCGATCGCCGCCATCGTGAGGGGGCTCCGCGCGAAGCACCCGACAATCCCGATCATCGTTTTCGCGCGTGGGGCGGGCCCGCGGCTCGTCGGGCTCGAGACCGCGACGGGGGCGAACGCGCTTGGCATCGACACCGCGGTCGATCCTGTCTGGGCGGCGCGGACGCAGCCGGCGACGACCGTGCTGCAGGGCAACCTCGATCCGCTCGCGCTCGTCGCAGGCGGCCCGGCGCTCGACGAGGCGGTGGCGCGGATACTCGAGGCCGTCCGCGGCCGGCCGCACATCTTCAACCTCGGCCACGGCATTTTGCCGGAGACGCCGATCGCCCACGTCGAGCGGCTGGTGAGCCTGGTGCGGGCCGCCTCGGCTTAGCGCGCGAAGTAGCGCTCCAGGATGCCGCGGTAGATCGCGGCAAGGCCGTCGAGATCGGCGATGGGCACGCGCTCGTCGACCATGTGCATCGTGTCGCCGACAAGCCCGAGCTCGATGACCGGGCAGTAGGCCTGGATGAAGCGCGCGTCGGACGTGCCGCCCGTCGTCGAGAGCACCGGCGTCCGTCTAACCGCCGACTCGACCGCCGCGACGACGAGATCGGTGAACGGCGACAGCGGGGTCACGAAGGCCGGAGCGTTGAACGGCATGAACTCGAGCGTGACATCGGCGCCGGCCGCGGCTGCCGCCGCCCGCGCGCGCAGCTCGGAGACGAGCGTCGCGTCGGTCCAGGTGTCGTTGAAGCGGATGTTGAAAGCTGCCGTCGCCTGCGCCGGGATCACGTTGGTCGCCGGGTTGCCGACATCTACGGTGGTGATCTCGAGGTTCGAGGCATCGAAGCGCGACGTGCCCCCGTCGAGCGGTTCCAGGAGCGCCTGCAGCACGCGCAGGAGCGCCGGGATGGGGTTGGCGGCCCTGGCGGGATAGGCGACGTGTCCCTGCCGTCCGCGGGCCACCACGCGGCCGTTGAGCGAACCGCGCCGACCGATCTTAATCATGTCGCCGAGCTGTTCGCGGCTCGTCGGCTCGCCAACGATGCAATGGTCGAAGCGCTCGCCCCGCTCATGCGCCCATTCGAGCAGCTTGACGGTGCCGTTGACCGCCGGTCCTTCCTCGTCGCCGGTGATCAGGAGCCCGATCGAGCCGGCCGGCGCGCCATGATCGGCCACATAGGCCAGCGCGGCGGCGACGAAGCAGGCGATGCCGCCCTTCATGTCCTGCGCGCCGCGGCCGTAGAGCTTGCCGTCGGAGACGGTCGCGTCGAACGGCCCATGCGTCCAGGCGCCGGCGTCGCCGGGCGGCACGACATCGGTGTGGCCGGCAAAGAGCAGATGCGGCGCGCCGGTGCCGAGCCGGGCATAGAGGTTCTCGACGTCGGGCGTGCCGGGCGCCGAAAACGTGACGCGGTGCGTCTCGAAGCCCGCGTTATCGAGGATCGCTTGCAGCACGCCGAGCGCGCCGGCGTCGTGCGGCGTGATCGACGGCTTGGCGATCAGGGCTTGGGCGATCTCGAGCGGCTGCATGCGGCGTTTACAGGAGGTGCAGGATCGCGCGTCAAGCCGATCTACTGCTGCGCCTGCTCGCCGATGGCGTCCTGCACCTGCGGCTTGCGCTGGTGCGTCATGGCCGGCAGGCGGCCGCCGCGCTGGCGTGCCGACCAGTCGCGGCGATCGAGCACGAAGAAGTCGCACGGATACTGGCCGCCGCGCGCCGGCAGGTGGTGCAGGCCCGATCTCTTGAAGGCGAAGCCGCAGTTCTCGAGCACGCGGCGCGAGGCGGGGTTGATCGTCCGGCTGTTGGCGGTGACGGCGCGGGCCTCGGTGAGGTTGAAGATCGCGTCGACGAGCGCCGCCGTCGCTTCGCTGCCGAGCCCCTGGCCTGCCGCCGTCGGCGCGATCACATAGCCGATCTCGACCTCATGTGGATCGCCGGCCTGCGCGCTGACGATGCCGATGAAGGTCTGGCTCTTCGTCTTGGTCGTCACGGCGAGGATCAGCGCCCGCCCGGCCACGGTTTCGGCGCGAGCCTCCAGGATGAAGCGCGCCGCCTCACCCTGTGGATAGGGATGCGGGATCGAGGCCGTCTTGTTGGCGACGTCGGCTTGGCTGGCGATCGCGCCGAGCGCCGGTGCGTCGCTGGCACGAAGCCAGCGCAGCCAGAGACGCTTCGTCTCCAGCCGGAAGATGTCGTCGCAGGTGAGGTCGGGAAAAAGGGCCATGGCGTAGAGCTCGCCATCGCGCAAACCGGCCGCGCGGGATACGCGACCGGGTCGTGATCCGATCGTTACTCCGCCGCCTCGACGAGCGGGTCGACCGAGACGTAGGCGCGACCGTTGGCCTTGGTCGTGAACTTGACCTTGCCCTCGGCCATCGCGAACAGCGTGTGGTCGGTGCCGATGCCGACGTTGGCGCCGGGGTGCCACTTCGTGCCGCGCTGGCGGACGATGATGTTGCCGCCGATCACGTGCTCGCCGCCGAACTTCTTGACGCCGAGACGGCGCCCGTCGGAATCGCGGCCGTTGCGGGACGAGCCGCCTGCCTTCTTGTGTGCCATCGTTCTAGCTCCCGGCCCGCGTCATGCGCAGAGGCCCAAATTCGAGGATAAGGTCCCGGCGTCAGCCGGCGTTGAGGCCCGTGATCTTCACCGTCGTGAGATCCTGCCGGTGGCCGCGCTTGCGCTTCGAGTTCTGGCGGCGGCGCTTCTTGAAGGCGATGACCTTCGGGCCGCGGCTGTGAGCGACGATCTCGCCCGTGACGCTGGCGCCGGACACGAACGGGGCACCGAACTTGGTGTCGTTGTCGCCGACGAGCATGAGCACGTCTTCGAAGGTGATCTTGTCGCCGGGCTCGCCGGCAAGGCTCATGACCGTGATGGTGTCTTCGGCGGCAACGCTATACTGCTTGCCGCCCGTCTTGATGACCGCGAACATATCGAGTGACCTTGTCAACCCGGACTGGCCGCGGCGGACGCCACGGATGACCGGCTTCTTGTGTGATTATTGTTCGCAAGCACGCTGACGCGGCTCGCGAGCGCGGACGTGTACTTTGCGTCGCCTGCTCTGTCAACGCGAAGGCGTCGTGACCTAGAGCGTCCGCGCCCGCGGCATGCGCACCGGCCTGGGCTCGGGAACCGCGTGCGGGATTGGCGCGGGATGCGCGTGGACCTCGGCCGGGTTGCCGGGAATGAAGGCGTCGAAGGCGGCCCAGAACTGCGCGGTGATCTCCGGCGTCTCCATGTGCACCTGGTGGCGGGCGTGCGGGATGGTGAAGCAGCGCCCCGCCTTCAGCCGCCGCGCAAAGCGCTCGGTCGCCCGCGTGTCGACGATGCTGTCGTCGCCGGCAGCGACGATGAGGATCGGCGTCAGCACCTCGACGGGATAGCGGGGCGCTCGAAGCGCGCCATGAGGCGGCACGCGCCGTCGAGCCAACCCATTGTCGGCGCCCCGACCACGAACGCCGGCAGCGCGCCGATCGCCGCCTCGAGCCGCCTGTACTGCGTGAGATCGGAGGTGAGGATGTTGTTGTCGAACGTGCGCAGGACGAAGGCGGAGTCCTCGGCGCCGCCCGGGATCAGGGCCTGGCCGAAACCGAGGAAGGTCGCGATCCGGGCGACCCGTCGCACCGCCCGCTTGGCGCGTAGCGGCACGCCGATCATCGGCGCGGTGAGGACCAGGCGCTCGTAGGGCGAGCGTCCGTCGTGGGCCTGGTCGATGAGGATGGCGGCGCCCATGGAGTGGCCCAAGGCGAACCAAGGTTTCCGGGCGACCGGCTTCAGGATCTGCTGCTCGATCGCGTCGAGGTCGCGCCGGTAGCCGGCGAACGAGCGGACATGGCCGCGGCGCGGCCGGCGGCACTCGCGATCGGAGGCGCCCTGGCCGCGCCAGTCCCAGGCGACGACGTCGAAGTTGCGCGCGAGCAGCGCGGCGACGACCTCGTAATATTCCTCGATGAACTCGCTGCGTCCCATCGCGACGATCACCGTGCCGCGCGGATTGCGGGCGACCCAGCGGGCGGTCCGGAGCTGGCGCCCGTCGCGGGTGCGGACGGCTAGCAGGTTCGCGCCCGGCGGGATCGGGTTGCCGGGGGTCGCGTAGAGATCCATGCGGTCGAACGGTCCCGTCATTGGCGTGAAAGCTGGGCCTTGCGACCCCCGATATGTGCTCCCACGTTACTCCTGCGCGGTCCATGCGGACGCGCAAAACCCGAGCAAGCCCGGGGTCGGCCAAAGGCGGCCGCGGGCTCATGTCGCTTCTTTAGGAGGATGTGTCTATGCGCCACTACGATCTTTCGCCGCTCTATCGCTCCACCGTCGGCTTCGACCGCCTGTTCTCCATGCTGGACCAGGCCTCGAGCGCGGAAGCTGCGGCCGGTTACCCGCCCTACAACATCGAGCGGACCGGCGAGCACGCCTATCGCATCTCGGTCGCCGTCGCCGGCTTCGCCGAGAGCGACCTGTCCATCGAATCGCGTGAGAACACGCTGACGATCAAGGGCTCCAAGGAGCAGCAGGCGGCCGCCGATTCGGCCAAGCGCGAGCTGCTTCACCAGGGCATCGCCGCGCGCGCTTTCGAGCGCCGCTTTCAGCTTGCCGACCATGTCACCGTGACCGGCGCGAGCCTGGAGAACGGCCTGCTGCACGTCGATCTCGTCCGCGAGATCCCCGAGGCTCAGAAGCCGCGCCAGATCCCGATCGGCAAGGCCGCGCAGCAGCCGGCCCCCAAGGTGGTCGAGCAGGTCGCGGCCTAACCGTCTGGTGACCGAAAACGGAAGGAGCGCCCTCGCGGGCGCTCTTTCTTTTGAAGCTAAGGGTCCGAGGCGAAGGATCGAGCTTCGCAGCTATTGCTGCGCCGTGGCCGGCTGCGCCTTGCTGTCGTCCTGCGCGAGAGCCGTCTTATGCGGACGAGCGTGGTGGGCGACGTGCCGCTTCTTCTTTGTCGAAGCGGCGTCCGCGGACTCAGCCGGACGGCTGCCGGCATCGGCGGGATACCCCGAGGCGTCGAGCACCTGCTGCTGTGCGGGCTGGCCTTGCGGCTGCTCGGCAAGCGCCTGCTGCTGCTGCGCGTCCGGCGCCATCGCTGCGGCAGGGGCGGTCGTCTGCGCAACGGGCTGGCCCGAGGTGGCTTGCGCGATGGCGGCCTGCGAATCGGCCTGGATCAGGCGCTGATCCTGGCCAGCATAGGCTTGCGCGGTCGCAGGCGGTGCATCGATCGCCGCAAAAAGCGTGGTCTTGTGGTGGCGGCCGCGCGCGCTCTTTTCGCCGGCCTCGCCCTTGAAGGCGGCGATGCGCTCGATCGGCTGCTCGCCGCGCGCGATGACGGTGCTGCCGCCGTCGTGCAGCCACTTCTTGGGCGGCTGAAGCTTGCCGTTCTTGTCGGCGACGAGCGTGACGTCGCCGGTCGCCGTGTCGTCCGTCGCGCTCGCCGACCGTGTCGTGCCGGCGGCGCGTGTCGGCGGCAGAGGTGCGGCCGCTGGGCTGACCTGCGCAGCAGCCGGTTGCGCGACGGCGACAGCCTGCTGCGGATCCGCGGAGGCGACTTGCGGCTGCTCTTCGCGTGGCATCTGGCGCGGCCCGAACAGCGCGCCGAAGATGCCGGTATCCTCGGGCTGCGGCGGCGGCGTCGGCGTGAGGTTGGCGACCTGGTCGGGCTCGTCAGCCACGCCGGAGAGCGGCGTCGAGTTTGCGGTGCGCATCAGGCCGAGCAGGCCGCGACGCTTGGCGGTGTCGTAATAGCCTGCGGCGTAGAGACGGACGGCGGCGTCCTGCCGCTTGCCGGCGATGATGAAGGCGTTGGCGAGATAGGGCACCGCGTAGCGCAGGTTGACGACGGGGTTGAGCAGCTCCTGCGGCGTGCCCTTGAAGCCCATGCTCTTGGCCGTCGGATAGCTGATCTGCATCAGCCCCCAGTATTTGTGGTTGCGAGCAAGCGGGTTGTACTTGCTTTCGCGCATCACCACGCGGCGGACGAGGCTCTCCGGGATGCCGTGACGGGCCGCGGACTTGATGATCGCCTCGTCGAGCGAAGCAGGATGCGGCGGGTCCTCCGCGGCGCCCGCGACCGTTGCGAAGAGCGCCAGGACACAGGCTGAGAGGAGGAGCGCGCCGACGCGCTTCGAGCCGGGCACCACGATCAGTTCTTCTCCTGCGTCGCCTTGCCTTCATCGGGCGTCGGCGCGGAATAGGGCTCTGGCGGGCTCTGGCGGGTGCTGCCGGTCGGCGAGGTGTCGGGCATCGACGCGTGGGCGCTGTCGGCCGCCGCGGGGGTCGGGTCGCCGCCGAGCGTGGCCGGCTTGGCTGCCGGCGCCGTCTCCGGGGTCGCCGCGTCCGAAGCCTTGGGCGTGTCGGCCTTTGGCTCTTCGGTCTTCGCGGCGTCCGCCTTCGGGGCGTCGACCTTGGGCTCTTCAGCCTTCGCAGCATCGGTCTTCGAGGCGTCGGCCTTCGGCTCTTCCGCCTTCGCCGCATCCGGCTTCGGCTCGTCCTTCGCCGCGTCGGCCTTGGGCACGTCGGTCGCAGCAGGCGCCTTGGCTTCGGCCGGCGCCATCTCCGCCGGCTTCTCGGCGGTCGGCTTCATCTCGGCGGGGGCCATCGCGGCGCGGGCGGCGGCGGCGGCATCCTCGGCGGCCTTCACGCGCGCCGCGGCCTTCTCCTGCAGCGCCTGGGCCTGCTTCAGCTTGGCTTCCGCGGCGGCGAGCGCGCGGCGCTTGGCTTCCTCGGCGCGCGCCTCGTTGCGCTTGGCCTCGGCGATGCGGGCTTCCTCGCGGCGGGCCTCCTCGGCCTTGGCGGCAGCGACGCGTCGCGCATCGGCCTCGGCGGTCGCAAGCTTGGCCTGCGCATCGCGCGCCTCGGCGGCGCGCTGCTGGGCAAGCTGCTTTGCCTCGGTCTCCGCCTGCTGCGCCTTCAGCACGGCATCCTTGGCGGCGGCGATCGCGGCATCGGTCGGCGCCTCCGGGGCCGGCTCTGCGGCCACCGCGGCCGGAGCTGGCGTCGGCGCGGCCGGAGCAGCAGCGGCCGTCGGCGCCGTCTCCTCCGGTTGCCCCGCAACGATCGGCCCGAGATCGCGCGCGCTGGCGATGAAGCCGTTCGCGGCATTGAAGATCAGCTCGAAGCGGTGGCCCGCGCCGTTCTGCGCGGTGGCGAAATAGGCGTGGCCGTGCCGGCGCGGCGCGGAAGTGAGGCTGTAGCCCTGGCGCGCCGCCATGCGACGGATGCGGCCACTGGAGACGTACATCGGGCCGGCAGGACGCTCGCTCTGGTCGCGGGCCGCGGCGCGCTCATGTGCGCGGGGGGCAGGCGCCGCGCCGCCGGTCGGCGTGCCGTCGAAGCTGTAGCCCCGCATCGGGTCGTGGACCTCGGCGTGGGCGATCGTCGTGGAGAAAGCGCAGATCGACGCTGTCGTGAGCGCGATACGCGCAAAACGGCGCACCCGCACCGTGCGGGCCAACGTAGCGTCGTGCATGGAAACTCCCCCGGCAACCCCTGCCGACTATCCCGGCGAACCTCGTCACCAATTGGGGCGAAACCTTGGTTGAGGTAAAGCCCCCGGCGGCGTTTCGATGCCTGTTGCAAAGCGGTCGCAGTCTCGCGACAGCCGCGACGATCAACAGGAAACTAGAGGTGCTCGGGCGCCTTTTCCGCAGCCTCGCCCTTGAGCTCGTGGCGCATGATCAGCGGCACCTGCGTGAAGGTGAAGAGGAAGATCAGCACCATCGTCCCGGGGAACTTGAACAAGACCCACGTGTGCTCGGAGAAGCTGCGCCAGACCACCTCGTTGGCGACGGCGAGCGCGAGGAACATCGTGCCCCAGCGCAATGTGAGGATGCGCCAGCCCTCCTCGTCGAGCTTCATCGCCGAGTCGAGGATGATCGGCAGCAGCGGGCGGCCGAAGGCGAGGCCGCCGAGCAGGCCGCCTCCGAACAGCGCATAAAGGATGGTCGGCTTCATCTTGATGAAGTCGGGGTTCTGAAAATAGAGCGTCAGGCCGCCGAACACGACGACGAGGATCGCCGTCACGAGCGGCATCAGCGGCAGCTTGCGCGTCTTGAGGAAGGAGATCGCCAGCGCGACGAGCACGGCGATCATCAGCACGCCGGTCGCGGTGAAGAGGCCGGCCTCCTTCCCCTGCAGCAGGTGCTCCGGCAGCACGGGGCGCATCAGCGGCTCGAAGATCTTCGGCCGGAAGTTGGCGAAGAAGAACAGCAGCAGCGGGCCCATCTCGAGCGCGAACTTCTGGCCCGGCGAGATCGTGCGCGCCGGGACGGTGCCGGGCTTTTCCGTGATCTGGTCCATGCGCCTACCTCTCAGATGAGACGGACCGCGGCAAGGGCCCTCTGCGTCTGTCTCCGCGGCGACAGAACGTCCGATGGCGGCGCCAAAACGGCGGCGTCAGAATGTCCGCGTCTCGCCCGGCTGCATGACCTCGATCTTCGTCGAGATGTTCGGGCCCATCGCCTTGATGAGCTCGTCCGGCGTGCCCTTCAGCTGCGGGGTCGTGCCGTAGTGCATCGGGATCGCGATGCGCGGCCGAAGGTAGGCGCGCAGCGCGTAGGCCGCCGCCTGCGGGTCCATCGTGTAGTTGCCGCCAATCGGGATCATCACGAGATCGGGATGGTACAGCTCGGCGATGAGCCGCATGTCGCTGAAGAGCGCGGTGTCGCCCATGTGATAGATGGTGAAGCCGTCCTCGAGACGAATGACAAAGCCGACCGGCTCGCCTCCGGGAAAGCTCATCGGCTTCCCGGTGAACGGGTTGACGTGCAGGAACTCCGACGAATGGTCGGCGTGCACCATGGCGATCGAGATGCCGGGGCCGAGCGGCGTGACGGTGCCGCCCTTGTTCATCTTGGGCGCGTGCGCGGCGTCGAGCAGGCCTAGCGTCGTGAACGTGTCCTCGAGACCGGCCGGTGCAATGACCCGCGCATCGTTCATCCGCGAGAGATCAAACGTGTCGCCGACGTGATCGAGATGGCCATGCGTCACGAGGATCAGGTCCAGGTGGCCCAATCGTTTGAGATCCTTCCATTCCGCCGGCGTCTTCGGGTTCTGGGTCAGGAAGGGATCGATCATGATCACCTTGCCGCCGGGCGTCGTGATGCGCATCGCCGACTGGCCGAGCCAAGTGATCTCGGTATGATGAGCGGGAGCCGCGTCACTCGGGCTTTCCGCCTTCGCAGGCACCAAGAAGAACGCGCTCACGGCGGTGATGAAGAGCGCCGCCGCGCCTCGCGATAGTCGCAGCGCTCGCATCACGCGAACCTCCCGTTTCCAGACCCTCGGACGGCGCCGTTAACCAAAAGTCGACATCCCTATGGGTCACTACGTCTTTGGTCGAAAGCTTTGCCGTTTTGACTGCGTTCGCGTCAAAGTCGACTTTCGTATCGGCTTGCCGCTTCGTCAAACCACGTCAGGATTTCTCGTCGAAACTCAGACAGTTAGTATCAAAGCCGCGATGAACCGTCACACTGCTGTAACCAATGGGGCCCCGGCTTTTTAAGGCTTTGGTTCATGTTGCGGGCGTGCCACATCCGGTTTTGAGGCACGGCCTGCGCAACAGACAAACGCGATTCCAACAGCTTAATTTCGTCAAGCCTTTTGCCTGGGCGTTTCTTGGCGCTCGAAATGCATGAAAGCCGTATAACGGATTTACGAAGCCGGCTTGCCGAGTTCGTCGTCTATGTTAGTGTCTCGCCACGGTCGAACACCGCCCCTGACAACGACCGACGGGGCGTCTCGGCCGACCACCATGACAGGAAATTCCGTCACGTCGCTTCCGGGCGCGGGAGGGTTTTTGACCTCTTTACGAGGCCATCTGGTGGATGCGGGAGAGAAAGGAAGTGGTAGATATGGACCGGCATATTGGGCACCTCGTTTCCGCAATCGGCGCCCGCCTCGTTCCGCGCTACCGATACCTCGCCCGCGTTCTCGCCGCCTCCAATCGGCCCCGTGTCGGCCGACTAGACCGCCGGCGACCTTTCGCCGTTATCCCATTCGTTACCGTGTCCACCGCGCGTTCCGTGCGATGGCAACGTGCGTCCCAAAGTCTGATTTCTAGTTTCTTCGAGAGTGAACGATGTCGAAGCCGATGATGAGTGTCTGCATGCCGTCGCGAGACCGGGAGCTCAGCGCC
>LR699074.1 GCA_901457705.2 Beijerinckiaceae bacterium RH AL1
GGCGATGTTCGGAGCCGACGATCTGTCGGCTCCCCAAACGGCCCCGGCCCCCCGCCCAGTGCGACCGCGCGAGACGCCGTCCGTGGTTCGACCGCAAAACATCGGTGCGGCCGTTTTTGCGAGAGTTGGCTGATCATTTCGGCTGAAGAAGGAAAAAGCGGATGCGTATGCCAATCATTGCTCTTGCAGGATGCTTGTCACTCATGAGCAGCGTCAGTGCTTCAGCCGGCGTGCCTAGGCAGGCGGTGATACCGGGATATGGCGCGATCACACCCGTCGAAGGTGCTGCGGAACGGCCCGATCGCAAGTTGCGCTATCGCGTGCTGTTCAATGTGACCAAGGCCGCGGCAACGCCGGATAAAATCAATCCATCGCTGGAGAAGGTCGCCCGCTTTTTGAACCTGCTGGGCAACGATGGCGTTCGTCCAGAACAAGGCGATGTCGTCGTGATCGTCCACGGTCCGGCGACGCCCATCGTTACCGAAGATCGCGCCTATGCGACAAAGACGGGAGTAGCTGCGAACCCCAACCTTGCCTTAATTGAGGCGTTGAAAAAGGCGGGTGTATCCGTTCGGGTATGCAGCCAAGCTCTTATCGGAAACGGGATCGACCCCGCTACGGTAGGAAAGAGTGTCGAAACTGACGTGTCTGCGCTGACGACTATGGCGACTTTGCAACTGCGTGGTTGGGCACTGATCCCCGACTGATCACGCCGACACGTTTACTGTTTCGCCGTTCTAGTCCGTAACGCTGCTGGTGTCATAACCGGTCGGTTGTGACACCAGCAGACTACCATAGCTTTCGGCAAGTTTACGGTGCCACAATCCCGCATCAGAAAGCGTCCGCTTCCAGAAGCTCTGAATGCATCGGCTAAGCCGATAGTTGGCGAATTCTGCCGACCGTGCCGAAGTTGGCTCGCGGTCTGACAATGCCGGTCCCGGCAATCCGAAAAGAGCAAGAAAACCCGTTGTGAAAACCAGCGCCATCTTGCACCATGCCGGTAGTCTTTTCTGGCGGGTACGCATTGCTCATTGGCTATATCCGAGTGTCCAAGTCGGACGGCACGCAAACGCTGGAGCCGCAGCGCGACGCGCTGTTCGCGGCCGGCATTGATCCGTCGCGCATCTATGAGGATATGGCATCGGGTCGCCACGATGCGCGGCCTGGCCTGACCGCCTGCCTGAAGGCGCTTCAGCCGGGCAACACGCTCGTCATCTGGAAGCTGGACCGCCTCGGCCGCGATCTGCGCCATCTGGTGACGACGGCGGAGGATCTCCGGTCGCGCGGGATCGGGTTGAAGGTGCTGGCAGGTGCCGGCGCGCAGATCGACACGACGTCTGCCAATGGCCGTCTCGCTTTCGGCATCTTCGCGGCGTTCGCCGAGTTCGAGCGCGAGTTGATCGCCGAGCGTACCCATGCCGGCCTTGCTGCGGCGCGCGCGCGCGCGGTCGCATGGGCGGTCGGCCGCGCAAGATGAACCGGGCGACGCTGACGATGGCGATGGCGGCGATGTCCGATCGAGGTGTCGTCGCGGCTGATGTCGCTAAGCGGCTCGGGATCACGACCACGACCCTGTATGTCTATGTCAACGGCGACGGCACCCCCAAGGCGCCGGGGCAGGCGTTGCTCGATGCGGGTCCCACTCGGCAACCGCAAAGCCAGGCTGCATAATGAGCGCGGGCGTCACGGTCCCCATCGAGGCGATCGTGACGCTCCGACGTCGTTTGGCGGCATTGCCGGCAAGGCATCCCGAGCGGCAGCCGCTGATGACATCGACCGCCGAACTCTACGACATCAGCCGCGCTACGCTCTACCGGCTGTTGCGCGGCGAGCGAAGGCCGAAGGACGCACACCGTGCCGATCGTGGCCTGTCGCGCACCATGCCTGCCGGCGAGATCGAATGGTGGTGTGAGGTCGTTGCGGCGATGAAGAGCCGCACGACCAACCGTCAAGGCCGTCGTCTCTCGACGAAGCGTATCCTCGAAATCGTCACCGAACACGGTGTCGAGACCCCCGATCGCGGTCTGGTGAAGCTGCCGGCAGGTCGGTTGGCTGCCTCGACACTCAACCGGCACATGCGGCAACGGGGATACGACACCGAGCGGATGACGCGCGAGCCGGCTGCGGTGCGCTATCAGGCCGAACGCGCCAACATGCTCTGGCATTTCGACATGAGCCCGTCGGATCTCAAGCAGTTGAAGGCCCCGACCTGGATCGATCCCGATCGTAATGGCGCGCCTACGTTGATGCTGTTCTCGGTGGTCGATGACCGGTCGGGCGTCGTCTACCAGGAATATGCGCTCGTCTATGGGGAGGATGCCGAGGCGGCGCTGCGCTTCCTGTTCCGTGCGATGGCACCAAAGGAGGACAATCCGTTTGGAGGTATTCCGGAGAACATCCAGCTCGATGGCGGCCCGGTCGGCAAATCGAGCGTGTTCAAGGGGGTCATGGAATGTCTCGGGATTACCGTCACTCCGCACATGCCAGCAGGGTCGGACGGACGCCGCACGACCGCGCGCGCCAAGGGGAAAGTCGAGCGCCCGTTCCGCACTGTCAAGGAAGCGCACGAGACGCTGTACCACTTTCACGAACCCGCCAGCGAGGAGGAGGCCAATCGCTGGCTGGCGCGCTACATCGCCACCTACAACAGCGGCGACCATCGTCGCGAGCCGCATTCTCGGATCGACGACTGGCTCGGCCACCTGCCCGATGGCGGCATTTGCGCCATGTGCAGTTGGGAGCGCTATTGCGCATTCGCGCGCGAGCCAGAGCGCCGCAAGGTCGGCCTCGACTGCCGGCTGACCGTCGCCGGCGTTACCTATGAGGTCACGTCCGAAGTGGCCGGCGAAACGGTTGTCGTCTGGTGGGGGCTGTTCGACCAGGAGCTATGGGTCGAGCATGGCGATGACCGATACGGCCCGTTCGATCCGGTCGGAGGGCCGGTGCCGCTGCATCGCTATCGCAAGCATCGCAAGAGCCGGCGCGAGGTCCGCGCGGATCGCGTCGATGCGCTGGCGACGAAGATCGGAATCCCTCGCTCGGTCTTGACGGGCGAGGACGACATCGTGGTGATCGGTCGCAAGCCCACCGATGGGATCGCACCTGTGCCGGCCCGGCCATTCGCCGATCCAGATCCGTTCGCCGAACTCACCTTCGCCACGCCGCTCAAGGCACGCTTCGCCATATCCGAGGAACTGCGCCTGCCGCTTGGCGGCCTTTGCGAAGAGGACCGCGCCTTCATCGACGCGTTGCTCGCGCGCACGCTGTCCCGGCCCGAAGTGATGGATGAAATCCGCAGGCGATTCCCGCCCGGCCACAGACGGAGCGGCTGATGCAGACCGAGGTGATGCGCTATTACGGGCTGGCCCGGCCCCCGGTCGATCTCGGCTTCTTCGAGACCGAGCATCATGCCCAGCTTACCCATGATCTGAAGACCGCGATCACAGGTGGTCGCCTGATCGCGCTTACGGCCACCATCGGCTCGGGCAAGACCGTGCTGACGCGGCGACTGCGCGAAGAACTAGAGCGCGAGGGCCGTGTGATCGTCTCGCGCGCGCTCAGCCTGGAAAAGGCCAAGATATCGGTGCCGCTGCTGGTTGCAGCGCTGTTCTATGATCTTTCGTCTGAGAAGACCGTCTCGATCCCAAGCCAATCGGAACGGCGCGAACGCGATTTGCAGGAGCTGTTTCGCAAGGCCAAGCGACCGGTCGCGCTGTTCGTCGACGACGCCCACGACCTCCACCCAAAGACGCTGACCGCGCTCAAGCGCCTCGTTGAGCTTGTCACCGAGGGCGGCGGTCAACTGGCCGTGATCCTCGTCGGCCATCCGAAGCTGCGCAACGACCTGAAACGCCCGCTGATGGAGGAAATCGGCGACCGGACGACCGTGTTCGAGTTTGGCGGCCTGCGCGATCGGCAGCGCGACTATATCGACTGGGCGCTGCGCACCGCACTGTCGCCGGGGATAGAACCCGATGCCGTGCTGACCGAAGACGCCGCGATCCTGCTCGCCGCCAAGCTTAAGACACCGCTCCAGATCGGCCGCCATCTCGTGCGCGCGTTCGAAGCCGGGTTCGAGGCCAGCGTGAAACCGATCGATGCCGCTACCGTAGAGGGTGTGCTGTCACGCCAGATTGACGACCTCGAACCCCAGCTTACCCGCCACGGCTACGATACGAAGAGCCTGGCGGACCAGTTCGACGCCAAGCCGGCGGAGATACGGCAACTGCTCCGGGGCGGGCTTGATCCGGCTCGTGCGCGCGAGCTGACCGACGATATGCGCGCGGCAGGATTACCGCTTTGACCGCCGTGTCCGCGATCCCGCGCCGCTCGGTGAACATCTCGCGTCCGTCGCATCGAATGTGATTTGCGTCTCACCGAACGTGCGCCGGCTGATCGCCAGCGTCTCACATAATTCAAGCGCGAAAGCCCCCTCTATTGCAGTTCCGGGCGATCATCATTGCGAGCCGCTACATGTATCCGGCAAGGGCGCGGCCGGCCACTGGACCGACGCCGCCACCGGCGAACATGGCGATCTTCTCGACCTCATCGGCCTCAACTGCGGGCTCACCTCCGTGCGCGACGCGATGGACGAAGCGCGCGCCTTTCTCAGGCTTCCATCGCCGCCGGCGCTCTCCCCTTCCCGTGAGCCATCATCGCCGTCGCCGCGCGGATCTTCGGAATCAGCACGTCGTCTGTTTGCGATGTCGAAACCGATCGCGGGCACGCTTGCCGACATCTATCTGCGCCAACGCGGCGTCGATCCGATGATAGCGGACGTCCGCGCCTTGCGCTTTCACCCGCGCTGCTACTATCGGGACGATGACAAAGCGACCAGGCGCACGTTCCCGGCGTTGATCGCAGCCGTCACGGACAGCGAAGGTCGGATCACCGGCGTGCATCGCACCTGGCTCGATCCGGACCATGTTGGCGAGAAGGCGCCTATCGGATCGCCGCGACGGGCGATGGGCGAGCTTCTCGGCTCGGGCGTCCGCTTCGGCATGCCGCCGCATGATGCGCCGCCGGTCATCGCGGCCGGCGAAGGCTTGGAAACCATGATGTCGTTGCGCATGGTCATGCCAGAGCTTCCCATCATCGCCGGTTTGTCAGCAAACCATCTTGCCGCTATTCTGCTTCCGCATTCGCTCAGGCGCCTTTATATCACCGTCGACGCCGATCCCGCCGGCCGTCATGGCATGGAACGACTGAGCCGACGAGCGCGGCAAGCCGGGGTCGAGGTGCTGACGCTCGTGCCGAAGCGAGGGGATTTCAACGACGATCTGCGCCGCCTTGGACCCGCGGCGCTTGCGCGCGGTCTTCGAGATCAACTGGTCCCGGAGGATGCCGCTTGTTTTCTGGTCGCGGCTTGACGAGCCGGGAAGGGGAAGGCTGGCGTCGCGCGCCCGCGCTTGCTCCCGATCGTAGCGGTGTCCCGAAGGTGAAGAGGCCGCATCCATGGCCTTCTAGAGGGCGAGTGGGCGTCAGACGGCCCGGGCCGGCAAGGGCCGGTCGGCAACTGTTTTCCGCCGGCAAGCAAGCTTGCCTTTGCATCGCGAAGCAAAACAGCCGCCGCCCTGCCCTCCTCCGCTTCGCTCCGGCCGCCGCGCTCCGCTTGGCGGTGCAAGCCCGCTCCGTCCGCCGCCTGATCGCCGCGAAGGCCGCGATGGCGCGGCCGCCACCCACGGAGACATCGACATGGCGATCGACACGGACATCGGCTTCGAGGCCTTCCACACTTCATCCCCTACGGACAGGATCATCCACGAGCTACAGATTTATGGCCACCGCCCGCACCAGGACGAACCCGATCCGAGACCGCTACCTGATGGAGAGAGAGCCCGCGGCGCCCTCGCCGACATTTTCGATGCCCTCGTCTCGACGCTCGGCGACACCCGGTTGGAGCCCGACCTCGAGGACCTGCTCTGGTCGACCGTCAACCTCTTCCATCGGGCGACCGATCGCGTTCAGCGCGAGCTCGATCGCAACGAAGATGGTCAAAAGCGCAGCCAGAAGGAGCAGGATGGTTCCGAGGTTCGCTCGGTTGAACTCGAACGACTCATCGCCGAGGGTCTCACAATGGTCGAGCGGCGCGACACCATGGAGTTCTTCCGCGACCACGCCGCCGATCTCTTCGAGAGGCACACCGGTTCGACCTGGCACCCACGCTCGGGCTCGAAGGTCAACCACCGTTCTCTCACTGCGGCGGTGATCGACAGTCGGGATTTTCTCGCCGCCAAGCGCCGGGTCGAGACCGAGCCGTTGATGCCGGCCGGTGCGAAAGTCGCCTTCGCCGGCGGCCTGGAGTGCAACGATCACGCCCGCATTTGGGACGTCCTCGATAAAGTGCGTGTCAAGCACCCCGACATGGTGTTGCTCCATGGAGCCTCGCCAAAGGGTGCCGAGTTTATCGCTTCACGCTGGGCAGATACGCGCAAGGTCGCGCAGGTCGTATTCAAGCCGGATTGGACCCGCCACGCCAAAGCGGCACCATTCAAGCGCAACGACCAGCTTCTGCAGACGATGCCGATCGGTCTCGTTGTCTTTCCGGGATCTGGGATCACGGACAATCTGGCCGACAAGGCGAAGGCACTCGGTATTCCCGTGTGGCGTTTCGGAGGAGGCGCATGAGCGCAGCCATTGCGATGCTGCTGGATATACATTAAACCGCGTGTATCATAGGAGATCGAGATGCAAGTTGCGAAATGGGGCAATAGTCTTGCCGTTCGTCTGCCCTCGGCGATAGTCGAGGCGTTGGAACTCAAGGAAGGCGACGAAATCGAGATTCGCGTCGCCGGCGAGCGTGCCTTCGATATCAATCGCGACGAGAGCCGCGACCGCGCGTTGGAGCGGATCCGCGCCCTCCGCAAGAAATTGCCGCCCGGCTGGAAGTTCGATCGCGAGGATGCAAACGCGCGGTGATCGCGATGCCGGACGAGTTTCTTGACAGCAATATTCTCATCTACGCCTTCAGCGATGACCCGAAGGCAGGCGTCGCCGAAGCGCTCTTGGCGCGCGGGTGCTTGACGAGCATCCAAGGTCTCAACGAATTTGCCAATGTCGCGCGCCGCAAGCTCAAAATGGATTGGCAAGAGGTGGTCGACGCTCTCGCGTCAATCCGAACGCTCTGTCGGATTGTTTCGCCGCTCGATTTGGAAACCCACCTTGATGGTCTTCGGCTGGCCGAACGCTACGGTTTCTCCCTCTTTGATGCTCTGATGATCGCCTCCGCTTTGCGCTTGGATTGCGGGACGTTTTGGTCGGAAGACATGCAGGACGGCATGATCGTCGATGAACGCATGACGATCCACGATCCGTTTCGGACCGGGATATGACCGTCGCAGTGAAGAGCTTGTTGCTCCTGCGGGCCAAAAAATTAGCTTCCGAAACGCTCCTTCAATAGGTGGATGGTGCGGCGCAAAGGGTGGCAGGTCAATTTTGTTTTGACGGGTTCGATTGACAGCCGTGCAAGACAACCAATTTGCGAGCATGCTCATATAGTTATCTGACCCGTTCGCGCCTGGAACCCAGTACCTTTCCGTTAACTTCTTGTTAACGCAAAAAGATTTGCCAGCTCAATCGAATCGGGGCACATTCCCGCTTATCGGGCAGATAGCGACTGAAAAACGCTATTACGGGAAATAGCACATGGACCTGGGCTTCCACGAGATCATCTCCCAGCAGGGAGCCATGATTTCCGACAAGCTGAATATGCTCCGGCTTGAGCATTATCCGCCCAACGCGACCAAGGGGCTGCGTCCGTTCTCGCTGGCGGAGGCGGCCTACTTCTTAGGCGTCACCGCATCAAACATCAAAAAGCTGCACTTGGAGGGTCGCGGGCCCACGCCTACGACCTCCCCTTCCGGACGCCGGACCTATACCGCCGAGCAGATGCTCGAGCTGCGGCAATACCTCGACCAGCACGGCAGATCAGACGTCAAACAATACGTCCCGCATCGTCGCCCCGCCGAACCCCTACAGGTCGTATCGGTCGTCAATTTCAAGGGCGGTTCCGGCAAGACGACCACGGCGGCCCATCTAGCCCAGCACTTGGCCCTAACCGGGCATCGCGTGCTTGCCATCGACCTCGACCCGCAGGCCTCGTTCTCCTCGTTGCACGGCATCCAGCCGGAAATCGACCGCAACAAGTCGCTCTATGATGCCATCAGATACGACGACGAGCGCATCTCGATCACGGATACTATTCGCAAGACCAATTTCCCGAATCTCGACATCATCCCGGCAAGTCTCGAGCTGCAGGAATACGAATACGAGACGCCGCTGGCCGCCTCAAAGAGAAGCGCAGAAGGCAGGCTGTTTTTCACGCGCATCTCCAACGCTCTAAAGGCCGTCGATGATCGTTATGACGTTGTTATCGTCGATTGCCCGCCGCAGCTCGGCTACCTCACTTTAACGGCCCTGACTGCCTCGACCTCAGTTGTGATCGCGATCCACCCAGAAATGCTCGACGTCATGTCGATGAGCCAGTTCCTGCAGATGCTGGGGGGCATTCTATCGGCGATCGCCGACGCAGGAGCGGAGGTGCGCCTCAAATGGTTCCGCTATCTCGTCACGCGCTACGAGCCGACGGACGGTCCGCAGGCGCAGATGGTTGGCTTCATGCAGGCGCTGTTTCCGAAGCACATGCTGCAAAACCAGATGCTGAAATCTACCGCAATTTCCGATGCGGGAATCACCAATCAGACACTCTACGAGATCGAACGCGGCCAGATGATTCGCGCTACCTACGACCGCGCTGTCGAAGCCCTCAACGGGGTAAACGAAGAGATCACCAATCTAATCCATCAGGCGTGGGGGAGGCGGGTTTGACAGCCGTGCAGAAAAGAAATCCGCTTGTTGGCTCAGGGCCATAGAGGGATAAACGATGCGCAAGAACCTCCTTCAGAACGTGCTCGACACACCTCATCGTCCGGTGCCGCAGACCGCGCATAAGGGCGCGTCACGATCGATGATCCACTCGATCGAGGAGATGGCGGAGGACGCCCGCCGCATGTCGGATGGAGAAGCCGTCGTCAGCCTGGATACGCAGCTGATAGACCAGTCGTTTGTCAGCGACCGGATCGCGCAAAACGATGAGGATTACACCCGGCTGCGAGACGCTATCGAGGCGCATGGGCAATCCACCCCGATCCTGGTCCGGCCACATCCGGATAAGAGAGAACGGTACATGATCGTCTATGGGCATCGGCGCACGCGTGTCGCGGCGGAGCTGGGCCGTCCTGTCCGCGCCGTTGTCAAACACCTTGAGGAGATCTCGCACATCGTCGCGCAGGGTCAGGAGAACTCAGCGCGCGCCAACCTTGCCTTTATCGAGAAGGCAATGTTCGCGAAAAAGCTGCTAAAGATGGGGCAGACGAAAGAGACCGCGAAAGCCGCACTGAGTATCGACGACACCCTCCTGTCGCGCATGCTTTCCGTCGCCGAGACCGTGCCGCCGCAGGTAATCGACGCCATTGGAGCGGCCAAGGGAGTAGGGCGCGACCGCTGGGAACAGCTGAAAAAGCTCGTTGCGATACCTGAAAAGGCACAATTGGCCGTCGAGGCTGTAGGTTCTGACCAGTTCGCCGCCGCGCCAGAGCCGGAGCGGTTCAATTTCCTGCTTGCGCGGGTCAAAGCCGGTCGCAAGGCTCCGCGGCGAAAGCCGCCTGCACCATCAACGTCGCATTGGTCGCCGCCTGACAAGGCGGTTGAGGCGACTTTGCGGCGGTCTGGAAAGACATTCAGCCTGTCCCTGACGTCTAAACACGCTGGCGACTTTGGCGAATACCTCTCTGCCAACTTGCCAAGCTTCTATGAGGCTTTCCAGCGGCATAGGGAAAACGGCTGAGCAATCCCGCGCAGTCGCAACAGGAGAGACAGTAGCAAAAGAAAAAGGCCCCCAGAACTCTCGTCCCGGAAGCCCCTTCTCCGATTTGGCGATTAGAGAATCGCACTTCCGTAAATCGCCGTCAAGCGTGGACACCGTTCCGGTGAGCGGATTTCTTTTGCCCTGAGCGAGGCAGGGACGATGGAACAGGTGCATTCAACGACGCCCTTCGGGCGGCGACCGCTGACGCTTGCCCATGTGGCGACGCAGGCGGCGGCAAAGGCGCGTCCTGTAGATAAGGCGGTGCATAAGTGGCAGGTGTTCCGGGACGTCTGCGCCGCCAAGGCCCATCTTGGCGTTTCAGAGCGTGCTCTGGCCGTGCTGGATGCGCTCCTCAGCTTTCACCCTGAGACCGTGCTGACCGGGGATGGGTTGATCGTCTTCCCGTCCAACCAGCAGTTGGGCCTTCGCGCACACGGGATGGCGCCGGCGACGCTTAGGCGTCATCTGGCGGTCCTGGTCGACGGCGGCCTGGTGATCCGCCGCGATAGCCCGAACGGGAAACGCTATGCGCGAAAGGGCAGGGGAGGCGAAATCGAGAGCGCATTTGGCTTCGATCTGTCGCCGCTAGTCGCCCGGGCAGCCGAATTCGCCGGCCTTGCGGAGGCCGTACGAGCCGAGGAGAGAGCGTTCAAACTGGCCCGCGAACGCGTGACGCTGTGCCGGCGCGACATCGTCAAGATGATCGCCGTCGGGATCGAGGAGGGTGTGCCGACCAGGCGCAACGGCTCGGGCCCCGCGGATTGGGCTGCCGTTCACGGGATCTTTCGCGGCATCATCGAACGCCTGCCCCGTTCCGCGCGACGCGCCGACCTTGAGCCGATCGCCGAAGAGCTGGGCCTGCTGGCTGCCGAATTGACCAAGCTGCTGGAAGATCACGTAAATTCTCAAAATAAGAGCGGCAATGAATCTCAATCCGAGCGTCACAAACAGAATTCAAATCCAAAAGACCTTATTGAACTTGAACCGAGTCTATCGAGAAGTGAGTGGCCGAAGCCGCTCGCCTCAAAACCCATCACGGAGCGCTCCACGACGGCCTTCCCTCTCGGCATGGTTCTCGACGCTTGTCCCGATCTGATCGATTACGCAAGAGGCGGCATTGTCAGCTGGAGGGACTTCTTTGCGACGGTGACTGTCGTGAGGCCGATGCTCGGCGTCAGTCCCAGCGCATGGGATGATGCCCTCGACGCCATGGGCGAACAACACGCTTCCATGGTGGTCGCCGCGATCCTGCAACGAAGCTCGGAAATCAGCAGCCCGGGCGGTTATCTCCGCGATCTGACGCGTCGAGCGAGGGGAGGGGAGTTTAGTGTCGGTCCTATGATCATGGCGTTGATGTCGAGCGGGCGAAAACGGACGAAAGCGCGGGCATGATCCTGCTTTGGAGTCGAGCGCGCTGCGGTTTGACCGATTACGATCCTGTACGTACATTCTTGTCAAAGCGAGGCCGTGGTGTTATTTGAATGGGATCCGGAGAAGGCGCGAACGAATCTCGCCAAGCATGGCGTGGCGTTCAGTCTGGCGGAGCACGTCTGGGCCGATCCCTTGCACCTGATCGTTCCGGATCGGTTCGATGGTGGCGAGCATCGATGGCATGCCATCGGGATGGTTGGACCGGTCGCAATCCTCCTTGTCGTCCACACGTATCCGGATTCCGCGAATGAGGGCCGTGTGCGGATCATCGGAGCGCGGAAAGCCACAGCGCATGAAAGGAGACGCTATGAGCAGGAAGGAGCTTAATCCCGAAGAACTCGATCAGCTCGTGAAACTCGAGGCGCTGCCCGACGAGCAGATCGACACGGCGGATATTCCGGAAGCACCGGCCGAGAACTGGATCCACGCGCGACGCGGCGACCTCTATCGGCCGCTGAAGCAGCCGGTGACACTTCGCTTGGATGCGGATGTCCTGGCGTGGTTCAAGGAGCACACGCCCCGCGGCGGCTATCAGACAGAAATCAACCGCGTCCTACGCCGTCACGTGGCGGAAGCGGAGCGCGCGTAGATCTTGCCGCGCAGTGTTCGAGATTTGATGCCCAACCGCGATGTCGCCGGAGACGCCCTGTGGTTACCGAGTAGAGATGGCCGCCCACACGAATTCTGCGAACTCGGTGCTACGTTATGGCGAATTAGAGTAGCGCGAAGTTGACAAAAATGCCGACGCATCGCAGCCGATTGAGTTCATGCCGCTCCCGAACAATCAACCCGCGTCATCACGAACGGCCGGCGCGAGACCGAGGCGGGCTGCTTGGTCCAACAGGTTCTTGACGGATGAAGCCGCCCACTGCCGGCCGCCGCGCGGGGTGCGCTCGCGCATCGTCTCGAGCTGAGCGCCAATGGCTCGGAGGGGCATATCGGGATTTGCCATCGCGATGCCCGCGACGAGCATCATCAATCGATCAGCCGGAGGGCGGCGAGGCGTTCGTTGCAAAAGCGTGGGCTCGGCGAGATGCTCGCGAACCCCGCGGCGGACGGCGCGCCTCAGACGCTCTACAGTCCAACTGGCGCGGCTCTCCATATTCAGAACGCGCACGACGTCCTCCCACGGATAGGCGGGCCGCATCCGCCGCACGGTCGGTAGCCATCGATCCATCGAGGCGATCACGTCGCCGGTAAAAACCCGGTCCCGGGCCACGGCGACCTTTCTGAGCGCCCATGGATCCCTCGCTCGCAGGCCAGGATTGCCCGGGAGTTTTCCGCGGGCGCGCGCCGCCTTGATGCCGGCCTTCGTTCGTTCGGAGATCAGCGCGCGTTCGAGCTGCGCGACGGCACCGAGGACCTGCAGGGAGAACATTCCTTGCGGCGTCGACGTGTCGATCGGATCGCGCAGCGAACGGAAATGCGCCCCGCTCTCTTCGAGACGCTCGATGACGTCAAGCAAATGGCTAACGGAGCGGGCGAGTCGATCGAGACGGACGACGACGAGGACATCGCCGGCGCGGATCTCGCGCACCAGCCTGGCGAGCTCCGGCCGCGCTCGGGAGGCGCCGGAGCCATGCTCCTGATAGATCGCTTCGCAGCCGGCCGTGCGTAGCTCATCGATCTGGGCGTCGGTTGCCTGGTCCTCCGTCGACACGCGCGCATAGCCAAGAAGCCGGCCGGAGGGCCCGCGAGCGGGCGGATGGAGAGCCCTCCGCGCCACGAATTGCTCCTTTTGGCCTGCGAATCACCGTTTGTACAATATCGGAAGATATGAGGAAACGACCGGTTGATCACGGTTCTAATCTCCTGAAATCGCACTTCTGCAGCCTTCTGGGCCCTTTCCTCAGGGCGAGAAGACCGTCCTGTGTCAGGAGGAACGCAACCCAGAGGCTCTCCGCCGGACCCCGAGAAGGCGGGGAAAGACGGCCTATTTTAGCTGCCTCTGTGACAGAAGCTAAATGTATGTTAGCTTCAATTACGTGATATTACACTAAGGTAATCAATCTGTTGACGATCGGCTACGAGCCTCCCGAGATGCTGCCCTGGACCGAGCTCGCGGGCCCGTTGGCTAGAGCTGAAGATGCTTTGGCTCGGCTCGACGAGAGGTTGCGTTCTAGCCCGATCCGGGATGGTTGGATTGCCCGGACGCACTTTCAAGATGCTGCCGCCAGCTTATGGATCGATGGCGAGCTTGTACCCCTCGAAGATCTAATTCTCCACGACGCTCGCATGGACATCCGCGCCCCCACGCACGAGCTCACACGCGCCTACGCCGTGTTGCGCGCCCGCCGCCGCATAGCCGCCGCCGAGCCCGGCTGGGCGCTTTCTCCATCCGGGCTTGACGGCCTCCTTGGACGACGGGCAGCCGGCGTCGCTGATCCGGAAGAGGGGAGGGTGGACGGAGAAACGCCCGACGACGCCGAAAATTTCGATGTTCGCGAAGACCACGGGGATCCAGATATCGGTGACGACGCATGGGACGCGCACATGAAGGAAATCGATGCCCTTGTGGCGCGGTCAAAGCTCGCGCTCAGCGTCGACCCTCCGCGTCAGGCCGAGCGTCATCCGATTGTCTATGACCTCGATTGGGACGAGGATGCGCGGATCGCGGAATGGCGCGCCGTCCTCGATCAAACGACGCGGCTGCCGCCCGTTCTCGCCGCGGCGTTGGTCGCGCAGGCATGGGACGACATCGAACCGGTGCAGCATGTTCCGTGGCTTGGGCGACTACTGGCGTCTGCGCTCCTGCGCGCCCGCGGAAAAACACGGGCGCATCTGCTCTGCCTAAACACCGGGCTTCGCGTCGTGCCACGCGAAACACGAAGGGCGCGCGGTCGGACAGCAAAGCTCGGTGTCTTGTTAAATGCGATTACAGCTGCCGCCGAAGCCGGTCTGAAGGACCACGATCGCTGGCTCCTAGCCCGACGGCAGCTCGAGCGCAAACTCGTTGGCCGCCGCTCGACCTCGAGACTCCCCGCGTTGATTGACCTGGTGCTCGCGACTCCAATCGCATCGGCTGGGATGATCGCCGAGGCGCTTCGCGTTACGCCGCGCGCAGCCCAGGATCTGGTGGCGGAGCTAGGACTGCGAGAAGCCACCGGGCGCGGGCGATATCGCGCATGGGGAATAATCTAAGAGGGTAGCTGGCGAAGGCACCGCTCACTTCGCGGAACGCACCACCCATCGGCTCGGCCTCGTGGACCGGGGCTCTTCGGGGCGTCTGATCCAGCCGGCGGCGGCGTCCGCTAGCTCCTTTACGCGGGCTGTATCGAGGTTGGCTTTCGGAGGCGGTTGCAGGATGGTCGCCGCGCTGCCGTCCGTCGGTCTAATAGTGACGGTGCGCGCATGGATGGAAAAGCGGCACCGATCAAACCGATTCTCCTCGGCCCAGCGCGTGAACAAGTCCATGTTCGCCGGCTCGAAGAAGGACCTATGGTCCAACGTTGCGTCGATCGCGGCCTGGAGTCTGCTGACGAACGTTCGGGCGTTACGCGACGTCGCGACCAAGTCGCGCTTCGTGGTCAGGATATCACTCTTTAGAAACGCGTCGACCGACCGGGTCAGCTGGGCCAGCTCGGGTCGTAGTGGCGGCCCGGCCGCGAAGACCGAACGACCTCGCAGCACGCCGGCGTCGCGAAGCACCTGCCTCGTCAACTCCGGCCACGTGGTCGGCGCCGGCAGCCCAGTTTCGGCGGCTTTCCTCGCCTCTCTCTCCCGAAGCCGCTCTTCCGCCGCAAAGTCGCGTTCTTCGACGATGATCGACAGGCGTCCGCCATTCGCGGAAGCCGAGCGCACGGCCTGCGTGAGAGTTGGATGGCGCCCCTGATTGACGGCCCGGGCCTCATCGAAGGCGCTCACGGCGGGATCATTCCCGAAGTCGGCGATCCAGTCGCGATTGCGCGCGAACATGTCGTGGAGGTCGCGCAGGGTGCGAAGGTACGAAGCCCGCTCCTCAAGGAGCTCGCGTTCCTTGGCGAAGGCCTTCCAGCTTCCCATCCCGAGGTGTTTGGCTCCGCACGAGTTGCCCACAAGGTAACGTCGTCCTCGTTCGTCGCGGAAGGCATAGCCCTTCTTGTGGGGATGGCCGAACGCGCAGGTGACGGCTTCGTCCACGTCGTAGCGGCCCTCGTAGGTCAACCACAGGTCGGTCGGCGGCGGCTCGTAGACGAGATTTTCGAGCGCGAGGGGATCTCGTATCACAAACACGCGCCCGAGCAGCTCCGCACTGGAAAGGTCGGGTATGCGGACTTTGGTGTAGCTCTCGGGCGCGATGCGCGGACGTCGCCCCTTTCCGTTCGGACCGATCAGGCGATGAGAGCGATGGTCGAGGAGGGCGCCCTCCAAGATGGTGGTCTCGTCGCGCCGGGCCTTTTCGATGCCGGTGCCCCTCAGATCCGATCTGCTGAAGTCGAAGCCGCGGACGTCCTCTTGCGCGAGGCGCCAGCCACGCATGTCGATCCCCGCGAAGTCCCTGGTGGGATCCAGCCCGGCCAAGGCCGTTAGCTCGGCGATGCCGGTGCTCGGTACTGCCTTGAGGACGTCCACTGCGTGGGAGAGGTCACGTTCGTCGAGCCCGGCGTCGTCCGCGTTCATGACTCCTCTCCGGCCGCGCGCATGGCATGTCTCGGCGCCGCTTCGAGGGCCTGTCGCGCGACGAGAACCTCGCCATCGGCAGGTGGATCCGCATGCCGATGGGCTGCGTGCATTGCCTTCGCTAGCACCAGCCCCGCTATTCTGGTTCGTAGGTCGTCGGCGTGCGCTCGGTGCGCCGCCGCAACTTGGCGCCCTCGCTTCTTCAGTTCCGAATCGAGGTCTTCGCGCTGTGATTCCTCGACAGGCTCGGTGCCTAGATGCACCATCAGCTGTCCGAACCGCACGACTACCGAGGCCGTCATCGTAGATGTGGATTCGGAACCGCCTGCGACGACGCAGAGCGCTCTCGGCTCGCCCGCTTCGTCACGATCCTCCCCGAAGTAGCTCCCGATCAGACGGCCGTCGGGCCTCCGCGCGTCACCGACGCGTGGGTCTCCGACCTGCCATCGGTCCTGACCCGCTGCGACGACGAGGTCCATCCTTGGCTGTCGCTTCACGACCTCCTGCGTGCTGTCTTTGATCTTCTTGGTTCTCTTGGCGTTGCCGGAGAGGCTGAGCTTCGCCAGCAATCCGGTTTTCGGGCTCGCCTCGACACCTGCATCGGCGCCGATACCTCCCTCGCGGCTGTCGCTCCGATCACGTGTCTCTGTTTCGGTTGCTTCAACGGTCCCACTGGCCAGCCTGTGCTCGTATCGCGAGTGGGGCAGAATTTCGCAATTCTCGAGTTCGAGCACTACGAAGCAGGTCCTCATCGAGACGACGAACTCGCCGCCGTTGATCCGCAACGACGCCGTGCCGCAGTTCAGTTCGAAGTCGACTCTCATCGCGCCATAGGGCTCGCCCTGACGCACGCCAATACCGATGCCGACGAGCTCGCGCATCCCCTTCGCGTGGGAAGGAGGAGTCTTCTCGACGCGCGCGATGGTATCTTGTTCGATCGTGCTTTTCGCGGGCTCGATCCTGCGAGAGTTCATGCGGACTATGCCCCGCATCCTATCACCAACGTTTCGATACAACCGATCAAAAGCCCAATCTAGCGCAGGTCACGCACTTGCCGAAGCGGATCTCCCAACGGGGCTGCGGTTATGCACCGCCGACGTGGACAAGATCAGTGGGCCTGGCGCGCTTTTCTCGACCATGGCAATGGGTTTCTGGCGCCTTAGCGACCGAACCTCGTCAGTCGCCGTCGAACTTCCAATACAGGCAAGCGGCAGCGCGGATGGGCGAAAAGTGTGCTCAAGCTCACGTGTAGGCGGTCGAGCGGGACGTGGTCGCCGTCCGCAAATTGATCGAATATCCATAGCACGCCGTGCATCGCAACGCCCTCGGCGACGGCCAAGTCCCTCAGTCCGCCATCACCAGTTAGAAGTGTCCATCGTCGAGTCTCTGCAATGGCGAATGCAAAGGTGTCCGGAGTCGAAAGACTTCCACGCTGTCGCCGGATCGTGGTCGCGCGCGCGAGTTCGACCGGACTCAATTCTTCGACACGCAGGCCCCAGGCGACGAGCTTGTCGCCCAGCGCGCCGGCAAGCTCTCGCGCGAAAAGCAAATCAGGCACAGCGAATTCGTAGGGGAGCCGAAACAGATCTTCGAGTAGCGCGCCCCGCTCCAAATCGATGATGACCGATGTGTCGGAAACGAGGACCGCCACGCGACTAGGCCGTCACTTGGTCCAAACGCTCGTCCAGCTCACGCACCGAAATACCGAGCAATTCCGCCGCGCGCGATTCACCGATCGCACGCTCGGCGAGCGCTCGGTAGCAAAGGCGCTCGAAACGCTTGGGCTCCTCCATTTCGGGCAGCATGCGGCCTGGCTCCTCAAATGGCGCCGTCCGCCATCCACGCTGCGTAAAAATCCGAAACAACCGGGCAAAAGCGGCTTGGTTGATGATTCCCAAATCTTTGCATCGATAGACGATCGCCTGAAGGCTGGCGCCGTACCGCCCCTTCAGGACCACCAGTTCGCCGAGACTGATCGACGACCGATTGGCACCGATCTCAGCACGTAGTGCGTCCGCCGGCATCAGGAACGCACCTGCGAACCGGTGAGCCGCTTTCTCTTCATCTACACCCGAACCTGCTGCGATGACCATGTGGCCGAGCTCGTGCGCCAGATTGAAGCGCTTGCGCTCGGACCACGTGCTCTTTTTCACCACGATCACCCGCGCGGCCTGTCGATCCTTGCGACGGACCTTCGCTGCCAGACCGTCGATGTCGTTCAGGTCGAGGGAGAGAATCTTGATTCCCCGCTCCTCGAGCAGCTCGGCGAGCTTCGGTATAGGGTCATTTCCCAATCCCCAATCCTCGCGAACCGAGCGCGCGGCATCCTCCGCATCCCGCACGTCTATGACGGGATGAGGCGCGCTACGCGGCTGCTCCCAATCGACGCTTCGCATATGCAGCAGGTCCTCGACGGCAAGATAGCGCTCGAGCAGGTGGATCGTCCGGGCCTCGATCGTTGCTTCCTCGCGCGACGACGAACCGGCCTTCTTTCTGAATTCCACGCCTTCGAGAACCAGTTCATCGTCGCTCAGGAGATAGTCTTCCGTAACCTCGAGCGCCTTCGCGAGCGCGATCAGCACCCGCGAGCTCGGCATGTCCTCGTCGCGTTCATATTTGCCGATCGCCTGCGCCGTCACCAAGCCGTCGATCTTGCCGGCCAACTCGCGCAGGGAGAGGCCGGCCGCGGCGCGGCCGACCTTGAGCTTTTGTCCGATCATGGCGGGCTCCTAAGTCGTTCAGTTTACAATATGGTCATAAAATCTAAAAATGTAAACTGGAAACCCTTGAAACCCAGCTTGGCAGCACATATCTCGCCATTTGTCCGGTCGAAAGCGAGTTTTGTAAACCGACAGCAGGAGGTCGTGTGGTTCAAGTGGGCGGTCATTGTGTCCGGGGGTGGTTTCGGCGCGTGGAGCTGTTGGCCTCCTTGATGTCGTTATCAAAGGGAGATGGTCGGTGCCGTTGAACAACACTCAACTCTGCTATTACGACAGCAACGTCCTGCGGCTCCCCGCGGACAAGCGGTCGGAGTATCACGCTCAGGTCGACCGGCTGATTGCCGAGCTGAGCCGGAGCATTCGCGACAAGACCGAGATAAAGATCACCAAGGTCGTCAAGGCTGGTTCGTTTGCGAAGTTCACGATCCTGCGCAAGACAAACGTCGATCCGGTCGACGTCGATGTCGTCTTCTACATTTCCGGCCGAAGCGTCGACCAAGAAACGCTCAGCAGCCTCAACGACACGATCTACGATCTGCTGATCAAGATCTACCCGACGAAGGACGTCGAGGACTTCCAAATCCAGCGGAAGGCCGCCACGGTCAGTTTTGTTGGGACAGGCATCAGCGTCGACATCGTTCCGGTGATCGAGGACGCAAGCCGGCCGGGCTATGGCTGGCAATTCGACATCCATGATTACTCGAAGATCCAGACCTGCGCGCCATGCCAGCTTCAGTTCGTTCGCGACCGCAAGGCCCAGGACAAGGATTTCAGAACGCTCGTCCGATTGGCCAAGAAGTGGCGCAACCACGCTGAATTAAAACCTTTCAAGTCGTTTGTGATCGAACTGATCATGGCGCATGTTCTCGACCAAGAGGGGAAAACCGGCTCGATCGAGTACCGCTTCCGAAGGTTCCTCCTCTACATCGCCCAATCGAATTTGAAGAAAACGATCCAGTTTCCGGAGAATGGCGCGCCTTTGAAGTCCTTCGCCGACCCAGTCGTCATACTCGATCCAGTCTGCGGTCAGAACAACGTCGCCGCACGCATATCCGAGGCTGAGCGCCAGCAGATTGTCGCCGCGGCTCAGGTCGCCTGGGAAACGGCGAACTTCGCCTCGGCGGAGAACGACAACGAGATCTGGAAGGAGATTTTCGGGCCGCGCTTCAAGGTCGAGGATGAGTGATGAGCTACAGCGAGACCACCAGCTACACCTACACCGTCGCCGACATCGAGACTGTGATGCGCCGCTTCTCAGCCGATATCGTGATGATCGCACAAAGTTCGGCCGCGATCACCGAGGAAAAGGCGCGCGAGTACGCGCACGACGCCGAGATGCTCGCCAAGCACGACTATCTCGAGAAGGTCGATGTAACTTTGCTCAGCAACGGCGTCGAGGTTCGCGCCGCCCGCTATGACATAAATACCGCGTCGGGGGGCCTCGCGACCAGCCGGCCGGGCGGAGTGCTTTGGCCGAGGGTGTCCGGTCCTTACCTCCGCATTGTCTTAAGCTATACGGACGCCTACACGCCTACTGCCCGCCAAACCATGGGTGCAAAGCTCAAGATCGCCTGGACCCCGACCAGCGTCGACACCAGTCATGCCAATCTCAAAGCTAGCGGCGCCCGCGACTATGTCAGCAACGGCTGGGGGCTGCAGCGAAAGGACTATGCGGCGTGAATCAACCGGCCAAGATTTTCGACAGCGAAACGGTTCTTCCTGACGCGCGCCTCAGCGCGAAGCAGGCGACGTTGCTTGGCTTCGATACGCGGTACGCTCGAGTGCGGGATCAACTTCGACTTCTCCTAAATATTGGCGAGCTCGACGGTTGGAATCGCAAGCACCACAAAGGCAAGCTCGCCTTGTGCGATCTCATGACTGAGTTGTACCCGCTGATCATCTTCTACGGCGACGTCGGCACAGGAAAAACTGCGACCGCGGAGTGCGTTGCCAATCGCTTGGTCGCGGAATCGCGCACCGAGGATTCGCTGTTGTTCAAGCTCAGCAATCGCGTGCGGGGCTCCGGCAAGGTCGGTGAGATGGGCACGCTCGTCGCCGAGGCTTTTCAAAAGGTCACGACGGCCGCCGGCAAAGCCCGACGGGCAATCCTGATCATCGACGAGGGCGACTCTCTCGCGACCGCGCGGTCGGAAGACCACAGTCACCACGAAGACAAGGTGGCGGTGAACACTCTTATCCAGTGCATCGACGACGTTCGACGCTATGGCGGTCGGGTTGTCGTATTTCTCTGCACTAATCGCCTCTCGGTGCTCGACGCCGCGCTTCAGCGTCGCGCCGCCATCATCGAGGAGTTCAAGCGGCCCGACGCCGAGGAACGCCGGCAGCTGTTCGCCATGGACCTTGATGGTCTGGCGTTATCGGAGCCGCAGCTCGCTCAGCTGGTGGCGGCGACGGGCGCCCGCGACAAGCTCCCTCCATGGACCTATTCAGACATCCGAACACGCCTCTACCCGGCAGCATTGGCGCTCGCTGTCCCGGATGACCGGCCGCTGCACTTCGATCATCTCCGCGCCAGCGCCGTGGCGCTGAGGCCGTCGCCGGTGATGGAGGGTCAGTGATGGTGCGCTCGCCGCTATTCGGGCGCAGGATTCATATCGCCGGAAGTATCGCCGACAATCTGGAGATCGCCTCCACTGGCGATGTCGATCAAGCGCGGCAGCTTATCGAAGGCCTAGTGTTAGAGCTTCTTCGACGCGGCGCTACCTTCGTGATTCCGGTCGACGCCGAAAAGTTGCGGCCGACCGATGGACGTCCGATCTGCTTCGATTGGCTGATATGGCAGACATTGCAGGCCAACCTCTCTCGCCGCCCGGCGGCTGCTCCCGATCCACTGGCCGTAGCAGTCCAGCATCACAAAAACGAAGAGCAGATCCCGCCAGCCTTCGAGGCGCTCTGGGACGGCTTGCGCAATTCCGACCTGGTGCAAATCGAAAATGCTGCGCACTGGAACATGGCGAGCAAGCGCATGGAAGCGCAGGCGCGCTTTGGCGACATTCTGCTGACCGTCGGCGGCGGTGAAGGCGTGCTTTTCCTCGCTAATCTCTATCATGATGCAGGCAGACCCGTGGTGCCGTTGAACGCCCCGGTTTGCGCACCAGACACGGGTGCTCGACGCTTATTTGCCTTCGGATTGTCAAGCACGCAGGCACAACGCCTGTTTCAGGCGACCGGCGTAACTCCGCACGCGTGGATCAATCGGATCAACTTTCGCTCGACCAAGCCCGTTGCCGAACGTGTGACCGGCGTCATCGACCTCCTAGAGGCCTTGGAGCCGCCAAAGGCGTTTGTCGTTCGGCTTATGGATCGCGACCACGAAGATTTCGCCGACGTCGAGGCCTTTTTCTCCACCGTCGTTCAGCCGGTCATCGAAGGTGAGTTGGGCTACAAGCTCATCGTGATCGACGGTCGACAGCCCTATGAGCATGCCCGGATCGATCAGGAAATTTTCGCAAAGCTTCACCGTAGTAGCGTCGTGCTGGCCGACATCACGGGGGCACGGCCAAATTGCTTTCTGGAGTTGGGTTATGCCTTGGGCCGCGGCCTGCCCACCATGTTGATGGCGAAAGAGGGGAGCCAGCATCCGTTCGACATCTACACGCTATCCGGCCTACGCTGGAAAACGAGCGGTACGCTCGATGACCGCCGCCGGCTGTTCCGGAAGCATTGGGACGCAATCCGCAACCGGCCACCTCTTGTTCCGATGGAGCCATTGATCTCGTGAGCGCCAGCCGTGAAATCTTCGTCTCGGTCGACGTCGAGACAGCCGGGCCTATTCCGGGCAAATTTAGCATGCTGTCGATCGGCGCCTGCGACGTTGACGATGGCAGCCGAACCTTTTCCTGCGAATTTAAGCCGATCAACCGCAACGCTGATCCTAAGGCGCTCGAAGTCACCGGCTTCTCGCTCCAGGAACTCGAACGTACTGGCCTGACACCCGAAGAGGGAATGCAGCGATTTCTTAAATGGTCGAAGGGGCTCGCCGAGCTCAACGATACTCTTGTCTTCGTCGGCCTCAATGCGCCGTTCGACTGGTCGTTCGTCAATTACTATTTTCACAGGTTTGCAGGCGAGAATCCCTTCGGTTTTTCGGCGCTCGACATCAAGGCGTACTACATGGGTGCTACGGGATGCCGATGGGCCGAGACGCGGTCGAGCCGCATGTCTGCGGCGCTCAAGCCGCATCGGCAAGGAGATCATAAGGCGCTGCACGATGCCCAATACCAAGCTGAGCTTTTTCGACTGATCCGTGCGGAACGGCACGTGAATAAGTAGAGGGCAGCTCGCTCTCCGCTCCGCCCTTGGATTTCACGCCCTGTTCGCGTGCACGGAGGCCGAAAGGCGATCAGCTTCCGTAAGCGTGCGAGCCACCACGATTTTAGATATTTGCGCTTGCGGCCTTCAGATCGGTTGGGCGGAGATCACATTCTTGTCGTGTCGGCAGATTACGAGCTCCGAATGATCGATAACGCAATCCGAAAAAGTGGCTCTTTCAGTCCGGCTGAGGCTGACTCCGTATCTGCGGCTTTCAAGGATGTCGTTGCAGCATTGCGCAATACTCGTTCCGTCATCCATGTCCGCGAAGACCTTGTCGCGGAGATCATTTGTCGGCTAGCCGCCGGCGGTTTTCCGTTGCGTGCGAGGGATGGCGGTTTCGATCGCCGTGCGTTGACGATCGAGGCGACATATCAGGTTCTCAACTCAATCAAGAGCGGGCGAATCACGTTAGATTACGCGCCAGAGCGACTCGCGGGCTGAAGGTCCTCGCAAATTGGTTGAGGCCGCGACGTTCGCTTCGACGGCGCGAAACGGCATGGACGCGATGGACTCGATTCGAAGATATGTCCCTGCGGAGATCGCCCGCCACTGTTTCTGCAGACAGAGGTGTTTGAGCGAGTTACGTTTGTGCTCCGCTGTTTAAGAGGTGCTCTATCGCCTGGTGGTCCTCCGGGTCCGTCAGTAGGGCGCGTCCCACACGACCTCTCATGGCCTGATCTGGCCGAAGGACGGCTTCGCCTCGATCGCCTATGCCGCAACGGCGTCCGTCAACTTTCTTCCCCTGGTCGGCTACGCCGCCATTCCTCGCGGAACAAGAAAGCCGCCGGCTGCCATCCTCCGCTTCGCTGCGGCCCCGCGGGTGCGTCGTCGATCGCCTCCGGTCTGTCGATCGCCATCGAGGCCGCGATGGGCGCGGCTCGGTGAGACAGACAGGAACCTTCATCATGGCGACCATCGGCACCTTCACCAAGTCGGGCGACACCTTCACGGGCTCGGTCAAGACCCTCAATATCAACGCGAAGACCACCATCAAGGCGGCCGAGAAGACCAGCGACAAGGCCCCCGACTACCGCGTCTTCGCCGGCTCCGTGGATTATGCGGAGTGAGTGGTTATGCGGAGCGGCGGCGGCCGGAGGTAGCTTTTCCAAGAGGTTGCGGGTCGATGCGCTCCGCATAATCCCGAGGATGAAGAGGGCGCGGCGCCTCGCTCCGGACGAGGCGCCGCGGGTCGATCAGCGCGACCAGATGAGCTTGTGCTCGCCCTTCTCGCCCTGGACCAGGGTCGCGTAGACCGGGGCGGTGAACGACGGATCGTCGAGCTTGACCGAGAGATATTCGGCCCCGGTCTCGCGGGCGGCCTTGCTCCAGCACGCGCCGAACTCGACGCCGTTGTTGGCGGTAACCCGGTAGTCGGGAGCCTTCTCGTTGTCCTTCGAGACGGGTTTGATGGTGGCCTTCACGTTGAGGGTGAGGGTCTTGATCGCGCCGGTGTAGGCGCCGTTGTCGTCGCGGGTGAAGGTGCCGATCTGTGCCATGTCGTCTCTCCTGATTGTTCTCGAAGCCGCCCAGCGCGGTCTCGATGGCGGTCTTCAGGCGACGGGCCGGCCGGCTCGCACCTTCAGGCCACAGCGCAGCGGAGGACGGCGGCAGCCGAGCTTCTTGCCTCGCGAGGAAGGCGTGGCACACGCCGGGGAAGAAGGTCGGCGGAGCCGTTGCGGGTCATAGGCCGGTTCGGCGCAGACCAGCCACTCAGAGAGGCCGTCTGGCGCTTCCAGGACAGTCCCGAGGGGAACGACGCGGATCGGCGCCTCCCGCCGCGCGCCACGCCGCGCACACAAGATCATCCCGACTCGACGCCGGGGCCACGCCGGCCGATCCGTCGACCACGAGCAGGGACGTCCGATGTTCGCCGCCGCGCCCGTGCTCAGTTCCCGCGAAGGGAGCGGAACGCAACCGAGGAGCCTCCTGCAGTGTCGCTCCCGGCGTAGCTCGTCACCGTCACGGTGACGCTGTATCCGCCAGCAATGAGGCGATCAGCGCATCCGGCGCCCTGAACCGACCGCGGCGCAGCTCGGGCGGTACGACAGCCTCGACCGCCGCCAATTTCTCGGAGGGGTCCATGCGGAGGTAGACCTCGGTCGTGCGGATGTCGGCATGCCCGAGCCACAGGGCTACCTTCCGGATGTCGTGCGTGGCCTGCAGCATGATCACCGCGCAACCGTGCCGAAGCTGGTGCGGCGAGATCGAGCGACCCCGCAACGACGGGCAGGTCTCGGCCGCCGCGCGCGCATGCTTGTCGAGCACGTACTCGAAGCCCGCGCGCGTCATCGGCGCTCCCTCGGCGTTGACGAACAGCTCCGGCACGCGGACCGATCCGCGCAGGCTTAGCCACGCTCGCAGATCGCGAGCGGTCTCCTTCCAGAGCGGCAGGCAGCGCTCCTTGCGGCCTTTGCCGTGGACCACCACGCTCGGCACGCGCTGCAGCGAGACGTTCGCCAGCATCACCCCGACCAACTCGGAGACGCGCAAGCCTCCGGCGAAGCACAGGTGCATCATCGCCCGGTCCCGCACGCCCGACCGTGTCGCGAGGTCGGGTCTGTTCAGGATCGCGCGCACCTCCTCCATCGTCAGGTGACGGATGAGCTTCTGATCGTGGCGCTTGACCGGGATCGCATGGATCCGCCCGATCTGCTCCAGCGCGGAAGGCACCCGATGCTCGACATAGCGCATGAACGCCTTGATGGCGGCGAGCCGGAGGTTGCGCGTCGCGGCGCCATTCCCGCGATCCTGTTCGATGTGCGCCAGGAAGTCGACGATAAGCGGCGCGTCGAGCTGCTCGATCGAGAGCCGCGAGGGCTTGGTGCCCGTCCGCTTGGCGGCGAAGGCGAACAGGAGCTTGAAGCTGAGCGCGTAGGTCTCGCAGCTAAGCGGACTGTAGCCGCGCTGGCGGGGCATGTAGTCGCGCAGGAAGCCGGTGATGAGCGGTGCGAGCGGCGTCATGCTACGTCGCTCGCGACCAGCACTTCCGCCGCCGCGGCGATGTCGGTCATCAGCTCCGGCGTCGCCTCGAGATACCAGTAGGTGTGCCGGATATCGGCGTGGCCAAGGTACGTTGAGAGGGCGACGAAGTGCCGGGCGACCGCCCCGCGCTCGGCGCCGCACTGCTCCAGCACCCGCGTCGCGAAGGTGTGGCGCAGATCGTGGACGCGTGGCTGCCGGGATCGGTCCGGCGCGATCTTCGCCCGTCGTAAAGCACAGCGGAAGGTGTAGTTCACCGTGCTGGGGCAGAGCGCCCTGTGCTGAACGGACGGGAACAGGTAATCGCTTGCTCCGGCAAGCCGACGGCGGATCTCCAGATAGCGACGGAGCGCCCCGACGACGGTCGGGTGCAGAGGGACGAGCCTGCTCTTGCAGAACTTCGTTTCGCGGATGTGCAGGATGCCGTCGGGCCAAACGTCGTCGAGCTCGAGCGCGATCGCCTCGGACACGCGCAGGCCCGTCGCGGCGATCAGCCCGAACATCATGACGTAAAGCTCTCGGCGCAGAGGATTGGGCCGCTGGTGACGCAGCGCGCCGGCGGCGTCGAGGATGCGGGCGATCTCGTCCGGCGTGTAGATGTAGGGGATCGGGCGCGACCTCCGCACGGCGAACAGGTTGCTCGGCGGGACCTCGTGCCGGTCGTCCTCTGCGTGGAGGCAGCGCGCGAACATCGCCACGTCGACCAGACGGCGATCTCGCGCGCCCTGCGTTCTGCCGTCAGCCACCGCCCAAGCCAGAGCGGTCGCCGTTCGGATGTAAGTGTCGCCGCGCTCGGCCGCGAAGCGGGCGAACGCGTGAAGATGCCGCCCGGCCTTGACCAGCTTGTAGCCGAGGGTGCGGCGCAGCGCGATGTAGCGTTCAGCGTCATCGCTCAGCATGGCAGACTCCCGCCCCAGGGCTGTGCGATCTCCGAGAGAAGGGCGATATCCACCTTGGCGTAGTGCGCCGTCATTCCCGGCGATCGGTGCCTGAGGACCGCCCCGACGCCGGCGAGGCTGACGCCGTGTCGCAGCATCGCCGTCGCCGCGGAATGGCGCAGTACATGCGCGCCGCGATTGGTGCTGTCGATTCCGGCCCTGTCCAATGCGCGTCGTGCGATGCATTTGACGGCGATGCGGGTCAGCGGCCTGATCGGCGCGATATCGGTGACGAACAGGCGCGGCGTCGACAGGCGCGGTCTCGCGCGTTCGACATAGGCGATGATCGCCTCGCCGACCTCCTGCGTCAGCGGTAGCCGCTCTTCCCGCCTGGTTTTACCAGCAACGGTTAGACGCGCGTTCTCCCAATCGATCTGAGCAAACGTGAGGCTGGCCACTTCGCTCGCGCGCAGCCCGAGACGAACGAGAAGAATGATGATCGCCCTGTCGCGCAACCGGTCTTCGCCATCACAAGCGTCAATCACTCGGTCGATGCCATCGGCGGCGAGATAGCGTGGCGTCGACGCCAATCGCCAGTTCGCGAAGCGCGGGACCGCATGATCCCGTCCGACAGGGCATCGCCCAGTCGCCACCAGGAACTTCAGGAAGGCGCGCGTGGCGACGGCGATGCATTGGGCTCGGCCGCGCCCATGTGGTTTGGCGCGGTCGAGCACGAAGGCTCGCACCGCGCTGGCGCTATAGGCGCTCGGATCTTTACCGAGCGCCTTCAAGAGATCGACAAGGGTCGACCGATACGTGTCGAGCGTGGAATCGACGACTCCGCGTTGCTCGCGCATCCAGCTCTGGAACTCCGCCAAAAGTGGCCAGGTCTCTTCCGCCGATGGCAACGGCTTCAATACCGGCAAGGTGCCTTGTGTCCGCAGATAGTCGATGAACAGCGCGCCCGCGCCACGCGGCGCACGGGCCGTCTTGCCGCCCTGGAAGATCGCGGCAGATGCGACGAAGCTCGTTTGGATAGTGTCGAGATCGAAGCCGGCGGTGTGGCTCCAGTCGGCCCAGCAGGCGAGCAAACGGACCAGTTCCGTGATCGTCACCTCTCGATATCCGTTCTGGTGAAGCCACGTCTTGAAGCCATCGATATGTGGCGAGAGGCAGCGCAGTCGGTCATCAACGCTCTGTGGTTTCTTGCGCGTATGTTTCGCCATGTTGCTTCCTTCGGTCGTGTTGACGCCGGTGAGCGCCGGACGCGTCGACTGAACCGAAGATTTTCAGCGGCATCTCCTTGTTGCTTGCCTCAATCCCCACAGAACTGAGCACGGGCGCGGCGGCGAACATCGGACGTCCCTGCTCGTGGTCGACGGTGTCAATCGGCTCGCAATGTTGACCCCTGATCGGCGTCCAACTTTGACCCCTCTGTTGCCGCTTGCACGGGCGCTTCAGTAGCGCTCGCCCCGGCGTAAGCTGGTCGGGGTTGCGGAGCCGGGGCGAGCGCGGTCCCAAGCCCCCTTCAGCCTCGGTTCTTGAAGCGCCAGCTCTCGTTGCCGGTCTCGACGATGTCGCAGTGGTGGGTGAGGCGATCGAGCAGCGCTGTGGTCATTTTGGCGTCGCCGAAGACGCTGGGCCATTCGCCGAAGGCGAGGTTGGTGGTGACCATGACCGAGGTGCGCTCGTAGAGGCGGCTGATCAGGTGGAACAGCAGCTGGCCGCCGCTCTGCGCAAAGGGAAGGTAGCCGAGTTCGTCGAGGATGACGAAGTCCATGCGGGTGAGATAGTCCGCAAGGCGTCCTTGACGACCTGCGCGGGTCTCGGCCTCGAGCCTGTTGACGAGATCGAGCGTGTTGAAGAAGCGGCCGCGTTTGCCGGCACGGATGCAGCTGCGGGCGATCGCTATCGCGAGGTGGGTCTTGCCGGTACCGGTGCCGCCGACGAGCACGCAGTTGCGCTGCTCGGCGATGAAGTGGCCGCCGGCAAGATCGCGCACGAGGACCTCGTTGATCGGCGTGCCGACGAAGGCGAAGTCGGCGACGTCCTTGGCGAGCGGCAGCCGGGCAATCGTCATCTGGTACTTGATGGATCGGGCCAGCTTCTCGTCGATCTCGGCCTTGAGCAGGTCGCCGACGAGGCGCTGGGGCTCGTGCTGGCGCTTGACGGCGGTGGTGACGATCTCGTCGAAGGCCGAGCGCATGCCGAAGAGCTTGAGCGAGCCCATCATGTCGAGGATGTCGGTGCGTTCCAGTAGACGTTCCATGGGTCAGATCCTTCTGAGGCTGTCGTAGCGGGCACAATCGGCGATCGGCGCATGGCGGAGGGTCAGCGCGTCCGGCGTCATGATGGTGATCGGCGGCGCGGGGTCGCGCTGCCGCGAGACGATGTTGATGATGACGTCGGCAGACGAGACGCCCTCGATCAGCGCCTCCGCGCAGGCGCTCTCGACCGCCTGCAGGCCGTCGCTGAGCACCATGGCGAGGATCTTCGCCATCTGCCGGTCGCCGTCGTCGGAGCCGGCGAGCTTGCGGCGAATGCGATCGATCGCCTGCGGCAGCACCCAGTCCTTGAACGGGGCGCCGTTGCGCAGCGCACCGGGCTTGCGGGCGAGGACCGGCACGTAGTGCCAGGGATCGCAGATGGTCGCGCCGCGGCCGAAGACGCGGCTATGCTCGGCGACGATGCGGCCGTCCTGGCGGATCACCACGCGGTCGGCATACGCCTGGATCTCGACGGGTCGTCCGACGGCGCTGGCGCTGACCGAGTACTTGTTGTTGTCGAAGCGCACGAGGCAGGTCTTCGAGACCGATGCCGGTAGCGCATGGAAGCCGTCGAACCGGCCGGCGTGGCGCACGAGGTGCGGGCGCTCGGCCTCGAACATCTCCCACACCGTTCGGTCGGTCTGCTCGGGATGGGGGTGCGCCTTGGCATAGGCAACGCACCGGTCGAGCAGCATGCCGTTCAGCTCGTCGTAGCTCTTCACGCGCAGCCGAGGCGTGAAGAAGCGCTCGCGGACAAGCCCGACCTGGTTCTCGACTTGCCCCTTCTCCCAGCCCGACGCCGGCGTGCAGGCGACGGGTTCGACGAGATGGTGCGCACACATCTGCAGGAAGCGCCGATTGTAGCCGCGGTCCTTGCCGACGAGGATCGTCTCGACCGCCGTCTTCATGTTGTCGTAGATGCCGCGCCTGCAGGCTCCCTTGAAGAAGGCGAAGGCCCGGTCGTGCGCGTCGAAGACCATCTCCTGGCTCTCGCGCGGATAGGCTCGGACGAACATCATGCGGCTGTGACAGAGCCGGACGTGCGCCACCTTCACGGTCGTCGTCGCGCCACCGATCAGCACGATGTCGTGGCTCCAGTCGAACTGGAACGCCTCTCCCGGCGCGAAGGCCAGCGGCACATAGGCTTCCGCGCTCGCCGCCGCGTGCCCCTTTGCCCAGACCCTGGCATAGCGGCGCACCGCATCGTAGCCGCCCTCGTAGCCGAGCGCCCGCAGCTCCTCGAAGACCCGGATCAGCGTGAGGCGCTCCCGCGCCGCCTTCGTCGCGTTGCGGGCGAGCATCGCCTCGAGATCGGTCTTCCAGCGCCCGAGCTTGGGCCGCGGCTGCACCTCGCGCTCGTAAGCAAACGAGGTCTCGCCCGAGCGCAGCACCTTGCGCACCGTGTTGCGCGAGATCTTCAGGTCGCGGGCGATCTCTTTGATCGACTTGCCCTTGACCAGATGCTCCCGCCGTATCCGGCCGACCGTCTCCACAACCAACATCCCCGCCGCCCGCCCGCCGTCAAAACGGACAGCGCAACAGGCCAAGATTAAGGGGTCAGTTTTGGACGCCGATCACCCCGATAAGGGGGTCAGTTTTGCAGGCCGAAACACAGTCGACGGATCGGCCGGCGTGGCCCCGGCGTCGAGTCGGGATGATCTTGTGTGCGCGGCGTGGCGCGCGGCGGGAGGCGCCGATCCGCGTCGTTCCCCTCGGGACTGTCCTGGAAGCGCCAGACGGCCTCTCTGAGTGGCTGGTCTGCGCCGAACCGGCCTATGGCTCGCAACGGCTCCGCCGACCTTCTTCCCCGGCGTGTGCCACGCCTTCCTCGCGAGGCAAGAAGCTCGGCTGCCGCCGTCCTCCGCTGCGCTGCGGCCTAAAGGTGCGAGCCGGCCGGCCCGTCGCCTGAAGACCGCCATCGAGGCCGCGCTGGGCGGCTTCGAGAACAATCAGGAGAGACGACATGGCACAGATCGGCACCTTCACCCGCGACGACAACGGCGCCTACGCCGGGACGATCAAGACCCTCACCCTCAACGTCAAAGCCACCATCAAACCCGTCTCGAAGGACAACGAGAAAGCTCCCGACTACCGGGTCACCGCCAACAACGGCGTCGAGTTCGGCGCGTGCTGGAGCAAGGCCGCCCGCGAGACCGGAGCCGAATACCTCTCGGTCAAGCTCGACGATCCGTCGTTCACCGCCCCGGTCTACGCGACCCTGGTCCNNGGCGAGAAGGGCGAGCACAAGCTCATCTGGTCGCGCTGATCGACCCGCGGCGCCTCGTCCGGAGCGAGGCGCCGCGCCCTCTTCACCCTCGGGATTATGCGGAGTGCATCGACCCGCAACCCCTTGGAAAAGCTACCTCCGGCCGCCGCCACTCCGCATAACAACTCACTCCGCATAATCCACGTTATGTGGTGCACCACATAACGTGGAGTTCGGCGCGGCCTGGAAGAAGACCTCCGGCGAGGGCCGCGACTACCTCTCGGTCAAGCTGGACGACCCGAGCTTCCCGGCTCCGATCTACGCCACCCTGATCGAGGGCGAGGACGCCGGCAACTTCGGCCTCATCTGGTCCCGTCGCAACGGCGAGTGACCGGATCCGCCCACGCCCCGCTCCAACCCGGAGCGGGGCTTTCGTGCGCTCGTTTGATCGGACGCTCGGTGGACGGGCTATGTCGATTGCCGTTTTGCGAATGGTTCGTCCGTGTCGCCCTTAAGCAAGCGCGGCGAGAGCTGACGAAACGACCAGGGAGTGTCCGGCACGGCTCTGTCGAATCGGAGGACGACATCGAATCGATCCCCGTCCCATTTCTTGGGAACGCCTGGAAGGGGCTGTTTGCCTTGGAGCGCTGGAATGATCCCGCTTGCGATCGACTTATGCTCCCAAAAGACAAGGACGACGCCCGTCAGTCGGCAGATTTCCTCAACCAGTTCTTCCTCTTGGCTAACACCCCATTTGGTCACGACATCGAGGTGCAACCGGTCTGCGGTTGGGATTGCCGTCTCGAACGGACGCCGACTGTAATCGGCATCTTTCGAAACACGTGGAGGAGCCGCAGCGTACACAACGTTCGGAAGCGGATAGTCCTCAGTAGCGAAGGACGAGCCAAACAAGGCAGCCCATGCACCCGCTCGCTGCCAGCCGCGCACGACCAGGGATTTGTCGTCCTCCGCCCCTTCCGCGTTCAGGCCTGGTCCCGGGAAGGTCTCGTCAGGCTTTTCGGCGTGACGAACGAGCATGATGGTGAGTGCGGACATTCTTNNCTCTCGCGAGTAGTAGTTCGCCATCCCAGTACCGCGTCGCTGCAAAAGAGTCGTCTTTAGGCGCCGAGCTTGCGGGATCGGCCTTGTCGAGCGACGCGGCGATCGGCCTGGTTCTTCTTGCTGATGGCAGTCGAGAGCTCGTCGTAGTCGACGCCGCTCTTCTTGAGCGCCCGCCGCGCGTCGGCGACCTCGAATCCGAGCAGCTCCAGGACGCTCATGTTCAGGCTCGAGGCGATCCGTTCCATGGTCTTGAAAGTGGGATTTCCGATGCCGCGGACGATCGTGTAGTAGGTGCCACGTGCGATTCCAGTCATCGGCTGGAACGCCTCCATGCCACCGTTCTCCTCCTCGAGCTGCTGAAGCCGAATGGCCAGCATCTCGTTCAGGATCGAGTGGTCGCCGGAGCGAGGCTTGCGGACGGGCGCCATGGAGGAAAAGGTTCTCGATCAGGGGAGTGCGTGAGTGATTATACCTCAACTCCTATTAGTTCGTATATTGAATGTCGTATCAATGCCGCACGTTCTCAAGACCGCTCCCTACAGCCGGTCACTCAGTCCGCTGATCCTCTCCTCGTCTACCCTTCGATCTCGATCGCTCCGCGAGCCTCGTCGTGAGATCAAAATCGCCGCCGCGAAAAGCGACTTTTCCTTATTTGGCTCGTTACGGAGTGGGTTCGCCACCTCGGGCGAGAACACTCTTGGGCAGCCGAACGATGAACGTCGTTCCGGTCTCTCCCGACGCTTTGGCAACCGTTCCACCGAGCTGTCGAGCGAAAGCATCGATAAACCGCGATCCCATGCCGGTGCCGGCGCCCGTTTGGCTGATGCCGACGCCGTCGTCCGCGACGGTCAGGGTGACCTCGCCATCGCGATGCTGGAATCCCAGGGCGATGCGGCCGGCGCCTTTCGGAAAAGCGTGCTTGAGCGCGTTGGTCGCAAGTTCATTGACGATCAGTCCCACAGGAACGGCATGATCGGCAACGATCTCGAGTGGCTCGGCATCGACCACGATCGCGATCCCTGAATCCCGACCAAGCAGGCTTGCCCGGAGACTCGAGGCGATCCCTTCGAGATAGGTCTGGACGTCCACAGGTCCGAACACGCTCGACGTCGCGATGACATCGTAGAGTTCGGCAACCGCGCTGATGCGTGCCTGCATGGCTCGATAGCCATCCACACAAGGCTCGGCGGCGCGCCGAAGCTCAAACCCGACGAAGGACGAGATGACGTGCAGGCTGTTCTTGATCCGATGCGCCAGTTCCGCGGCCAGGATGTCCCGGTGGCGATCGAGGAGTGTCGCCTTGGTAGCGTCCTCGAAGACGAGCAGAAGCTGCGTCACGTGATTGCCCGGAACGTATATCTTGCGCGCGTTGAGTTTGAAGATGCGATGTCCAAGCCCGGGAAAGTCGTCTTCGAGCAGGAAGTCGTCGAAGGGATGGTCGTCGGGTACGACGCGCTCGAGCATGGCGCGCAGGACGGCGACATCCCACTGACCTTGCATCAGGTCCTCGAGGTGCTGCCCGACGACATTTTCGGCGCCGTCCGCGAACATAGTCACGAAGTTTCGGCTTGCGCCGGTGATCCGCATGTCCGCATCCAAGATCACGAGAGGATCGCGGACGGAGTCGACAATGGTCTGCGCGACGGTTTGGTGGTGCGTCGCCTCGAGTTCCTTCCCTCGAAGGTCTGTCACGTCGTCGATCGCGAGGAGCAAGCATTCGACGTCGTCGCCCGGCCGATAGATCTTGCGGGCATTGAGAAGCATGGTCCTCGGGCCGACGCCCGTAAAATCGTGTGCGATTTCGTAAGCTTCGACGACACTTTCGCGCGGCGTGATCTCTTCGAGAAGCCGGCGCAGCGCCGGGATATTCCATTGGCCGTCTCCTAGATCGTAGAGACGTCGGTCGATGGTCTCCTCCGGCGTCGTCGCGAACATCAAAAAGAACGCGCGGTTCGCCGAGACAACCGTCAGGCTGCCATCGAGAACGAGAAGAGCCTCGCGCGTCGTTTCCACGATATCGTGAGCGGAGACGTCGCTTCGCGTGAAATCCGAGGTCGTAATCGGCGCGGTTCCTTGCTGAGCCGACCCAGACCATAGATCGGGTAGGTGCTCGTGGAAATGGGCGGTCATTCCCGCCGCCTGACGGCTTTCCTCCTCTGATCTCGGTTGGTCTATGGCGTGCCCTTCGGGCCAGGCTCTAGTCGCTGACGCTCCCCGCGCCGCTCCGCGTCGCGGCCTTACGGTTACGATCCTTCACGCATCCGTGGCCCATCGACGTAACACCGGACGAAGGATTTCTCCCGCGTGCTCATTGCCGATCCCAGCATCGGGGGCGTCGTGCAGACAACTTGGTCCGCATGTCCATCCACGATGCTGGCTTGCGTCGAGTCGGTGAAGCGTCCTTCCGAGGCAGCTGTCCAGTCGCGAAAGCGACCGGAGCGAAGCGCAGCAGGCCCGGAGCCGGACCGCGCCCCCAAAGCGCCGTAGGGCCGGCGCAGGGCTTGTGGTCAGGTGTCGCGCGGAGGTGGTAGTCGCCCGATCTTCTTGAGATGGTCGTAGAGGATGCGATCGATGATGCGCAGCGGAAACGTTCGCTCCTCGGCCGCGATCTGGCGCAGCACAAGGTCGATCGGGTCAGGCAGCCGCAGCGCATAAGGCCGCGAGGAGGATCGCTCTCCATAGACGTCGAAAGGATTGCGGCTGACGTTCGGATCTCTTCGTCGGCTCGTCCGGGGCGTTTTCGGTTGGAACGGTTCATCTACGCCGTGATCGGGATGCTCCTCGCGCTTCGGCATCGATAAGGCTGTCGCTGTCGGACGGTCCCCGTATTCAGGCGTGACGACGACGGGAAGTTCAGCCTGGGCGGCGCCACTGTCGATCGCGACGCGCTGCGCGCGGAACACATCGCGGGGTAGGGCGGGTCGATTGGGCTTGGGGTCCTGAACTGGGTCGCTCATGCCGCGCTTTCTTCGGCGCCCTGGGTTGCGGCGAGCAGTTCGCGGACGACCTGGTCGGCGTTATAGCGGGCTTTGCGGATCGACTCGTCCTTGTCGCTCATCTGGTACAGCGTGCCGTGGCCGCTCGTCATGGTGCGGTAGGTGACACGTCGATAGAGCGCGTTGGCGCAGACAGGCACGTCCTCGGCATTGAAGTAGGCGAGAACCTCGCGCAGCGGCCGGGTGTTGCGGTCGAGGCTGTCGTATTCATTGAAGAGCACACGGTGCTGGCTAATCGGCAGCTTCGCCTCCGCGGCATGCTGTTCGAGGTTACGGATCGTACGGACCACCTGGGAGGCGTCGAACGTGTGGACCTTGCAGGGCAGCACGACGAGGTCGGCTCGGAGCGCGGACTGGATCAGGACACTTCCGTAATAGCCCGGGGTGTCGATGACGACGACATCGTAGCCGTCGAGGCGCTCGATCGCCTGGGCGAGGGCTTTATCGTCCGGCGCGCGCACAAGATCGATTCCTGCGGGACTGAGGCCACGCGCGACCGAAGACGCGTGCCATTGATACGAGGAGCCCTGCGGGTCGGCATCGACGATGGCGACGGAATAGCCGTGCTTTGCGAACTCGCCGGCGAGGATGATGGCGACGGTGGTCTTGCCGCTGCCGCCCTTGGGGTTGGTGATGGCGAAAATGCTTGGCATGGGCGGCCTCTGGCGATCACATCGGGAGCACCGCTTTATCATAACATCAACATTCAATAAAATGAACATGCGGGAATGGCGCATTGAGGCGAAGACGCATGAGCGCGTTTTCGTAACAGCGAACTGCGGCAAGCCCATATTGTGGGATCACGGCGTTGGCGCAACAGCGCCATGCCTTTTTGCGGTAATGCGGCGTTGACGTGGGTCACCAATGACGGAGTGTCGGAATCCCATAATGACGAGGAGCGGAATCTATAGGACCAAACACTTGCGGTACATCGGCATTGCCGGAAAGCGCCGTTGACGGCATGCCATCTTGCGACGTTGCCGCATTGAGTTCTTTCGCGGATCGCGGATCGACGAAATACCGCAAGAGCGCAACGATGTGGTCTGAGGGCGAGACGCGGCGGACTCGAAGGATCTGATGCGTTTGCGGCACGATCTCTTGGGCGCTTCGCGCCATATGGATGCTGCTTCCATACGGTCTGCTCTTACGGACGTGGCCGCCCCTCATGCGCAGTCTTTTTGATAGTCAGTATGTTGTATCTTAGTTGACAAGATACCGGTTTGTGGGCCAAACCTGGGAGGCTGCTGGACGCAGCCGTGGCGCTGGCGCGCGTTGGCGGTCGATCGAGAATGATAGCCGCCGTTTCGGGTCATGATTTTCCGGTCTGGCTTCGAGCGCTTGATCGGCTCGCCGTGAAGGGGAAAGGGAGGGGGACGTTGCCGCGACCGGCCAGCACATCCCGGCGAAAACCGCGGCTTCGGACGGAGCTATCGGACGCGGACGAGAGGCATCTGACGGAAGCGGTCGCGCTGTTTGGTCTGCCGAAGGCCGAGGTGGTCCGCCGGCTGATCCGCGCATCCGTGCAGGCCGGCCCCGCGCTCTCGGCCGAGAACACGCGCGCGATCGTGGAGCTGGCGAGCCAGGTACGGATGGTCGGGCGGAACTTGTCGCAGGTCCTGAGGGCCATCCATCGGGGGCAGGCCGTACGGATCGAGGATACCGAGGCGGTGTGGCGCGGGCTGCATGAGGTTATCGCGGCCATCAACGACGAGCTCACCGAAATGACCGTCGCCTATGGTTCGAAACTCCGCCGCGAAGCGAAGCTCGTTCTGCCGGAGGAGATCTACGGATGAACCGCTCCGCCCAGATCCAATGGTGGCTGGAGCACGTGGAGGCCACGCGCCGCGCCGTCAGTGTGGCCCGCGATGAGCGGAGCCGGCCACGACAATCCAATCTCGGCGATGACCGGTCGAGAGCGGCTCGAGTGGCGCCACTTCCGAAGATCGCGCCCGCGGCGCATGTCGTCCTTCGCGGGGCCACGATCACCGGCGGCCGGGACGAGGAGCGAGCGCGGTCGCTGCCTGCGAGCTCAAGCGGGGGAGGTGGTGCCGCATCGTTGACCTCGCCCAGGTCTGGGAGCGCTGCGAGCGCCGGCGGCCTGTCGACGGGCGGTGGCGAGGCTGCCATTGGGCGCGCCCGGCAGCTTGCTGCCGGGTATCAGCCTGCCGTCATCAAAGTGGTGTCCTATGCGCGCGGTGCCGCTCGCGCCACGGCGACGGGCCAATATGTGCAGCGCGAGGACGTTGCCCTCGAAACCCACGACGGCCGGATGCTCGGCGATCGGGAAGCTGTGGCCGAAGAGATCAAGGCCTGGTCGGTCGGCTTCTCGAAGCGCGCGGAGAGCCAGGATGTCGCCGCTATCCGGCTGAAGCTGCATGGTGTGCGCGACACGCCGGAAGGCCGAGAGACGTACGAGAAGGCTATCGCCGCTGGGTTTGCCGGTCATCGGCATGCGTTTCGGATCGACGCCGTTCCTTCGGGCGAACTCGAGGCGCGGCTCGTCGTGGCCATGGCGGGGTCGCAGCGCGAGCGGTTTCGCGCGAGGGAGGAGCGGGTCGGCAGCGAGGAGGATGGGTTCAATCAGCGCCGTCTCGACGCGGCATCGGAGAGCGCGGTCAAGGCACGAATTCATTCAGCGACCGGATATCCCACACACGCCATGAGCGTTGATCCTGGTGCTACGGGTCACGGACGAGATGGCGTCACGTATCGGCTGAACAAACTCGTCGAGAAGGGCTCCGCGATCGACGAACGCGGCAAGGTGATCGCCAATGTGGCGGACGCCCGCGTCGCCGCGCGAGAGTGGGGGCCGTCGTTGCGGTCGCAATCGTCACGCGACACGATGCACCTGATCATCTCCGCGAAGGCTGGAACGGACGTCGGTGCGCTGACCGATGCGGCCCGCACCTTTCTTCACGACCGCTTCGCCGACCACAAATTCATGTTCGGCGTCCATACGGACAAGGAGGCCGACGGGCATATCCATGCCCATGCCGTCATCACCGTGAAGAACGAGTCCGGTCAGAAGATTCATCCTGGCCGCGACACATTCAGCGAGTGGCGCGAGGCCTATGCGCAGCATGCCCAGGCGCAAGGCCTGAAGATCGTGGCGACCTCCTCGAGGGAACGGGCGTCGTCCCAGAGCTACGGTCCGAAAGACAAGGCAATCGTCGACGCGGCGGAGCGTCCGCGGCCGACGCGCGAGGCACGGGATCGTGCCTACGCGGCCGATCCCGCCAACCAACGGCTCATCGACAATGCTCGTCAGCGCATCCGCACCGCCCGAACCAACCCGATCCGGCTGCCCACGTCAGAGCTCGAGCGACGGACCGTCAAGGAGAGCGTTGAGGCATGGACCTCGGTCGTTCGGGAAGCTCCTGGCAACATCATCGCGAAAGATATGCTCGAGCGGCTGACAATGGCGGAGGCCGTTGGAGGAATTCTCCACACGATCGAGAAGCGAGTCGACCATCTCACCAAGGAGGACCAGAATATGCCGATCACATCGGAGCAGATGGCGAAGGACCTTCGTTCCATGAACGAGGCGGTCTCCAGCACAACCGACCTCCTCGACGGCGAGACGAAACAGCAGTTCCGCGAGACATCGGCACGCTATCTCGAGACGCTGGCCAATCGGATCGACCTGCAAAAGGCGCGGGAGCAGGGCGTCGAGGAACTCTCTCGCGCCGAGGTCGAGAAAATCGCTGGCGCGAATGCCGACGCTCTTATCGAGCGCGCCGAGGCGGTGCGCATAAGGGAAGAGCGCGAGGCCGCCAGCGTGCGGCTCCTCGCGGATCGAGCTGTCGAAGCCGAGCTGCGGGAGGAAGCGAAGACCGGCGTCGATCCGGACTCGCAACGCGAGCTTCGCGCTGAACGCGCAATCGTCGCCGGTTCCCGGCAGTCCGCTGCCCGCGAGGAGCGCGAGGCGGGCGCGGCTACAAAGGCAGAACGCGTGCTTGCCGAGCGCCCGGCGCAGCCTCTGCCGCAAGCGTTGATCCAGACCGACGCCCTTGCCAAGCTCCGCCTCGAGCAGGAAAATATCATTCGGGAACTGGAAGCGGAACGACCCGAAGCACAGTCGATCAAAGGACAGCGGATGACGTGAGGTCAGCTAAGCCCTGAGGTGTGGCGCGACGTCATTATCGGATCAGCTTGTCGCGAAGCGCTGTGGCGATCGCATGGGCCTTGTTCACCGCGCCGAGCTTGTCGCGGGCGGAGAGGAGGTGCTTGACGACGGTCGATTTCGAGATCCCGAGGATCACTGAGGTCTCCCAGTCGGTCTTTCCCTCGGCGGCCCAGAGCAGGCAATCGAATTCTCGAGGCGTGAGATCGCCTGCTGGCTCCCCCTGATCGGATCTCAGTTGCAGGAGCCTGCCGATGGCGTAGTTGGTCGCAAAGCCGAGCGCTGCCCGTTCCTCCTCGCTGATTTCGATATGGCCGCCGCCGAACGAGACCGCGCTCACGCTGTCGTCGAGCAGGGTGACGGAAATCACGTACCCTTCCCGAAGACCGAATGCCGAAGCTTCTCCTTGTATGAGCTCAACGTCGCCGGGGCGGTCGCATGAATCGTATGCCTCGCTCCAGCTGAATGGGTTCCGATCGACCTGGAGACGTTGAAAGATAGGATCTCGAAGCAGATAGCCCTCGGCGCTGTAGCGCTGAGCCCACTCTGTGTTTCGGCCTGCAAAACTGACCCCCTTATCGGGGTGATCGGCGTCCAAAACTGACCCCTTAATCTTGGCCTGTTGCGCTGTCCGTTTTGACGGCGGGCGGGCGGCGGGGATGTTGGTTGTGGAGACGGTCGGCCGGATACGGCGGGAGCATCTGGTCAAGGGCAAGTCGATCAAAGAGATCGCCCGCGACCTGAAGATCTCGCGCAACACGGTGCGCAAGGTGCTGCGCTCGGGCGAGACCTCGTTTGCTTACGAGCGCGAGGTGCAGCCGCGGCCCAAGCTCGGGCGCTGGAAGACCGATCTCGAGGCGATGCTCGCCCGCAACGCGACGAAGGCGGCGCGGGAGCGCCTCACGCTGATCCGGGTCTTCGAGGAGCTGCGGGCGCTCGGCTACGAGGGCGGCTACGATGCGGTGCGCCGCTATGCCAGGGTCTGGGCAAAGGGGCACGCGGCGGCGAGCGCGGAAGCCTATGTGCCGCTGGCCTTCGCGCCGGGAGAGGCGTTCCAGTTCGACTGGAGCCACGACATCGTGCTGATCGGTGGCGCGACGACGACCGTGAAGGTGGCGCACGTCCGGCTCTGTCACAGCCGCATGATGTTCGTCCGAGCCTATCCGCGCGAGAGCCAGGAGATGGTCTTCGACGCGCACGACCGGGCCTTCGCCTTCTTCAAGGGAGCCTGCAGGCGCGGCATCTACGACAACATGAAGACGGCGGTCGAGACGATCCTCGTCGGCAAGGACCGCGGCTACAATCGGCGCTTCCTGCAGATGTGTGCGCACCATCTCGTCGAACCCGTCGCCTGCACGCCGGCGTCGGGCTGGGAGAAGGGGCAAGTCGAGAACCAGGTCGGGCTTGTCCGCGAGCGCTTCTTCACGCCTCGGCTGCGCGTGAAGAGCTACGACGAGCTGAACGGCATGCTGCTCGACCGGTGCGTTGCCTATGCCAAGGCGCACCCCCATCCCGAGCAGACCGACCGAACGGTGTGGGAGATGTTCGAGGCCGAGCGCCCGCACCTCGTGCGCCACGCCGGCCGGTTCGACGGCTTCCATGCGCTACCGGCATCGGTCTCGAAGACCTGCCTCGTGCGCTTCGACAACAACAAGTACTCGGTCAGCGCCAGCGCCGTCGGACGACCCGTCGAGATCCAGGCGTATGCCGACCGCGTGGTGATCCGCCAGGACGGCCGCATCGTCGCCGAGCATAGCCGCGTCTTCGGCCGCGGCGCGACCATCTGCGATCCCTGGCACTACGTGCCGGTCCTCGCCCGCAAGCCCGGTGCGCTGCGCAACGGCGCCCCGTTCAAGGACTGGGTGCTGCCGCAGGCGATCGATCGCATTCGCCGCAAGCTCGCCGGCTCCGACGACGGCGACCGGCAGATGGCGAAGATCCTCGCCATGGTGCTCAGCGACGGCCTGCAGGCGGTCGAGAGCGCCTGCGCGGAGGCGCTGATCGAGGGCGTCTCGTCTGCCGACGTCATCATCAACATCGTCTCGCGGCAGCGCGACCCCGCGCCGCCGATCACCATCATGACGCCGGACGCGCTGACCCTCCGCCATGCGCCGATCGCCGATTGTGCCCGCTACGACAGCCTCAGAAGGATCTGACCCATGGAACGTCTACTGGAACGCACCGACATCCTCGACATGATGGGCTCGCTCAAGCTCTTCGGCATGCGCTCGGCCTTCGACGAGATCGTCACCACCGCCGTCAAGCGCCAGCACGAGCCCCAGCGCCTCGTCGGCGACCTGCTCAAGGCCGAGATCGACGAGAAGCTGGCCCGATCCATCAAGTACCAGATGACGATTGCCCGGCTGCCGCTCGCCAAGGACGTCGCCGACTTCGCCTTCGTCGGCACGCCGATCAACGAGGTCCTCGTGCGCGATCTTGCCGGCGGCCACTTCATCGCCGAGCAGCGCAACTGCGTGCTCGTCGGCGGCACCCGGTACCGGCAAGACCCACCTCGCGATAGCGATCGCCCGCAGCTGCATCCGTGCCGGCAAACGCGGCCGCTTCTTCAACACGCTCGATCTCGTCAACAGGCTCGAGGCCGAGACCCGCGCAGGTCGTCAAGGACGCCTTGCGGACTATCTCACCCGCATGGACTTCGTCATCCTCGACGAACTCGGCTACCTTCCCTTTGCGCAGAGCGGCGGCCAGCTGCTGTTCCACCTGATCAGCCGCCTCTACGAGCGCACCTCGGTCATGGTCACCACCAACCTCGCCTTCGGCGAATGGCCCAGCGTCTTCGGCGACGCCAAAATGACCACAGCGCTGCTCGATCGCCTCACCCACCACTGCGACATCGTCGAGACCGGCAACGAGAGCTGGCGCTTCAAGAACCGAGGCTGAAGGGGGCTTGGGACCGCGCTCGCCCCGGCTCCGCAACCCCGACCAGCTTACGCCGGGGCGAGCGCTACTGAAGCGCCCGTGCAAGCGGCAACAGAGGGGTCAAAGTTGGACGCCGATCAGGGGTCAACATTGCGAGCCGATTGACAGCCCACTCCGGCGGAAAGTGTTGGAGCAAAATGCGAGCGTCTATCTCGGGCCGACTGAGTCGCTCTGTCGGCACGAGACCGCCGAACACCGTCGTCAGGCCGAACTGGGACGCCACGTTCAGCAGCGCTGCCTGTACCCCAGACTTGTCTTCGGCCTGCCCGATGGTTTCGACATAATCCCAGGTTCTGCGAAGCTGCTTTTGCAAACTCATTTCGCCCGCGCGTCTACAGGATTCTTATCGGGTTGTCACGTGTCGTTGACACAACCCAGGCAAGCTCTATGTGACGGGATCGCAAGGCAACGGCTCGGCCTAAAGCGTCTGGATTCCTCGAGCCGGCAACACCGTCCATACGTGCCTATTCGGATCGGCCGGCTCGTTCAGTAGTGACGAATCGCCGAGCAACGAAGGCATACGGTGCCGCGATGTCTAACAAGCAAGGTCTCCATCTTCGATGAGTCCGTCGCTTATGCAATATTTCCATATAGTCTAACGTTATGCAAATGATGGCATTTATATAGCATTTGCAGAGTCGTCTCACAGTCATTTCGAGTTCTTTCCGCCGACCCTAAACCGGATCCAAATCTCAAGGGCAATCGGCGTCACAATCAGACTGCCATGATTGATGACGAACGAATCAAGGGGGCAAAACCGGTTTCATAGACAGGGCTCGCAAGGCTAAGCAGGCTTGAACGATCTCCATAAGGGACGTCGCGCAATGATCTGCCCCCGCTACAGATTCGACGCGCCCCGCAGTCTCGACGGGCCAAAGACCGACGAGGATGCTTACGGTAGGAAAGCGCTTGCGCAGACGTCTGATCAGATATTTGAGATGAGTGGAATTTCCGGCGATTTCGAGACATGTGACGCAAATGGCGGTCACGCCGTCGCGCATCAACGCGTCTACCCCTTGGCGTGATGCATTCTCGTAAGGAACGACCTCGGCGCCTATGCCGCGCTTGTTCAGGAGTTGGGCGAGCATGATGGTGGCCGCTTCGTCCAACGGAGCGTTGCCGGAAACGCACATTATGGGCACGCCGTGATCCCATCGTGGGTCGAAAGTTGCGGTGAGCGAGAACTCCGGAATGAAAACCTCATCGAATTGCGACACACCAAGTGGACCGACGGATTGTGATCCCGGCGCGGGGTTCGCGTCCACGTGATCGGCAAGTTCCAAGACCAGTGCCCGCACATTGTCGATGATGCGGTCGATCTGCGGTTGGGCGATGACGCCAAGCTCGACGTCATGAGCTGCTAGCCTCAAACCGTTCAGAGCCACCTCATCGTAGTAGATGCCCAGGGAAAGCTCCTCGAGGAGTACCTCCGCCTGTTCCTGAGCTTCATCGACATGGTCGCAGAGGATCCGCTGGTAGAAGTTCTGGCTGGTCGTCAGGGCGGCCCTGTCGCCAAGCAAAATCTCTAGGAACTCGAACCGTTCAACATAACGTCCTATGACGACCACACAGAGCGTCAAAGGCGTCGAGAGGATCAAACCCACGGGTCCCCAGATCCACGTCCAGAAGATCGCGGCGACGACCACTGCCGTCGGCGACAAGCCGCTGGAACGGCCGTAGACCATAGGCTCGATGACCTGCCCGGTTACCCCTTCTATGGCGGCGAAGAGGCCCGCAATCCAAAGTGTCATGGTCCAGTCGGGAGCGACCGCCATCGCCACGGTCGCGGGCAGAGCGAATCCCATCACGGGACCAATGTAAGGTACGAACCGGAGAAGGGCTGCAAGCACGCCCCAAAGCGCGGGAGAGGGCAAGCCGACGAAGAAGAGGCCAATGGCGATAACGCCGCCATAGCTCGCATTGATAGCGAATTGCGCGAGGAAATACCGGCCCAAGAGCCGACCGGCCTCGTTCATGGCGACGGTCGTATTGCGAAGGTCGGCCGCGCCAAAGAGCCGAACTATTCGATCTCTTAGATCCTCACGCTGGACCAACATGAAGATTGAGATGATGAAGACCACGAGCGTGACGGCAACTGGGTTTAGCGTGGGCTGTAAGATGCGGCGCGCGATGACGAATGGGTCGGTCGCATCGTCCGAGCCGGCCGTCATCGCCGACGCAGCTTTCGGCGCCTGCGGATCGCCTGGATTGACGTGAGAAAACCCATCCGCCTTCAGCGTGCTTCTGCCAAAGAGATGAGCGAGGCCTGCGATCTTGTCGAAAGCCAAGCTGCGAACGGCCTCCACTTTTCGTTCAACCGTCGTCGCGTAACGCGGTATGTCAGCACTCATACCGGCGATCTGAACGCCGATGATGCCTCCAACGGACAGGATAACGCCGAGGCTGAACGTTACCGCGAGCGCAACAGCAAGGATGCGTGGAACGCGCAGTCTTCTGAGAAACTCGACAACCGGCGCGAGCAGAAACGACAGAATGAGGGCGAGCGTAATTGGCAGCAGTGCGTCTCTGGCGAGCGACAACGCCGCGACCGCCGTTACCGACGTGGCTAGCGTCATGAGGCCGGAATCGCTTGAGGATCCCGTAAATGCCCGGCGAGATCGCGCGCTACGTAGGCGCTGGTACGCTCTCACGATCCTGCCATATGAAGTCCCTCAATATGATATGCGCGCCTCCCTATACATCTAAGCCGGCGGCCTGGGCCGATGCGCCGATGGGATCGCGTGCGAGGCGCAGCACAGTGTTGACGCCTGTCGAGGAAACGTAATCGTGGCCTTCCGCCAGCGCTGCTTATCCTAAAGGATAGTCGCCACTGATCCGCTCCGGCAGCCTCGGAAACTACCCAAAAGACGCAAGGCCTTTTGCGCGCGGTGCAAGGTGGTGATCGCGGTAGTGAAGCGCGGTTGGGTGTTTGGAGAATTTGCAAAAATTCATGTATTCAGCTGGGCGGTTTGAGGCTGCATTTCAAACCGTGCTTGCTCGCCCGGGCTGATAGTACGCTTCTGTTTGCCCATCATGACCGTGATCGGATCCGCGGCAGCTGAGTCGCTGGCGACCGTTAGCACTCCTTCACCGATGTCGACCTTCAGTGAATGCCGACGATACCGAAGTCGGAAACTAAGTTCGGCGAGCTCGGCGGGTAACGATGGATTGAACCACAATTCCCCGTTACACAATTCCAGTCCGGTGTAGCAGCGTTGCAGGAGATCCACCGAGCCAGCCATCGCGCCGAGGTGAACTCCCTCCGCGGTCATCCCGCCTTCGTCATCGACGTCGCAGCGCAACGCCTCCTTGAATTGGCTCCATGAGTGAAGCCTGTCTGAGCGCGCTAGCANCCACGCATCGACTACAGCACTGAGCGTCGAGCCGTGGGAGGTTCTTTGGAGATAGTAGTCGATGTTCTTGGGGATCATGGAACCCGTAAACGGATAGTCGAGCCGCTCGAAGATCCGTGTCAGCGCTTCTGTCGAGAATAAATAGAACAGCATCAAAACATCCGCCTGCTTCGAGAGCTTGTAGCTGTTGGTCGTCTTGCCTTCGTCCTCCAGGATGAGATCGAGGCGCTTGATATTGTTGTACTTGCGTCGATAAGCGTCCCAGTCCAGTTCCTCAAGGGCCTCGTAGCCTTCGAACTGGCTGATGATACCGTCCTCATGGAACGGCACGAACATCTTGCGGCTGACTGCGTACCAATGGTCGAGTTCGGCCTTCTCAAGTTTGTAGGTGTCGCAAAGCTGTTCACAGCGCTCGGCGGGAAGGATCGTGAAGAGTCCCAACGCGCGCTCGATGCACCAGACGGCCATGACATTGGTATAGGCGTTGTTGTCGAGCCCGGGTACGTCCGATCCGGGATAGGCATCGTGGAACTCGTCGGGATTCTATCGACATCCAGTCTTATCCTCGGTGTCGCCGCTGCCTCTGGCACGCACAACAATGTCCTTATCGCTGGTGTGTCTGGGTTGGTTGCAGGCGCCATGTCTATGGCTGCCGGCGAGTACGTTTCCGTAAGTTCGCAGTCCGACAGCGAGCAAGCAGACATCGGCCGGGAGCGCAAAGAGCTTGCTGACGACGAGGAGGGAGAAACCGAGGAGCTGGCGTCGATCTATGTGAAGCGCGGCCTCGAGCAAGGCTTGGCGTTGAAGGTTGCCCGACAGCTGATGGCTTGTGATGCAATTGGCGCCCACACGCGGGATGAGCTCGGTATCTCAGATGCCACGTCAGCACGCCCAATCCAGGCGGCCTTGACGTCAGCCATGTCTTTTTCGATCGGCGGGGCTCTGCCCCTGCTGATGGCGGTGGTGACACCTACTGGTGTGCTTGTCGAGGCCGTCGCAGTCGCGTCCTTGCTGTTCCTCGCGCTTCTGGGTGCGATCGGGGCAAGGACGGGCGGCGCAAGCATTCTGAAAGCGACGATCCGTGTCACGTTTTGGGGAGCTTTGGCGATGGCGGTGACGGCCGGAATAGGATCAGCCTTCGGCACGGCCTTATAAAGCTATCTCGGCTCATTATGCCGAGAGAAGGCTTGGGGGAGCGCCTCCCGCCGCCGCGGCTTGATCGATTGTCGGTTCCGTTCCCGCTGCATGTTTCGCGCCTAGGCCCTGCAACAGCGACTGCAGGTTCGCCACGTCGTTGCGGAATATGCTTCCCAAGCGCCGACAAACCGAAAGGCGTTTTGGCGACTGTTTCAGTGCTTCAGAGGTCACCGTCGCGGTCGGCGCGACCGCTGTCCAAAGTTTCTCAGTGCCGATGCCGACTTCCCTGGCTGCCTCCTCTATTGCATGCATGGCGTTCCGCGCCTCCTCCAACGAAACGGAGGTCGTGTAGGCGTCGTCTTTGAGCTGCGCGCCGAAGTTCCGAGCAAGCGCGCATCCCAAGATAGATCGAAAATATATGTTTGAGAGACGTGTCGACCGCCGCCGTCTGGCCTAGCCGCGCGTTAGGAGGCGCCAAGTCCGCAGCCACCGGCGCTGCGGCCGAAGAGTAAGCGACGAGCGCTGCGACCAGATAGGCAAAAGATCGCATGCGGCGCCATTTCAACGCTCTCAAAATCATTTTGCCGATATGTCCCTTTTGAACCAAAGGATGGATCGCGCCTGGGAGAAAGGCTCGTAGTGTTCAATATTATTGCATCTCGATAGAATGCAATATGAAGTATATTTCACGCGAGGTGGACCGCGAAGAGTGCCCTCTGTCGATAGCTCGGCCGACGTCGACCTGGCGTCTCGCACCGATAGGCGGAAATTGGGAGCAATCTCGTCGGGGCGGCGCAGTGTGGAACCGGTATGCGGCCGTCATATCGCGCGGTTTGGACGGTATGCGGACGCGGAAGCAGGCACGTGCTCGAGCAGGCCCTACGTTCCAGCTACACTGCGCCGACCGAAGGCTTCTCCGAAGTCTCCGCGTGTGGCGTCGATCGGTCGCTTGCGATTGATCTGTACGTACCGCCGTCGCGGCAATCGATCGTGACACTGCATCCCGGCTGCTCATCGTCGATCTTTAGCGAGAAGCGATGCAATCGAACGATCGCGGCCACGAGACTGAGGCCGATGCCGTGCCCTTCCGTCAGGCCCTGTGTGGCGCCGCGGTGAAAGCGACGGAAGACATTCTCTCGCTCGCTTTCCTGGATGCCTGGTCCCGTGTCGGCGATCTTTATCGTCTCGACCCGTCTGCCCTTCGTCATGAGGCTGCAGCGGACCCTGCCGCCAGCCGGCGTGAACTTGATCGCATTGTCGATCAGGTTGCAGACCGCCTCCATCAACAGGTCACGGTCGGCGATGGCGATCGCGGGCGGCCCCTTGTCGATCTCGATGTCGACCCCGTGCTCGTCCGCAGTCGGCCTGTAGAGATCGCAGGCATCCTCCAAAAGCCCGCGAACGTCTACGGATGTGAACTCCGAGCCCCGCTTAGCGGTCTCGATGGCGCGAATGCGTAGGATCGCGGAGACGATCGAGAGCGCGTGGTCAATATCGCGGATTGCGCGCTCCCCCACGTCTCGAAACGCCCTTTTATCTTCTGCATCCTCACAACCTCGCTCCAGGCAAGCCCGCATCCTCGTGAGCGGAGTCCGCAACTCGTGGGCGATGTCATCACCGAGCCCACGCACGTCCTTGATCGCCTCCTGCAGCCTGTCGAGCATATCGTTGACGGCTCGCGAAAGGCGATCGAACGGATCGCGCGAGGATCGGTGTGGAAGCCGTCGCTCGAGATCGCCCGCCATGACGTCGTCGACAGCCTGTTGCACGAGTCGGAAGCGTGCCTGGCCGCGAAATCCGAGGATGACGCCGAGCAACGCGGCGGCGAGGATGGCCGGCACGGTTGCGACGAAAAGAGCACGCTCGATCAATGCCTTCAGACCGTCAATCGCGTCTGTATCGCGGGCGACGACGAGCCGGCCACCCTGCGGAATCGCACATGCGAAAGATCGGCTCGCGTTCGGGACAGGATCGGGCGGGTTCGATCTGACGAGGTCGACGGTCAGCGGGCCGTCTTGCGTTTTGAGTTCCGTCGGAAGCGAAGCGATGTTGCCGGCAACAGCCCGGCCATCGGCATCGAAGAGACCGACGAGATCGACACGATGAACGTCTTGAAGGACCTTTTCGCCGACCTCTTCCAACATGCCCGCGTAGCCGAGTCCGGAAAGCGACCGGCAGCTGGTCATGATCGCGCTGTCGATTTCGCTGGTCGCGTGCTGGACCGTCGACACGTAGAGCAGCCCGGATATGAGGAGCGATTGCAGGATCAGCGCGACGACGATCCCGAGCGTCCACCTGAAGGTCGTCGCCCGGAACAGGTCAGTGAGGGTCATCGATCCGATAGCCTTCGCCGCGGATATTGCGGATGAGCGGCAGCTCATCGGGCGCATCGACCTTGCGTCTGAGCTTGCTCATATGAACGTCGACGACATTCGAGCGCGGCTCGAAACGATAGCCCCAGACATCCTGAAGCAACATCGAACGGGTGACGATGCGGCCGCGTCGCTTCACGAGATATTCGAGGATGTCGAGCTCACGCGATTGCAGATCGAGTGCACGCCCGGCGCGGCTTGCTTTTCGTGTCAGCAAGTCGAGTTCGAGAGGACCGAGGCGCAAGAGTGTCTCGCGCGTCTCGACCGGCCTACGCAAAAGGGCCTCTAGCCGGGCAACGAGCTCGACCAGAGCGAAGGGCTTGGGCAGATAGTCGTCGCCACCCGCTCGCAGGCCGCGGACGCGATCATCGAGACTGGCGAGTGCGCTGACGACGAGCGCCGGCGTTCGAACTCCTTCGTCGCGCAACGTCCTGATGACATCGAGCCCCTCTAGTCCGGGCAACAGGCGGTCGACCACCATCACGTCGAACGGATCGCGCGCGCTCGTCAGTCCCTCGGGACCGCTCGCGGCTCGGGTCACCGAATGACCGCAGCGTTGAAGCTCGAACATGACCTCCTCCGCCGTCCCGAGGTCGTCCTCGATCAGAAGGACTTTAGCCATTCACAATCGCCTTCATCTTGAGGTGTGGATGTCATACCGGCGGGTTTTCGAAGACCGCGCGTACAGTGATGACCCACGCTAGAGGAACTTGAAGAAATCGGTGCCCTTTCGAGGTGCCTTCACGTCCGAGCGGTTCCACCAGCCGCCGCCGAGAGCCTGGAACAGGGCGGTCGTGTCCGCGTAGCGCGCCGCCTTTGTCTGGGCGGCTGTGACGAGCGCGGAAAGGTAGGTCTGCTGCGCGATAAGCACCTGAAGATTGTTCGACGCGCCCGCCACACGTTCCTTTTGAAGGAGGTCGAAGCTCTTCAGCGTGGCTTTCTCGGCATTTGTCGCGGCACTGACCGCGTCGGCGTCCGATTGCAGCGCACTCAGAGCGTCGGCCACGTTCTGGAACGCTGCGATCACGATCGACTTGTAGCGCGCCTGGGCCTGGACGAGACCCTCCTCTGAGGCGCGTTGGCGATGGTAGAGCGTGCCGGCGTCGAAAAGCGGCTGCGAGACTGTCCCGGCGATGCTGTAGAAGTTTGCCGACGACGTCGCGAGCCTGGCCAGCGTGATCGCGCTGGAGCCGGCATCGCCGGAGATCTTGAACTGCGGCAGGCGGTTGGCAATCGCCACGCCGACGTCCGCGCTCGCTTGATGCAGGAGGGCCGCTGCGGCGCGTACATCCGGCCGCTGCTCGACCAAGCCGGAGGGCAGGCTAACCGGCAATCGTGTAGGAAGGCGAAGGGACGCCAGCGTGAAGGTCTGCCGAATCTGCTCGCTCGGAAAGTGTCCCGACAAGGCCGTGAGAAGATTCCGCTGGATTGCGAGTTGCCTTTCCAAGGGTGCGAGTGCCTGGCGCGATACGGCGACCGCCGCCTCCTGCTGGACGACATCGGCTTGCGCGATCTGGCCGAGGGCCACCTCCTTCCTGAGCAGACTCAGGATATTCTCCTGGGCTTCGATAACCCTGTGAGTCACCGCGAGCTGCTCGCGTAACGAGGCCTCCTGAATCGCTGCAAGAACGACATTCGTCGTCAGGGTGAGGTAAGCCGCCTCGAGCTGGAAGCGCTCATTCTCGGCCCGTGCTTCGACAGATTCAATCTGGCGGCGTTGGCCGCCGAAAATATCCGGCGCATAGGAAACGGAGAGGCGCGGCGTGAACAGCGCGTAGGTGAAGCGCCTCTGGTTCTCCAGAGGACTTTGAAGCCCCCCACCGGGGGCCTTCTGATACGAGGTCGAGTCATCGCCGGTGACACTCGGAAACAGCGTTCCCTTCTGAGCCTCCACATTCTCCAGCGCTGCATCGAGGGTCGCCTGAGCCGCTTCGAGACTGGGGTTTCGGGCGAGGGCCTCGTCGACGAGGCCGTTCAGATCCTTCGATTCAAAGGCGATCCACCAACGGCCGCCGATGTCACCACCCGGGACGAAGCGCTGGGCGACAGCCCCCGGCATCTTGCCGAGATTGCCGGCCGCGCGAGGATTGCCCAGCGGCCCCCGGGTATAGCCGGTGACGGCCGGGGCCGCAGGCGCCACATAGTCGGGACCGACCATGCACCCGGTCGTCATGAGTTGAAGCCCGATGACCGCCGACGGCATCAACCTGTGAGAGGTTCCACGTGCTTTATTGCGTCTGGGTGGATGCACGACGGAGCTCATTGCGGATGCTTCCAGGAAAGTCGGGCACCGTCCGTTATCGCGCGTTGCCGCCGTCTCGCTCTGAACAATCGCAGGGGATTGCGCAGACGCAAGTCGGCAACGTGGGGATAGACGGCAGGGAGGACGACAAGCGTCAGCAGGGTGGCCGTGAGGAGACCGCCGATCACGACGGTGGCCAACGGACGCTGCACCTCCGAGCCCGCGCTCGTCGATATGGCCATCGGCAGAAAACCGAGCGTCGCAACGAGTGCGGTCATGAGGACGGGGCGTAGGCGCATCTCTGCACCTTCGTGCGCCGCCTGGCGGGCGTCGCGACCTTCGGCGCGCAGCTCCGTCATGTAGCTCGTCAGGACAACACCATTCAGGATCGCGATGCCGAAGGTGGCGATGAAGCCGATGGCCGCCGAGATCGAGAACGGCATGCCACGCAGCGTCAGGGCGACGATGCCGCCGGTCGCAGCCATCGGCACGTTGAGGAAGATCAGAAGCGCCAGACTGAGATCGCCGAACATCATCACGAGGAGCAGGAGTATTGCGGCGAGCGCCATCGGCACGACAATAGAAAGACGCGCCGTCGCCTCTTCGAAATTCTTGAACTGGCCGTTCCATTCCAAAGAGTATCGCGGCGGCAGCTTCACCTGGGCTTGCACCTTCGCTTTCGCTTCCTCGACGAAGCTCTGCGGGTCGCGTCCGCGCACGTTCGCCTGGATCGAGATGCGCCTTTGCAGCTTGTCCCGGCTAATCTGAGCTGGTCCCGAGGCGATCTTTACCGAAGCCACCAGCGAGAGCGGTACCATGCGACGTCCGCTGCGGCCGACCGGAAGGTTGCGGACGCGTTCGATATCGCTGCGGTCGCCTTCGCGAGACGAACGACGATCTCGGTAATCGAATTGTCTTGGCCGTAGACCACCCCGGACGGTCGTCCGCCGATGCTCTCGACGACGTCGAGCACGTCGGTGGCGTTGACGCCGTAGCGCGCCGCGACGCCGCGGTCGATCGCGATCGTCATCGCCGGCGTGCCGGCCTGCGCTTCGGGCTTCACGTCGGCGGCGCCTTTCACGCCGCTGACGACGCGGCCGACCTCCTGGGCCTTGCTCTGGAGGGTCTTCAGGTCGTCGCCGTAGAGGCTGATCGCTACATCGCCGCGCACGCCTTCCAGAAGATCCTCCATGCGCATCTGGATCGGCTGCGAGAAAGTGAAGGCGACGCCAGGAACGTCCGTCTCCAGGCGTCTCTGGAAAGCGGTCACGAGACCATCCTGACTGTCGGCCGTCTTCCAGGTCGATGGATCGGACAGGGTGATGAAACTGTCGGTCGACTCGACGCCCATGGGATCGGTCGGGATCTCGGCGCTGCCCGTGAGCGATACGACACGCGTGACCTCCGGGAAGCTCTTCAAGGCCTTCTCGATCTGTGTGACTTTTTTGAGGGAGGCTTGCAGGTCGATACCCGGTAGCTTCTCCGAGGTGACGACGATCGAGCCTTCGGCGAGTTGCGGCAGGAACTCGCCACCGAGGCGCAAAGCCAGAACGCAGCTGCCCGCGAAAAGCGCGATGCTGACCAGCACCGTCAAGAGGGCGTGGCGGGACGCGACGCGAAGAAGCGGCGTGTAAAGGCGCCGCACGAAGCCAACGACCTTCGTCTCGCGATCGTCGATGCGGCCGCCGGAGAGGAACGCCGCCGCCATCGCCGGGATCACTGTGACCGTGACGAAAAGCGAGCTCGTCAGCGCGAGAATGACGGTGAGCGCCATCGGCCGGAACATCTTGCCAGCCACACCGCTCAGCGCGAGGATCGGCAGATAGACCATCACAATGATCGCCACCGCGAAGACGATCGGTTTGGCGACCTCCGCGGTGGCGTCGCGGATCACCTCGGCCGCCGGCCGCGCGGGCATCTGGGCGCGTGCCCGCAGCACGTTCTCGATCATGACGACGGCGCCGTCTACGATCAGGCCGAAGTCGATGGCGCCGAGGCTCATCAGGTTGCCGGAGAGGCCTATCGCCCGCATGCCTGCGAAAGCGATGAGCATGGAGAGCGGGATCGCAGCGGCGACGAGAAGGCCGGCGCGTAGACTGCCGAGCAGGACGAGAAGGACGACGACGACGAGCACCGCACCTTCCGCGAGATTGTGCGCCACCGTGTCAATCGTTCGCCCGACCAGCTCGCTGCGGTCGTAGTAAGGTTTGATCTCTACCCCTGGCGGCAGCTCGCTCTTGATCTTGGCGAGGGTCGCCTTTGCGGCGGCAACGACTTGGTCCGCATTCGCACCATATTGCATGAGCGTGACGCCAACGACCGTCTCGCCCTGACCGTCGTGCGTTACGGCGCCGAGCCTCACCTTCGGTGCCTCGACGACCTTCCCGAGGTCCTTCAGCATCACGGGGATGCCGCCCTGCTGCGTGGTGACGACGATGTCGTCGAGATCTTTCGTGCCGCTGACAAGGCCGAGGCCACGGATGACCTCCTGTTGATCGTTGTGCTCGATATAGGCGCCTCCCCGCGCGGCATTGTTCTCGGAGAGCGCCGTGTAGACCTGGTTCAGCGTGACGCCGTAACGGCGCAAGGCGTCGGCGTCGACCTGGACCTCGTAAGTCGGCATCTCGCCGCCGTAGATGTTCACGTCGGCGACGCCGGGGGTCAGTTTGAGCTGGGGCGCGATCGTCCATTGCAGCAGCCGGCGCAGTGTCATCGGGGAATAGCCCGGTCCACGCAGCTCGAACTGGTAGACCTCGCCGAGGCCGGTCGCCATCGGTCCCATGCGTGGTTCGCCGACGCCGGCGGCCATCGTCGCTTTGGCATCCGCCAGACGCTGGTAGACTTGGTTTCTCGCCTCGTCGATCGAAACGGCACTTTCGAAGGTGACGTAGACGGCGGAGACGCCGAAGCGCGAGGTCGAGCGGAGTTCTTTGAGACCCGGGGCACCCGCCATTGCATTCTCGACGGGAAAGCTGACGAGACGCTCGACTTCCAACGGCCCGAGACCCGGCGACTGAGTCAGAATCATGACCTGCTTCGGCGAAATGTCGGGCACAGCGTCGATCGACAGACCAGTGAGATCGTAAAGGCCCGCAGCCACCGCGAAGGCGGTCATCGCCAGGATGAGCCACCGGCGACTGACGAGCAGCTGAAACCAGGATCGCATGCCGGTCAGTCCGTTGAGCCGAGAAGGCTTCGCAGCAGCATGGCTTTGAGCCCGAAGCTTCCTTCGGTCGCCACCCTTTCGCCCGACGACACGCCCTTCACAACCTCGACCCAGTCCGTCCGCTGAAGTCCGAGTGTCAAAGCCCGTTTGACGAACGTGTCTTCGGAGGTCCGTACGAAGGCGATCGGGCCTTGTTCCGTCTGCTGCACGGCCGCAGCGGGTATCGTGACGCCGTGTCGTCCAAGGTTGGCCTCGATATCGACGGCGACGTACATGTTGGCTCTGAGAGCGTGTCGTGGGTTTTCGACTTGTATGCGGGCCGCCGCAGCGTTCGTCATCGGATCGAGCGCGGCGTTGACTGAAAGCACGCGTGCCCCGAAGTCGGCTTGTGTCCCGACGGGCGCGTGGATGACGGCTTTGTCGCCTTTCTTCACCGCATCAATGTCGAAGCCAAAGAGGCTGGCGAGGACGAGAACCTTCGACGGGTCTGCGACCGTGAACGCGTCCTGCGTTGTGTCGATTACCTCGCCCAGCGTAATATTCTCGCTGATGACGACTCCTTTGATCGGCGCGACGATCTCGCTCGTCCCTGGAGCCGCTCCGCGTGCCGGCGCGAGCCGATCGTATTGCGCGGAATAAAGATCGGCCTGCGCCTGCGCCGATTGAATCGCGGCTTCCGCTTTGGCGGCTTCGACCTGACGTCGCTCGAGTTCGGCCTTGGCAATGCCGCCGATCTTGAGCAGCGCTTTCGCGCGTGTGACCGCGATCAACGCGGCATCGCGCGTCGCCTTGGCTTCTCCAAGACTCGCCCGTGCGCCCTCGAGCCCGTTATGCGCGTCGAGTACGCCACTCGCATCGAGCGTCGCAAGCACGGCTCCCGGCTCGACGACGTCGCCTGGCTCGACCGCGAGCGTAAGCACGCGTCCCTTCGTCCGCGGCTTGAGATGGGTGACGCGCCGATCATCGAAGCTCACGATTCCCGGGACACTGACAGGTTTTACGATTTCCCGCACCTCGGCTGTTCCGAATGCCAGCCCGAGCTGATTTCGCGCGTGCGCGTCGACATGGACGGTGTTCGGAGCCGCGTCCGTGCGAGATTTACGCTTGGGTAGCGATGTCGCCTGTTGCGTGTCGCTCTGGGTGCCCACGATCGTGCCGGAAACGATCCACCACGCACCTGCGAGCGCGACGACGATCGAGACTGCGGCGAACAGCTTGACGGGCTTGGACACACCTAAACCTCTGCAGCAGGCCTGCGGATTTCGACATACACCGAGCTGTAGCTACGCCAGCGACGGGAAGTGTTAGTCAAGCGCGTGCGGTCAAACAATATGAATTAGATTTCATAAATTCGAGTCCAAGCTCACGCACGGTTGCCATCTGACCACCAAATTCTATTTGCCGTCATCAAAATGCCGGCATTCATAGGCTGAATCTGATTCAGAGCAGAATGAGTCGAAATCTGCGACTACGGCTGTTCTCGATCATTTATTCAAGATAATGCACAATGTTCATAGTATGAATAGGATTTATATTGTAATTTGTCGCCAAATTGTGTGATGCGTACCGCTTGGCCGTTAGCGCTCTTCTACTCTGCTTTCGGTGCGGCGGGGCAGCGGGGCAGCGTCCTACGTGAAGATGCGATGCGCCAGCCCCTCAGATAGCACGAAAGCCGCTAATGCGAATGCTTTTGATATTGCTGTGCATGATTGTAGCACTATCGGCTGTCGCCGAACAGCCGCCAGACTTGAAACGGCACTGCATTCCGGGCCCTCACGACATCGGCCGTACGCGAAGATTGCCGGGTATGTCTTTCAATCCCCTCAAATGCTGTTTGCCGACGACCGATGCTTATTCCCACTGTCGTTACGACTCTCAACAGGATGCCGATCGCGCCGCTCGTCATTTCGATGAGCAATGACAATTTCTTATCAGCCAGCGCGTCAACCGAAGTCTACCTATCGACCAGACCCACTCAGGATGGATAGGGCATATCGTTGCCAAGACGCGCACCGTCTTCCTCGACACCTCAACTCGCCCTTCGGGATCACCCTCGTCGGCTACGATCTCTATGTCGACGATACCGATGCGCTCCTCCGCTGCGCCTATCTGGAGGCAGTCGGTGAGGGCGTGACGAACGTCCAAGTCGGGCAGACCGTCCTTGGTGTGCCGGATTTCCAGGGTTTCCGAAGGCCGGGGCGTCGGAGAAGCGATCCTGGCCGTCTGGACGCCTATTTCGCAAGACCTTGATTTTGCCGAGGATCACCGAGATCTCCCGATCGGTCTTCCCTCGGCCGCCCAAAGAAGGCAGTCGAATTCACGAGGTGTGGGATCGTTTGCTGGCCCCGCCCGATTGGATCTCAGTTGCAGGAGTCTGCCTATGGCGTAGTTGGTCGCAAAGCCGAGAGCGGCCCGCTCTTCATCGCTGATTTCCATATGGCCGCCGCCGAACGAGACGGCGCCCACGGCATCATCGAGCAGCACGACTCGAATGACATAGCCTTCGCTGAGACCGAACGCATAGGCTTCACCCTTGATCAGTTTGACATCGCTCGATACGGGACGGGATTCGTAGCTTTCGTCCCAGCTAAACGGATTCCGGTCGACCTTCAGACGATGAACGATCGGATCACGAAAAACATGGGCTCCGTCATTGTAGCGCCGCGCCCATTCGTCGGAAAGTGCTGAAGCAAGATGCGCGCTTCGACATCCAGTCGGCTTAGCCTTTGCTCAGGAACGACGCCGCCGAAGATGGTCCAGCAGGCATGCCTCAACATGCGAAGTGTCCGCCGCTTGACCTATTCTTTCGATGTAGTCCCACGTTTTGCGAAGGCGGTTTTTCAAACTCATTTCGCCTATGGCTACAGGAAACGCGGCAGCCCGTCATGTCGTGCGGGCGACCTTATGGAGCGCGGCGATATGGGCAGAGGCGCATTTCACCACTCCGACATACGCCGCCTGCGCGGCACCCTTGACCTTCCCCCGGGGGAGACAGCCACTTCGGATGACATGGGAGCGGAGGTTGCAATGTTGAGGTTGAGAGTTTCCGGTATGACCTGCGGTCATTGCGTGTCCGCCGTGACGAGTGCGGTACGCACTATCGAACAGGCGGCAGCAGTCTCCGTAGATCTTTCAAGCGGCGCCGTGGACGTGCATGGCGACCCTGACGGGGCGGCGATCATTCGGGCCATCGCCAACGCTGGGTATAGCGTAACAAATGCTGCGTCATCGGCCGGCGCAGAGCCGGCCGACCCGATCGTCTCCGGCAGGAAATCTTGCTGCTGCGGCTGAGCCGAACAGCAAGGCCAATCTTGGGAACCAGAAGGAGCGGCACCGTGACGCAAGCGACCGAAGATCTCGACCGGCGACCGATCGAAGACCCATCTTTCGGCGCAACGGATGGGCGGCAAGCCGAGATCGATCCAGTCTGCGGCATGAAGGTCGACCTTATGTCTTCGAAGCATCATGCCGAGGTAAAGGGCAAGTTACACCATTTCTGCTCGGCCGGATGCCTCGGCAAGTTCAAGGCTGATCCGGGAAGTTACCTCAATTCCGGCGATACGGCAGCGGTCGTTCCGGCACCGGACGGTGCGACATTCACCTGCCCGATGCATCCGCAGGTCCGCCAGATTGGACCGGGAAGCTGCCCGATCTGCGGGATGGCTCTGGAGCCTGAGACCCCGACCCTCGAGACCGGACCGAACCTCGAACTTCTCGATATGAAGAAACGCCTCTGGATCGGCCTCGCCCTAACGGTACCGATATTGTTGCTGGAGATGGGCGGTCATATTACTGCACTCAAGCTTCACGAAGTAGTCTCGGAACACGTCTCGGCCTGGATCCAATTCGCTTTGTCGACACCTGTCGTCCTTTGGGCGGGATGGCCCTTCTTTGAAAGGGCGTGGGCGTCGATCATCAACCGCAGCCTGAACATGTTCAGCCTGATCGCGCTGGGGACCGGCGCGGCCTACCTCTACAGCGTCGTCGCCACGCTGGCGCCGAGCATCTTCCCGGCGGGATTCCGCGGGATGGAAGGCGCTGTCGCGGTCTACTTCGAGGCTGCCGCCGTCATCACAGTCCTGGTCCTTCTCGGTCAGGTTCTCGAGCTGCGGGCTCGCGACCAGACCGGGGGCGCCATTCGCGCGCTCCTGCAGCTCGCGCCGAAGACCGCGCGACGAGTCCGCGACGGCGCGGATGACGAGGTCGTCGCGATTGAGCATGTTGTCGCTGGCGACACGCTGCGGGTCCGCCCTGGCGACGGTGTCCCTGTCGACGGGATCGTTCTCGACGGAAAGAGCGCGGTCGACGAGTCGATGGTCACCGGCGAGTCGATGCCGGTGATCAAGGAATCTCAATCCAAGTTGATCGGCGGTACGGTCAACGGCACCGGCTCCCTCACGATGCGGGCCGAGAAGGTCGGGGCCGACACGATGCTGGCGCGCATCGTGACGATGGTCGCCGAGGCACAACGGAGCCGCGCACCGATCCAGCGCACGGCCGACCGGGTGGCCGGCTGGTTCGTGCCAGCGGTGCTCGCCTGCGCCATTGTCGCGTTCGCGGCATGGGCGTTTTGGGGTCCACCACCGGCGTTGGCTTACGCGCTCATTGCCGCTGTCTCGGTGCTCATTATCGCCTGTCCCTGCGCGCTCGGGCTGGCAACCCCAATGTCGATTGGCGTCGGCGTCGGCAAGGGTGCTGGCGCCGGCATCCTGATCAAGTCGGCGGAAGCCCTCGAGCGCATGGAAAGGGTCAACACGATCGTCGTCGACAAGACCGGCACACTCACCGAAGGTAAGCCGAAGGTGACGGCGATCGTGCCATCGGCCGAACATGAGGAAAGAGATTTACTCGGGTTCGCCGCCAGCCTGGAGCGCGCGAGCGAGCATCCGCTCGCCGCCGCCATCGTCGCGGAAGCCAAGGTGAGGGGTGTCAGCGTCACTGAGCCGACGGACTTCGAGTCGATGACGGGTATGGGCATTGCCGGCGTGGTCGATGGACGATCGGTTACGCTCGGCAATGCGAAGCTGATGTCCGAGCGAGGGGTCGCACTTGGGCCCATTGAGGCCGAAGCCGAAACGCTGCGCGCTGACGGCGCGACCGCCCTCTACCTCGCCCTCGATGGGCTCGCCGCCGGCGTCATCGCTGTCGCCGATCCGATCAAGGCCTCGACGTCCGCCGCGCTTGAGGAGCTTCGCGGAAAAGGCCTCCGGGTCATCATGCTGACCGGGGACAACAGGACTACCGCGACCGCTGTCGGGCGCAAGCTCGGCATCACCGAGGTCGAGGCGGATGTGCTGCCGGAGGACAAACACAGGATTGTCGCTGGGCTGAGAGCGGAAAATTGCATTGTCGCGATGGCGGGCGACGGGGTCAACGACGCGCCCGCGCTTGCCGAAGCCGACGTCGGCATCGCGATGGGCACTGGGACGGAGGTGGCGATCCAGAGCGCCGGCATCACGCTGGTGAAGGGAGACCTCGCTGGCATCGCAAGAGCGATCACCCTGAGCAGGGCCACGATGCGCAACATCAGGCAAAACCTTTTTTTCGCCTTCGCTTACAACGTCATCGGCATTCCGATCGCCGCTGGGGTCCTCTACCCCGCATTCGGGATTCTTCTTAGTCCCGTGGTCGCGGCGCTCGCCATGTCGCTTAGTTCGGTGTCGGTGATCTCGAACGCTCTGCGACTGAAAACCTTGAAGTTATGAGGTTTCGGGGAAAGACAGGTCTCGAGTGCCTCAAGCGCGTTTCTCGAATGGCACAGGTTCTCGCATAACTCGGGGAATGGCGCATTGGTCTGGGACAGGAGTTGACCCTCCCTCGGGAGAGCCTCCTCCTGGTCAAGAGAGCCTATGCAGTTACCGGACCTTGAACCCGACAAGCTTACGAATGAACATTGGTGACGCGTCGAGGGCCTCAGGCCTTTCGGTTAAAACCATTCGCTACTACGAACGCAGCGGCCTCCTCGGAACCGCGATGCGCGGAGACTCTGGCTATAGGACGTATTCCGACGAAGACATAAACATGATGCGGTTCCTTGCCCGAGCCCGCCGTCTCGGATTCTCCATTTCGCAAATGCGGGAACTCCTTTCGCTGTGGCAGGATCGCGCCCGGGAAAGCAGCGCAGTCAAGCGGCTCGCGTTCGAGCACGTTCGCGCCATGGAAAAAACGGTTGCGGGGCTTTCGAAAATAATCGCCAGTTTGAAAGCGCTGGCAGAGGCGTGCGACGGCGATGAACGGCCAAATTGCCCGATCATCAATGAACTGGCCTCCGGAAACGTCGTGTTGAGCGGTGCGGCAGACAGCGCGGTTCTTCTCAAGCCACCAGTTCTCGGCGATAAGAACAAGGACGTCCAACGATCATCGCCGGGTCTTGGCGAGGATCTTCGACGATGACGCCACAATGGCCTACCGCGCGAGGTCGTGCCGTGAATCTCTCACGGCGTCGAGGCGGTTGCGGGTTAGATCCGATCCGTCGGAAACAGCCTAGTGTTGCATTTGCGTCCTTGCAGCGCGTTTCTAGACATGCGACTTCTTTCGGTGAAAGGGGGGCATGGTCTATGCGGCTTCTCCGCCACCTCCTCATGATCCTGGTTATGTTGTCGATGGGGGTTCATCCCGCCTCGGCGCACGTCCATCATGAGGCTGGCGCGACCACCGCCCAGGTCCATGAGCACCATCACGCTGCTAGCGCTTCGGCCGGGTACGAGACGGCCGGCGTTGATGCCACCCACCATCAGAATTGTCCGATGCATCATGGCAGCAAATGTTGCGACATGGCTTGCTGCGGATCGCCCTGCTTTTCCCCGGTGATGGCTTCGGGCCCGTCGGTTCGGTTTTCTCGACCGTCGGCTATGCCAATTCCGTCCGGTGACCTGTGCCCGGACGACACTGTTCTCGGCCTCCCAGATCGACCGCCCATAGCCGCCTGATAGGCGGCGGATGATGATCCGCCCGGACGTGCGTTAGGGCCGCTAGCTCGGCGCACGCCGCTGGAATGCGCAGGAACACGTAGGCTGCCCCTAGCCCGCCGTGTTCCGCCGGATCCTCAGCGCGAGCCCTCCTTCGGGACGCCGCGCGCATCATTGAGCTTTAACATGCGCTCCCTTGCGACCTTGGTCGTTGCTGCCTTCGGGTTGGCGACCGCGACCTGTGCTTTAGCCGATCCGGCTTCCCTGCTTGCGCCAGACGATCCCGCAAACGCAAGCGGGTGGCGACCGCCGCCGTCGCCGACCGCTGGCCTGAAATCGTACGCGCCCGTCGAAGTCAAGGACTGGATCAAGCTCAACCAGGACGTCACGGAGACGGGCGGCTCGATGGGCGGCATGAAGGGCATGGGCGGCATGAAGGGCATGGGCGGAATGGGCGCAGGAAAGCCGGCCGGCGAACAGGATTCCAAAGGCGGAATGCAGGGAATGCCCGGAATGGGAGGCGCGAAATGATGCCTCGGGCAATCTGCGCTAGGCGGCCGCCGACGCTTCGATCAAGGCCTGCCCTTCGCATCGGTACAGTGGTTTCGACGATGCTCCTCGGCGGTTGCGTCGGTTTTTCGCCCGACGCCGGAATGGCTCCGGTCGTCAGTGTCGCGGCGGCGCGACTTGAGAAAGATGTGGCCAAGATCGACTCCGACGCAAAGGCCGAAACGGCGCAGGATCGGACCGCGCTTCTGTTGCGAAGGCCGCTTACGGCCGGCAGGGCGGTTCAGGTGGCGTTCCTGCGCAACCGGGCACTGCAGGCATCCTTCAACGAGCTTGGCGTGTCGGAGGCGGAGTTCGTCCAGGCGAGCCTGCCGCCCGAACCTAGTTTTTCCGTGAACTATCTCGCTGGCATGGGCGACGTTGAAGTCGTTAGTCAGGTCGCGGGAAGCCTCTTCGCACTAGCGACCCTGCCGGCTCGCCAGGCGATTGCTGCCGAGCAGTTCAAGGCCGCGCAATGGCGCACGGCCGGAGAGGTCGTGACCTTAGCCGCCGACGTCAGCCGGCAGTATTTTACGACGATCGCTCAGGGGGACCTGGGCACCTATCTCGGCGAGTCCTTGGCGGGCGCTCAGGCCTCGGCCGAAATTGCCAAGCAACTTGGGGAGGCCGGCAACCTCAACAAGCTCGAACAGGCACGCGAGGACCAGTTCTACACGGAACTCGGGGCCCAGGTCGCCAATACGAAGCTGCAGCTCCGGGCCGAGCGGGAGCGACTGACGCGGTTGCTCGGCCTGTATGGACCAGACATCAATTTCAGGCTGCCGAAGGGGCTCCCACCGCTGCCTAAGCGGATCGCCAACGAGCGGGATGTCGAGGCCCGGGCGCTCACACAGCGGCCAGACCTGCGGGCGGCGCGGCACGAACTCGATGCGTTGGCGCGCCAGCTCGGCTTGACAACGGTCACGCGCTACGTCTCCGACGTGAATCTCTCACTTCAGAACGACACGGAAAAGAGCGGCAGTTCTGGCGGATCGACTCAAGGTTCCGGGACGAACAGTAGGCTGGTGCGGAACGGTTTCGCCGTCGACTTCTCGATCCCGATCTACGACTTCGGCGAGAGCAGGGTGCGCTTCGCCCGCGAGACTTATCTCGCTGCAGCCAATCGTCTTGCTCAGCGTGCCATCAATGCCCGGTCCGAGGCTCGTGAAGCCTACACCCGTTACCGCGGCCAATATGACCTCGCGCGCTACTATGCCGACCGCGTGGTGCCTTTGAGCAAAACGATCGTCGGCCAGTCGGCGGTCCAAACCAACGGCGGACTTACGGATGTGACTCAATTGCTCATCGACGCTCGCTTGGCGGTGACCAGCAACATTAGCGCAATCAACGCGAAGCGCGACTTCTTCATCGCGACTGTCGATCTCGAGGTCGCTCTCGGCGGCAACCGGCCTGGCTCGGCACCTGTAATCGGAATGACGCAGGCAGCGAATTGATCCGTAGACCAACCATTCAAGGAGTACGATCATGAGTCCCTTCGACAACGCCACGCGACGTGGGATTTTGACCGGAGGCGCGGCTCTCGTCTCCGCCGCGATGGTCAGCGGTCGCGTCGAGGCCGCCGCCATTCCCGAGGCGCCGATCATGCGCGACCCGATGATGCAGCCGCCCCTGCATCCGACGAGTGGCCCAGAGTACAACCCAGTCGTGACGCTCAACGGTTGGACCCTGCCGTTCCGGATGAACGGCGACTGGAAGGAGTTCCACCTTCTCGCCGAGCCGGTCATTCGAGAGATTTCGCCCGGCATGAAGGCGCACCTCTGGGGGTACAACGGCCAGAGCCCTGGCCCGACGATCGAAGCGGTCGAGGGCGAGAAGGTCAGGATCTTCGTCACCAACCATCTGCCGGAACCGACGACAGTGCACTGGCACGGCATGGCGATCGTCAACGGCATGGACGGCGTGACGGGACTTACCCAGCCGGGCATCCCTCCGGGGAAGACCTTCGTCTACGAGTTTGTCCTGCCGCAGGCGGGGACCCACATGTATCACCCACATTGTGTTTCGGCCTGCAAAACTGACCCCCTTATCGGGGTGATCGGCGTCCAAAACTGACCCCTTAATCTTGGCCTGTTGCGCTGTCCGTTTTGACGGCGGGCGGGCGGCGGGGATGTTGGTTGTGGAGACGGTCGGCCGGATACGGCGGGAGCATCTGGTCAAGGGCAAGTCGATCAAAGAGATCGCCCGCGACCTGAAGATCTCGCGCAACACGGTGCGCAAGGTGCTGCGCTCGGGCGAGACCTCGTTTGCTTACGAGCGCGAGGTGCAGCCGCGGCCCAAGCTCGGGCGCTGGAAGACCGATCTCGAGGCGATGCTCGCCCGCAACGCGACGAAGGCGGCGCGGGAGCGCCTCACGCTGATCCGGGTCTTCGAGGAGCTGCGGGCGCTCGGCTACGAGGGCGGCTACGATGCGGTGCGCCGCTATGCCAGGGTCTGGGCAAAGGGGCACGCGGCGGCGAGCGCGGAAGCCTATGTGCCGCTGGCCTTCGCGCCGGGAGAGGCGTTCCAGTTCGACTGGAGCCACGACATCGTGCTGATCGGTGGCGCGACGACGACCGTGAAGGTGGCGCACGTCCGGCTCTGTCACAGCCGCATGATGTTCGTCCGAGCCTATCCGCGCGAGAGCCAGGAGATGGTCTTCGACGCGCACGACCGGGCCTTCGCCTTCTTCAAGGGAGCCTGCAGGCGCGGCATCTACGACAACATGAAGACGGCGGTCGAGACGATCCTCGTCGGCAAGGACCGCGGCTACAATCGGCGCTTCCTGCAGATGTGTGCGCACCATCTCGTCGAACCCGTCGCCTGCACGCCGGCGTCGGGCTGGGAGAAGGGGCAAGTCGAGAACCAGGTCGGGCTTGTCCGCGAGCGCTTCTTCACGCCTCGGCTGCGCGTGAAGAGCTACGACGAGCTGAACGGCATGCTGCTCGACCGGTGCGTTGCCTATGCCAAGGCGCACCCCCATCCCGAGCAGACCGACCGAACGGTGTGGGAGATGTTCGAGGCCGAGCGCCCGCACCTCGTGCGCCACGCCGGCCGGTTCGACGGCTTCCATGCGCTACCGGCATCGGTCTCGAAGACCTGCCTCGTGCGCTTCGACAACAACAAGTACTCGGTCAGCGCCAGCGCCGTCGGACGACCCGTCGAGATCCAGGCGTATGCCGACCGCGTGGTGATCCGCCAGGACGGCCGCATCGTCGCCGAGCATAGCCGCGTCTTCGGCCGCGGCGCGACCATCTGCGATCCCTGGCACTACGTGCCGGTCCTCGCCCGCAAGCCCGGTGCGCTGCGCAACGGCGCCCCGTTCAAGGACTGGGTGCTGCCGCAGGCGATCGATCGCATTCGCCGCAAGCTCGCCGGCTCCGACGACGGCGACCGGCAGATGGCGAAGATCCTCGCCATGGTGCTCAGCGACGGCCTGCAGGCGGTCGAGAGCGCCTGCGCGGAGGCGCTGATCGAGGGCGTCTCGTCTGCCGACGTCATCATCAACATCGTCTCGCGGCAGCGCGACCCGCGCCGCCGATCACCATCATGACGCCGGACGCGCTGACCCTCCGCCATGCGCCGATCGCCGATTGTGCCCGCTACGACAGCCTCAGAAGGATCTGACCCATGGAACGTCTACTGGAACGCACCGACATCCTCGACATGATGGGCTCGCTCAAGCTCTTCGGCATGCGCTCGGCCTTCGACGAGATCGTCACCACCGCCGTCAAGCGCCAGCACGAGCCCCAGCGCCTCGTCGGCGACCTGCTCAAGGCCGAGATCGACGAGAAGCTGGCCCGATCCATCAAGTACCAGATGACGATTGCCCGGCTGCCGCTCGCCAAGGACGTCGCCGACTTCGCCTTCGTCGGCACGCCGATCAACGAGGTCCTCGTGCGCGATCTTGCCGGCGGCCACTTCATCGCCGAGCAGCGCAACTGCGTGCTCGTCGGCGGCACCGGTACCGGCAAGACCCACCTCGCGATAGCGATCGCCCGCAGCTGCATCCGTGCCGGCAAACGCGGCCGCTTCTTCAACACGCTCGATCTCGTCAACAGGCTCGAGGCCGAGACCCGCGCAGGTCGTCAAGGACGCCTTGCGGACTATCTCACCCGCATGGACTTCGTCATCCTCGACGAACTCGGCTACCTTCCCTTTGCGCAGAGCGGCGGCCAGCTGCTGTTCCACCTGATCAGCCGCCTCTACGAGCGCACCTCGGTCATGGTCACCACCAACCTCGCCTTCGGCGAATGGCCCAGCGTCTTCGGCGACGCCAAAATGACCACAGCGCTGCTCGATCGCCTCACCCACCACTGCGACATCGTCGAGACCGGCAACGAGAGCTGGCGCTTCAAGAACCGAGGCTGAAGGGGGCTTGGGACCGCGCTCGCCCCGGCTCCGCAACCCCGACCAGCTTACGCCGGGGCGAGCGCTACTGAAGCGCCCGTGCAAGCGGCAACAGAGGGGTCAAAGTTGGACGCCGATCAGGGGTCAACATTGCGAGCCGATTGACATGCAGCTCGAATCTTCTCAGGCTTTGGGTCGAGGATTGAGTCCGACGACAGTTGCGAGCCCGAAATTTACGCGGGTCTTCGGTTGTCCCGGCACTTTTCAGATGCCCTTGCTCACGACCGCCGATTGGACAGAACCTTTCGGCGGCTCAAAGAACTTTGTCAGCGTAAAGATCACGGACAGCGTGGTGGCGTACACTAGAACCTGCATTTCGGACGGCTGGTCATTGTAACCGAGCAAAGTATGCAGAAGACGACCGAACAGGCTTGTATCGGAGAGGATTGGGGACAAATCCCACATCGTCTTCTCCAGAATTGTCGCGATGCCCGCCTGCTGAAGAAAGAGGACGCTCTGGGCCGCCAGCCCGGCGGCCAGGAAGGTGATCAACACGGTTGTCACGCGGAAGAGATATTTGGTTGGGATTGTCACCAAGCCGAGAAACGTCAGGGCGCTCACCGCAATGCCAAGGGCGAGACCGATCACGCTGCCTGCCAAGAGGCCCCACATTGTCGAGCCGCCGCCGACCGCGAGACCATAGAGGAACAGTACGACCTCCGAGCCTTCCCGCAAAACGGCGACACCAACGACAACGGCCATAGCCGCAAGCGAACGGGAACCGTTGGTGACGGACTGTCCCATTCCGCGCATCTCCGCCGCCAACTCCCGGCCATGCCTGGCCATCCAGATGTTGTGCCAGGCCAGCATGCAAACGGCCAGAGCAAGGACCGCTGCGTTAAACACCTCCTGACCGATGCCAGCCAACGCATTGGCGAGCCCATCCGCGAAGACTGCCAAAAGCGACGCGCCGACGATGCCCGCGGCGACCCCCGACCCAATCCAACGGCCGCGACGCGGCACTCCCTTCGTGACAGCCAGCACGATACCGACAATGATCCCAGCCTCGATCACTTCACGAAAGACGATGATCATTGCTCCTAGCATTACGATCCACTCTCACCGAGCCACCAAAAATCCTTCAGCCGTATCCTCGTGGTAGTCGTCGAAAAACCGGTACCGACCCGGCGATAGCGGCCGAATCTGCACTGCAACTCGGGCTTTTCCGGCGACGACCTTCTCGACGCGCAATGTCTTGCTTTCGAACTCGGCCGGGGTCGAATCAAGGTTATTGATGACGAGCGAAACCGGCTGGCCCGCTTGCACACTCACCTCAGCTGGCGAAAAGACATGGTTCTTGAGCGAGAGCGTCACCTCCGCCGCATGCGCCGACGCTGGAAGCAAGAAGCAGCCTGTTGCAATAGCCAACTTCAGAGTGCGGTTCAACAGCGTCATGGCGTTCTTCCTTAGAGTTAAGTGCTCGATGTGACGTCGCGTCCAAACTCAGCTCGTAAGAAACGGACGCCTTCGAACTCGAATCGTTGTTCGACGACGCTGCAGCGGCAACCGCGCTTCGTAAAAGACGGCGGTCGTCTCAAACTCGAGCGTCTGGTCGCCCGGATGGCGACTCCGAAGATGTACCTTCTCAAGTTCATGAAAGTGTCGGCAACGGGCGGAGGGTTGGTTTCCGTTCCTACTTGTTGACTGAGCCGACCACGCCGAACTCGACCCCTCGAACGCGGCGTCTATGGCGGACGAAAGCATCAACGGCGCCTTACGTCTCATCAAGCGTAGAAGTCGCACGATTTCGCGCCCAACGGCAGCTTGCTGACACAAGATGTGGACAAAGTTGCGATATAACTGCAGCGACATTCAAGATCCTATTTCGCAGTTTTTATTGGTTGTAATCTGAAAACGCAGAATCTCCATGTTCGTCGAGCGATGCTGACCGAGAACCCGGCAGGCGAAGCGCTCCGACACGCCGTGCTTGGCGACGACCTGATCGATGCAGACACGACGACGGGCTGGGCTCAGAAGTTTCCCGAGGCGGCTTCCTTCAGAATCAGCTTCTCCAGCGTCAGGTCCGATACGGCGCGTCGCAGCCGCGTATTCTCGGCCTCGAGATCCTTCAGCCGTTTGACCTGGTCGCCCTTCAGGAGGACCACTTCTCAGGGGGCAGGCCAATCGGCGGGACTATTTCGGCCTTCGTTCCGACAGAGTTTTGGAAGACGACCTTCCTTCAAGACCGTTCGCCGTGGATTGCCGTGCCGGTCGACGCGCTGCTGGGTCCCCTCATCGTGATCGTGACCTTCGTCTGCTCGCTCGGCAATATTCCGCTTGCCTCGATCCTCTCTGGGCCAGCGGCGCCAGCTTCGGCGGGGTGCTGGCGTTCATCTATGCTGATCTGATCGTGCTGCCACTGCTGGAACCCATCGGCGCTACTTCGGCTGGCGCATGGCCGCTGGCGGTCTTTTTCGCGTCGATGGTGATTGCCGGCATTATCGTCGACGCCGCATTTCTCGCAATGGGCTTGGTACCGCCGGCTGCGAGCGGGGTGAAAGAGCGCATCACCCACTTCAGCTTCGACTACACGTTCTGGCTGAACCTTGCCTTTGGGGTCCTGGCGCTTTGGTTCTTCTGGGTTAATCGTAAGCACCCGATGGACCACACGCACCATTGTTGCGGTCATGAAGGACACGTGGATCATGGTCACGGGGATCACGCGCAAGGAGCCTGACCGGTATGAGTCCACCGGCTTTGCCCGACAAAGGGATCGAGGCGATGGACAAACGCCTTGGCGGTCTCATGGTGCGCGCTCAAGCCGGCGACAAGCAAAGCTATGCCGTGCTTCTACGCGAGTGCGAATCCATCATCCGATCAGTTGCGCGCGCCTCCGGTGACGATGCGCTGTGTGAGACTGTCGTCGAGTTGTCCTTGCGCACGCTGCACAACGCTCGCCAGGCCTACGATCCGCGACGATCCTTCGTGGCTTGGCTGACCGCGATCACCAGGCACTGCGCCTAGGAGGTTGGGTGATGTAACTTCTTGGAGACACCCAACGAAAATGACAAGGCTACTCAAAACGCAGCGTTCAGGAGACCTGGGGCCGTCCAGTTTTCAGGCGCTTGCATCTGTGCGAAAAGGGCGTCGTGAAGCTGTATTCCATCATCCGTCACGTTTTGGCAGCGTGCTTGATCGCCGGGCTGTTCCTTGCGCCGTTGACCGCGGCCCGATCGGCGCAGGCGAGCACCTCCGCGATGATGATGGACGGTATGGACTGCTGCCCGAAGGTGCCGGCGCACACCAACTGTCCGAAATGCCCGCTGATGGCGTTGTGCATGTCGGACTATGCCGTCGAGAAAGACGCTCATACTGTCGGCGTCAAATTGACGGCGGCGGTGGTCCGCAACCTGCTGCCAGCAAGCGAGCCGATGCCGACTGGTCTCGGTTCCGCGCCTCCCTCACGTCCTCCTCGAGTCCAGGCCTAGGCGACATTCGCCTGTCGTCACCCGTCTGACAGACGGGCACGGCATCGGCACCGCTTGACGCGGTTCCCGCCACGCTTCCGAGGATTTTGAGTCATGAACCCGTATCAGCACACGCGCGTCGCGTTGGTCGCGCTGGCCGGCCTTGCTTTGGTCGGCTCGACCGCGCTCGCCTCCGCCGACATCGCGACCTATCAGTTCCAACTCGTCGACAAGGACGCGAAAGTCGGGCCCGACAGCATCATCACGGTCAGGCTCGTCGACACGAAGACGGGCCGGCGGGTGCCGGACGCCGTCGTCTTCGCGATACGGCTCGATATGGCGCCCGACGGGATGCAGGACATGGCGACCAAGATCGTCGCCATTCCGAGTCCTGAGCCTGGCCTTTATCGCTTCAAGGCGAAGGTGAGCATGGCAGGCGGTTGGCGCCTCTCGCTCGCGGCCAAGGTCCAGGGCGAAGAAGGTTCAGTCGACAACAAGCTCGTCATCAAGGCCGACGAGTGATGGACTCCGTACGTCCCAACCTCGACTCCGCCGTACGACCCTCGCGTCACCGGTCTCTCAGCATCGGGCTCACACTGTTGTTCGCCTTGGCGGCCCACGAAGCCGCCCGCGCCCAGTCGGCCGCCGCTGCCCTGGGCTCGAACGTCAAAGGATTGCTTTCAGCGGGTCGCCGCCTCAGCCCGGGACTGCGGGCCGCCGCACTCGATACGGAGGCCGCAGCCGCCAAGGCCGGGGGTGCCGACGCCTTCGACGATCCGACGATTGCCGACAGCTACACCTTCTACCGGGACCCCGGCGTCTTCAGCGCGCATACCGTGATGGTGACCCAGGCCTTTCCGCTCTGGGGCAAACGTGCTCTGCGCCGCGATGCCGCCCTGGCGGACGTCGATGCCAGCCGTGGCCGCGAACAGGCGGCGCGTGACTCGCTCGATGAGAAGATCAAGGTCGCCTATGCGCAATACTATCTCAGCGCGCGGGACATTGCGGTCAACAAGGAGATCGAGCAACTGGCGCAACGCATCCATGCGGCGGCGTCCGCGCTCTATAGCCAAAATGGTGGCGACCAGGTTGGCGTAATCCAGGCGGAAGGCGAGGAGACGAGCGCAAAGATTGAAGCCGCACGCCTTCAGGGCGAACATAACGCGGCTCGGGCCCGGCTCAATGTTCTTGTTGGCCGCCCGGCCGATGCGTCTCTGGCGGAGCCACTGCGGGCCAAACCCGTCCCGGCGATCCCACCATCCCTCGGGACGCTGATCGAACGCGCCCGGGCGAAAAACCCCATCCTCTTCGCAAGCAACGCGGCGATCGACGCAGCTCGAACGCGACGCGCGCTGGCCGACAAAGCGTTTTACCCGGACGTCACAATCGGCGCCGGACCGGTGATCCAGACCAACAACCGACCGGTCGGTTTTTCAGCGACGGTCGGCCTCAACATCCCGCTGCCTTGGGGGCGCGAGGGCGCCGGTCAACACGAGGCTGTCGCACAGCTCGGCGCGACGCAGCAACGTTACGACGAGGCTCGGCTGGAAATCGAGGGTGCCCTTGGCGAAACGCTCGCCAAGCTTCGAGCCGTCCGCGTCACCGAAAGGCTTCTGCGCAAAGAGGCGATGCCACAGGCGCGCGCTTCTTTCGAGAGCGTCTTGGCCAATTATGGCCAGGGCAAAGGCGATCTGACGGTGCCCATTGCCGCGGAACGCCAGATTCGCGACGTCGAACTTCGGCTCCTTCAGGCCCAACTCGACGAACAGGTCGACCTTGCCGCGATTGAGCGCCTGATCGGAGGCGACCTATGAGCCGCCTGTCAACGATCGCTTTTGGCGCTTTGATGGGAAGCGCGGGATTCTGGCTTGGGACCCATCCGAACCTGATCACGCCCTACATCGCGGAGGCCAAGGCCCTTCTGACCCAGGGAAAGCCGATGGTGGCCGCCATGAAGAGCGCCCCAGTGCTCTCTGGCGTCACAGCCTACTATCGGGATCCGGACGGCAAGCCCGTCTATTCGCCGACGCCGAAAAAGACGGCGGATGGTCGTGACTTCGTCGCGGTGGATGCCGCCTCGGACGTCCGGTTCGATGGTGCCGGCACCGTGTTGGAGCCGGATGACGACGAGCCCGAGTCGGACGGTGAGAAAGCGCCCAAGATCAAGTTCTACCGCAACCCGATGGGTCTTCCCGACATCTCGATGGTGCCGAAAAAGGACAATATGGGGATGGCCTACCTGCCTGTTTACGAGGGCGGCGGCTCCAACGGGAAGAAGCAACCCCACGAGCTCAAGTATTACCGCAACCCAATGGGCCTTCCCGACACCTCGCCGGTGCCGAAGAAGGACAACATGGGCATGGACTACCTTCCCGTCTACGAAGGCGGCGACGACGGTGACGACGGCAAGACGATTAACGTGGCGCCCGGCAAGCTGCAGAGCACGGGCGTGCGGTCCGAGCCTGCGGCGTTGCGTCGGATCGCGCAGACCGTACGCGTTCCGGGAACGGTGCAGCTCGACGAGAGGCGCATCGCGGTCGTGGCCACCCGTTCCGATGCCTACGTAGACAAGGTCGCCAATGTGACGACCGGCGACCGCGTGAAGAAGGGCGAGCCGCTGCTGACGCTCTATTCGCCCGAGATCAACTCCGCGGCCGCACAGCTCATCTCCAATCCCGGCTTCGAGGGTTCACGGCGCCGTCTCGAGAACCTCAACGTGCCGGCCGCGACGATGGCGGAGATGGAACGGACCCGGAAGGTGCCGCTGTCGATCGTATGGTCTGCGCCGCGCGACGGTATCGTCCTCGAACGCGGCGCGGTCGACGGGATGAAAGCCGCGGCCGGCGCGGTGTTATTCCGGATCGGCGACATCTCGACGATGTGGGTGCTGGCCGACGTGCCGGAGCACGACATCGGCTTCGTAAGGGTGGGTGAGCCCGTCACCGTGCACGTCCGCTCGCAACCGAACCGGACTTATACCGGCCACGTCGATCTCATCTACCCCCAGGTCAACAACGCCACGCGCAGCACGCGCGTTCGCATCCAGATCCCCAATCCAGACGGCTCCCTCCTCGCCGACATGTACGCTGACATCGCCATTGCGACGGAACTGTCAATCGGCTCGCAATGTTGACCCCTGATCGGCGTCCAACTTTGACCCCTCTGTTGCCGCTTGCACGGGCGCTTCAGTAGCGCTCGCCCCGGCGTAAGCTGGTCGGGGTTGCGGAGCCGGGGCGAGCGCGGTCCCAAGCCCCCTTCAGCCTCGGTTCTTGAAGCGCCAGCTCTCGTTGCCGGTCTCGACGATGTCGCAGTGGTGGGTGAGGCGATCGAGCAGCGCTGTGGTCATTTTGGCGTCGCCGAAGACGCTGGGCCATTCGCCGAAGGCGAGGTTGGTGGTGACCATGACCGAGGTGCGCTCGTAGAGGCGGCTGATCAGGTGGAACAGCAGCTGGCCGCCGCTCTGCGCAAAGGGAAGGTAGCCGAGTTCGTCGAGGATGACGAAGTCCATGCGGGTGAGATAGTCCGCAAGGCGTCCTTGACGACCTGCGCGGGTCTCGGCCTCGAGCCTGTTGACGAGATCGAGCGTGTTGAAGAAGCGGCCGCGTTTGCCGGCACGGATGCAGCTGCGGGCGATCGCTATCGCGAGGTGGGTCTTGCCGGTACCGGTGCCGCCGACGAGCACGCAGTTGCGCTGCTCGGCGATGAAGTGGCCGCCGGCAAGATCGCGCACGAGGACCTCGTTGATCGGCGTGCCGACGAAGGCGAAGTCGGCGACGTCCTTGGCGAGCGGCAGCCGGGCAATCGTCATCTGGTACTTGATGGATCGGGCCAGCTTCTCGTCGATCTCGGCCTTGAGCAGGTCGCCGACGAGGCGCTGGGGCTCGTGCTGGCGCTTGACGGCGGTGGTGACGATCTCGTCGAAGGCCGAGCGCATGCCGAAGAGCTTGAGCGAGCCCATCATGTCGAGGATGTCGGTGCGTTCCAGTAGACGTTCCATGGGTCAGATCCTTCTGAGGCTGTCGTAGCGGGCACAATCGGCGATCGGCGCATGGCGGAGGGTCAGCGCGTCCGGCGTCATGATGGTGATCGGCGGCGCGGGGTCGCGCTGCCGCGAGACGATGTTGATGATGACGTCGGCAGACGAGACGCCCTCGATCAGCGCCTCCGCGCAGGCGCTCTCGACCGCCTGCAGGCCGTCGCTGAGCACCATGGCGAGGATCTTCGCCATCTGCCGGTCGCCGTCGTCGGAGCCGGCGAGCTTGCGGCGAATGCGATCGATCGCCTGCGGCAGCACCCAGTCCTTGAACGGGGCGCCGTTGCGCAGCGCACCGGGCTTGCGGGCGAGGACCGGCACGTAGTGCCAGGGATCGCAGATGGTCGCGCCGCGGCCGAAGACGCGGCTATGCTCGGCGACGATGCGGCCGTCCTGGCGGATCACCACGCGGTCGGCATACGCCTGGATCTCGACGGGTCGTCCGACGGCGCTGGCGCTGACCGAGTACTTGTTGTTGTCGAAGCGCACGAGGCAGGTCTTCGAGACCGATGCCGGTAGCGCATGGAAGCCGTCGAACCGGCCGGCGTGGCGCACGAGGTGCGGGCGCTCGGCCTCGAACATCTCCCACACCGTTCGGTCGGTCTGCTCGGGATGGGGGTGCGCCTTGGCATAGGCAACGCACCGGTCGAGCAGCATGCCGTTCAGCTCGTCGTAGCTCTTCACGCGCAGCCGAGGCGTGAAGAAGCGCTCGCGGACAAGCCCGACCTGGTTCTCGACTTGCCCCTTCTCCCAGCCCGACGCCGGCGTGCAGGCGACGGGTTCGACGAGATGGTGCGCACACATCTGCAGGAAGCGCCGATTGTAGCCGCGGTCCTTGCCGACGAGGATCGTCTCGACCGCCGTCTTCATGTTGTCGTAGATGCCGCGCCTGCAGGCTCCCTTGAAGAAGGCGAAGGCCCGGTCGTGCGCGTCGAAGACCATCTCCTGGCTCTCGCGCGGATAGGCTCGGACGAACATCATGCGGCTGTGACAGAGCCGGACGTGCGCCACCTTCACGGTCGTCGTCGCGCCACCGATCAGCACGATGTCGTGGCTCCAGTCGAACTGGAACGCCTCTCCCGGCGCGAAGGCCAGCGGCACATAGGCTTCCGCGCTCGCCGCCGCGTGCCCCTTTGCCCAGACCCTGGCATAGCGGCGCACCGCATCGTAGCCGCCCTCGTAGCCGAGCGCCCGCAGCTCCTCGAAGACCCGGATCAGCGTGAGGCGCTCCCGCGCCGCCTTCGTCGCGTTGCGGGCGAGCATCGCCTCGAGATCGGTCTTCCAGCGCCCGAGCTTGGGCCGCGGCTGCACCTCGCGCTCGTAAGCAAACGAGGTCTCGCCCGAGCGCAGCACCTTGCGCACCGTGTTGCGCGAGATCTTCAGGTCGCGGGCGATCTCTTTGATCGACTTGCCCTTGACCAGATGCTCCCGCCGTATCCGGCCGACCGTCTCCACAACCAACATCCCCGCCGCCCGCCCGCCGTCAAAACGGACAGCGCAACAGGCCAAGATTAAGGGGTCAGTTTTGGACGCCGATCACCCCGATAAGGGGGTCAGTTTTGCAGGCCGAAACACAGGGAACACCGGATGCCGTGGTCGCGGTTCCGGACGACGCTGTCATCGACACGGGAACGAAACAGACCGTCATCATCGATCGCGGTGGCGGCCGCCTCGAGCCTCGGCCGGTCACGCTCGGCGTGCGGGGCGACGGCTACACCGAGATCCGTGCTGGCGTGAAGCCTGGCGAGAAAATTGTGACATCCGCCAACTTCCTCATCGACGCGGAAAGCAACCTGAAGGCCGCGCTCGAAGGGCTTTCAGCGGCCAACCCAGCCCCAACAGATGGAGCCAAACCATGATCGGCAAGCTCATTGGCTGGTCCGCCCGCAACGTGGTGCTCATCATGGTTGCGACGCTGTTCGCGGTAGCAGGCGGCCTCTATGCGATGCGGCATCTGCCGCTCGATGCGATTCCGGACCTCTCGGACACGCAGGTCATCGTCTACACAGACTATCCCGGCCAGGCGCCCCAGGTCGTTGAGGATCAGGTAACCTATCCGCTGACGACCGCGATGCTCACCGTGCCGAAGTCGAAGGTCGTCCGCGGCTTTTCGTTCTTCGGCGTGTCCTTCGTCTACGTCATCTTCGAGGACGGCACCGACATCTATTGGGCGCGCAGCCGCGTCCTCGAGTACCTCAACACTGCGGCTAAACGGCTGCCCAACGGTGTCACGCCAACGCTCGGACCCGACGCGACAGGTGTCGGCTGGGCATATCAATACGCCATCACCAGCGACCGCCGGAACCTCGCCGAAACCCGGTCGATGCAGGACTGGAATCTTAAGTTCGGACTCGCGAAAGCGGAGGGCGTGTCGGAAGTCGCCAGCGTCGGCGGCTTCGTCAAGCAGTACAACATCGTTGTAGACCCGCAGCGGATGCGCGACCTCGGCATCACGCTCGACAAGATCCGCGACGTCGTGCGCGCCAGCAACACCGACGTCGGCGGCCGGACGGTCGAGCTCTCCGAGTTCGAGTTCATCGTCCGCGGTCGCGGCTATCTGCGCGGCGCCGACGATATCGGGAAGATCATGGTCAAGTCCGACAACGGCACGCCGGTGTTGTTGAAGGATATCGCCCGTGTCGAACTCGGGCCCGACGAGCGGCGCGGCATCACCGACCTCAACGGCCAGGGCGAAGTCGCTGGCGGCATCACGCTACAAAGGTTCGGCTCGAACGCGCTCGACGTGATCGACAACGTCAAGCAGCGGATGGCCGAGATTGTCAAAAGTCTACCGGAGGGGACGAAGATCATCCCGGTCTACGACCGGTCGCGCCTGATCAATTCGGCGATCGAGACTCTGAAACACACGCTCTTCGAGGAGAGCGTCGTCGTGGCGCTGGTCTGCATCATCTTCCTGCTGCACGTGCGGAGCGCCCTCGTTGCGATCCTGATGCTGCCGGTCGGCATCCTCATGGCCTTCGGGGCTATGCGGCTGATGGGGCTTGGGGCCAACATCATGAGCTTAGGGGGCGTCGCCATCGCCATTGGCGCGATGATCGACGGCGCCGTGGTCATGATCGAGAACGCCCACAAGCATCTCGAACGCGCCGCGCCGGGCGCAAACCGCCGCGATATCCTTATCGAGGCGGCGAGAGAAGTCGGGCCGGCGCTGTTCTTCAGTCTTCTCGTGATCACGGTGTCGTTCACGCCGATCTTTACCCTGGAGTCCCAGGAGGGACGGCTGTTCGGGCCGCTCGCCTTCACCAAAACCTTCTCGATGGCGGCAGCCGCCATCCTTTCGATCACGCTGGTCCCAGTGCTGATGGTGTTCTTTATCCGCGGCAAGATCATCGCCGAGCACAGGAATCCGGTGAACCGAGCCCTGATCTGGCTCTACCGGCCGATCATCAAGGGCGTCCTGCGCCACAAAATCCTAACGCTGGTCGCGGCCACCGCGGTCCTAGGCGGTAGCGTCATTCCGGCCCAGCAGCTCGGCAGCGAGTTCATGCCGAGCCTGAACGAGGGCACGCTTCTCTACATGCCGACGACGCTGCCCGGCATCTCGGTCACCAAGGCGGGAGAGCTGCTGCAGACGCAGGACCGGATCATCAAGACCTTCCCCGAGGTCGCGTCGGTCTACGGCAAGGCCGGACGCGCGGAAACAGCAACCGATCCGGCGCCGACGGAGATGTTCGAGACAGTGGTCAACCTGAAGCCGAAGGACCAATGGCCGCCAGGCGAGACCATAGAGAGCTTACAGGCCAAGCTGGATAGTGCTCTGCAGTTTCCGGGCGTGTCGAACGCCTGGACGATGCCGATCAAGGCCCGCACCGACATGCTGGCGACCGGCATCCGCACGCCCGTCGGGATCAAGGTCCTGGGCAAAGACCTTGGCGAGATGGAGAAGGCGGCACGCCAGATCGAGGCGGTGGTTCGCAAAGTGCCGGGCACCAGCAGTGCCTACGCTGAACGCGTCATCGGTGGCTACTATCTGGAGATCATCCCGGATCGCGACGCGCTCGCGCGCTACGGCCTGATGGTCGGCGATCTCCAGAACACGATCGGCATGGCGCTTGGCGGGGACGCCGTTACCACGACGGTCGAAGGTCGTGAGCGCTACTCCGTCAACATTCGATACCCGCGCGCATTGCGTAGCGACCCGAAGTCGATTGCCCGCGACGTACTGATCTCGATGCCGGCCGGCGGAACGGTGCCGCTTGGCGAAGTGGCGAAGGTGCAGCTGGGACGCGGCCCCACTTCGATCCGGACCGAGAACGGGCAGCTCGCCGTCTACATCTACGTCGACATCAATGGCCGCGATCTCGGCGGCTATGTCGCCGATGCGCAGAAAGCGGTCGCTGACAACGTCAAGCTGCCGCCGGGTACAATCGTCCAGTGGAGCGGCCAGTTCGAATATCTTCAACGAGCCATCGAGAAGTTGAAGGTCGTCGTCCCTCTAACGCTTCTGATCATCTTCCTGCTGCTGTTCCTGAACTTCGGCCGGATGACGGAGACACTGATCGTCATGCTGTCGCTTCCATTCTCGCTTGTCGGCGGCCTGTGGTTCCTATGGTGGCTCGGCTTCAACATGTCGGTCGCGGTCGCCGTAGGGTTCATCGCGCTCGCGGGCGTCGCCGCCGAAACCGGTGTCGTCATGCTGATCTACCTCGACCAGGCGCTCGCCGAGGTGAAAGCGGCGCGGGAGGCCGCAGGCCGGACTTTCACAAAGGCAGACCTCAACGAGGCCATCATGCTCGGCGCGGTCGAACGCGTGCGGCCGAAGATGATGACGGTCGTCGCGATCATGGCCGGCCTGCTGCCGATCCTGTGGAGCACGGGGACAGGCTCCGAGGTGATGCAGCGCATCGCCGTGCCTATGATCGGCGGCATGGTGTCTTCGACCGTCCTGACGCTCGTCGTCATCCCTGCGGTATACGCGCTGATCAAGGGATGGCGGCTGCCAGGTACGACAGCGTATGACGCCGCGGACGAGGACCAGGAGCCGAGGGCGTCCGAGCACCGGCTCGCGGCCGAATGAACATGGTTCGCGAGGTCACCCGCCAAAGCGGCCGCGCGGGCGAGTTCGACAGGCTTCGGGACCTGATGGTGCGTGCCAGGGTGGGGGACGGGCACGCGATGGGCGACTTGCTTCGCGGCCTTAGCCCCAAGTTGCGGGGCTACTTAAGGCGCCAGCTTCTCAACAGCGGCCGAACCGATCCCGCCGATACGGAAGATCTTCTGCAGATCACCTTGCTCGCGATTCACGCCAAGCAGCATACGTACGACGCGAGCCAGCCGCTTAGCGGTTGGGTCTACGCCATCGCGCGATACAAAGTTGTCGATCATCTCCGGGCGACACAGCGCAAATGGTCGGAAACCTCGATCGACGAAGCGTTCGACATCGCCGCCGTCGACGAGATCGGCGCCGCGGAAGCCGGCCGGGACTTGGGCGTGCTCCTGGCCACACTGCCGGTCCGAACGCGCTCGCTCATCGAGGCGGTGAAACTCGAGGGAATGACTGCGGCAGAGGCTGCCAAGGGCGCGGGGATGAGCGAAGCTGCCGTCAAGGTCGCGATCCACCGCGGCCTCAGGAGGCTCACCGCCCTGTTTGGGAAATCGCCACCTTAGGATGTGACGATTGCGCGATCTTGAACGAACGAACGGGGATGGCCTCCTTAATGGCTAGCAGGGCAACGCGACGATGACGACCGCAGTCGGAACCACTAGTACCGATGATCTCATCGAGATTCTTGCCGCCGCCCAGCGGCCGCAGCCGCGTCGGCCCCCTTGGTTCGTGATCGCGATCGCAGGACTGGTCGGTCTCGGCCTCGCCGTAGCGATCACGTGCGCGACGCTCGGCATTCGTTCGGATTTCCTCGCCTCGTGGACCCATCCCGCAATCTGGCTGAAGCTCGGCGTGACGGGCCTGATTTTGGTCTGCGCCTGTCTCGCCGCGCGACGTCTGTCGCTGCCGGGGCGGGGTTGGAAGGGGGCGAGAACCGTCCTGACGATCACCTTCACCGTGATCATGATCTGGGCCGCTGCGGACTTGACGACCAGGCCAATGGCGGAATGGGCGCACTGCATCGCGGGGCGGGATTGGTCGACATGTCTGATGGCGATCCCGCTTCTGTCGCTCGCGCCGATGCTCGCGATGGGGCTCGCGATGCGTCGCCTCGCGCCGACCCGGCTGGAAGCGGCGGGCACGTTGCTCGGGCTGGCGTCAGGCGCCGTCGCCGCGATGGCGTTCTCATTGTATTGCCGCGACGACGCCGTGTCCTTCGTCGCGATCTGGTATGGCGCGGCCCTCGCGTTGTCTGCCCTGATCGGACGTGCCCTGGGCCCCCGGCTTCTGCGCTGGTAGCCGGACTCTCGCGGATCATTCACTAGTTGCTCGACCGTTGGCGGTGAGGCGCGGATTCACGATCCGCGCCTCGACGAATTCTTCCCTTGCGACCCCGTCGCGCGCTCGGCACCGCCGTGTTCGTCATTTCGGCTTCAAAGTAACAGACGCAATGAGAAATATAGTCGAAATATAACCCGTTACCAACGATCGACGCCTCCCGAACAGAATGGATAGGAAGCAGCGCTGTGCTGTCGACCGTCTCGGTCAAGGACCGGGTCAACATTCGGGAGAGACGACATGCCCAAGACAATCATCACCCTTGCCGCGATCACGTTCACGGCCTTCGCGAGCGCCGCCCATGCGCTTCCCGCCGACGGCGCCGGATTCACAAATGTCAGCGATCTCGACAGCCGCAACCCATCGGTGGAAACGATCGTCCGTAATTGGGACCAATACGGTTTCAGCGCGCCAACGAAACCGGCCCAAATGAGGGTCAACGGACGCAATGGTGTCTCGATCAGCGGAGCTGATTACGCTGCGGCTGTCTCCAGATTGCGGTGGGGCGGCGGTGCACTCAGCGAAGGGCTGAGCGCGACAACGGCCGGTCCCCGGATGCGACGCGCGAACCATCGCTGAAGCGCGTCGCTCTGGTTCTCGCGCCGCGCCTCGTGGAGAAGCTAAGCCATTCCTCGGCGATCGCGCAAACGATCGCCAGCGACACGGTGAGCCGCGGGCCACGGACATGGAGGGCGCGAGGCCAGCCCGTCCGCCGGCGTGGTAGATAGCCAGAGCGTCAAGGTCGCCGCCGAAGCAAGCGGCTACACCAATATCACCGGACGGGCTACATCGGCAATTAGGAGGTTCATCCTCCCGTTCGAAGGCGCCAGCAAGGTCGCGAAGACGGGACGAACTCAAGAACCCAAATCGCTCCCTATCCTTCCGTCGACGCTCCTGAAGTCCGTCTATCGCGGAAACGAGTTTAAGACTCGAAACCGTCTTCTCCGAACCGCAGGTGCAGCGAGGCAAGTGTATCGACGGCCTCACGGAAATTCTCGGCGCGCTCGCCGCGAGCGGCGTTCGCCTTCATCGCTTCAAATGCATCATGTTGTGCGCCTTCTGCGGCCATCAGGACGTCTTGGATATCGCAGCACTCGCCGATAGGTCCTTCGGGCGCATCACCGAGCGAGAGCCTCTTACGGGGCCGACTCTTTGTCGACGTAACCTTCGCTATAGTGAGCGGCTCCGCAGAGGGCACAGCTTTCGGCGTCGTTCGCGGCTTGGCGGGACCTTTCTTCGCCGGGGGTTTCCGACCGCCACTTTTTCGGGTGCCCGCCTGTGTGGGCGCCGCTGCTTCGACTTCCGATTCTCCCGCATTCTTCTCGTCGTGTTCCTCCGCGACGGGCGCTGGATTGATCGCGCCACCGAGGGTGTCGTCCATCCATTCCCGTAAGGTCGGCAGGGTCGGCGGATCGCCTTCGGCAGCCTCGAAGAACCGGCGATACGGCTTGTCGCTGTAATGCCGAATCTTGGTGAGCTCGAAGGAGCGCGAACTCTTGACCATCAGGATCGCGGTCCGCGCCGACATTTCGCGGAGCTCGAGCGGACTGCGCAATGGCCGAGCATTGTAATGCGGTGCCCAGGCGCGTGATGCGAAGATGCCTTGCCCCGCGCGCACCACCGGCGTCTTGTAGACCTGCGTGGTCGCGCCGAGCATCTCCGACACAAATTCCGACGTCTCCAGATCGTTGATCTGGATAAAGAGCTTGATCTGCGAGCCAGAGACCGTCGTGACGCGGATGTTCTTTCCGTAGAGTTCGTCGAGCTGGGAGATATCCTGCATGACGATGCACATCCGGAAGCCGTAGCCGGCGCTGATGGTGATTTTGGAGATCAACGAATTCATGCGCCCGACATGGTAGAACTCGTCGAGCATGAGAAGCACTTGGTGCGGTTCGTCGGCGCCGGGGAGCTTCACCATCATGAGGTCGTGGATCTGCTGGAAGAGGATGCGGATCAGCGGGCGAAAGATCGAAAGCTCGGCGATCGTGCAGCCGATGAAGATCGTCATCGGCTGGCGACGCAATTCGCGAATGTCGAAGTCGGAGGTTGCTGTCGCGGCCGAGATCAGGCCATTGTTCCACAGCGACATCGCCATGTTGACGTTGAACACTGCCGAATTCCGAGTCTCGGGCTCGAGTGCGATATATTGGTTGAAGCTGTCGATGATCCAGGCCGGCAGATGCAGGCGCTCGGTCTTCACGATCGCGCGCAGGACAGACGAGATGTCCTTGCCTGTCGTCGTCATGCGAGCGACCGAGCGCATGTGCTGCGCGCCAGCGATCAGGGGCGAGCTCAGGACGTAGCCGATCAGAGCCGAGAGCAGGAGGCGTCCAGCGCCGGCCCACGTATCGTCGGCCTTTTCCGGAATGATGAACGAGGCGACCACCAAACAATCGGTGGCCATGCGCTCGTCGCGTCGGATGAAGTCGAGCGGATTGTAGCGATGGGTGTCGTTCGAGCCGGGCGAGAACATGAAGACCTTGTTGCCCATTGCCTTGCGATGATTGGCCAGCGCGGCAAAGTTCTCGCGCTTCGGATCGAAGAACACGGCCGAGCCCTGCCAGAGATAGCCGTTCGGCAGCACGAAGCCGGTGCCTTTGCCGGATCGCGACGGTCCGACGACCAGGATGTGAGCCGGTTCGTCGGAGCGGATGGTCACGCCATTGAGCGTGCCGAGGATGATCCCCTGTTTAGTGGTCAGGCCTTGTTTCGCTGCATCCATCAACGTGCCGAAACGCGCTTCGCCAAAGGGCATCTGGCGCCGGTTGATGAAGGCGAAAAGCCAGCCACCGAGTCCGAGCGCGATGACGACGCCGGCAGCGATGCAGGCCCGGACCAGCGCTTCGACCTGCGTCGCCGGGTAAAACACTCGCGCGAAAAAATGCTTCGAGGCGATCAGTGCGAAGCCGATCGAGCGATCAGCGTTCTGCATCCGGAAGAGCGCCCACCGGCTCGCGCCTTCGCCCGAGAAGCGGTGGGGCGCCCAACGCGCCGCCACGACGATTTCGTAAGCGAGGCTCCACAGAAGAAAGAAGCTGACGCAAGTGAAGATCGCGATACCGATCCTATACGTGATCACTCGCGTCATGGCCGTCTCCTGCTTTCGGTTTGCGAACGGACCTTCTTTTGGGCTTCGTCTCGCTTTTCGCGTTCCTATCTGCCTTGCTGGCGCGCCACTCCGCCATGCGCGAAAAATGCACTGCCGAGGTGCCGCGCCAGCCCCCGATCTTGCGCTGCTGGATGACGATCGGGAGCACCGATTTGATGTAGCCGACGATTTCCTCGCGGCGCAGGCCCAGCCCCGCCTGCATCACCATGAGGGCGAGTTGCTCGAAAGCGCCGGCCGGGCTGTCGGCATGGACCGTGGTGATGCTGCCGGGGTGGCCGGTGTTGATCGCGCGTAGGAAAGAATAGGCTTCGGCGCCACGGATTTCGCCGAGAAAGATGCGGTCCGGCCGCAACCGCATGGCCGCTTGCAGCAGCGTCTCGACGGTGACACGCGCCTGGCCCTGATCGCCTTTCGAGGCGACGAGCGGCAGGTAGTTTCCCTGGATCGGCTTGACCTCGCGCGTATCCTCGATGGTGATGATGCGGTCCGTGGCGGGGACCTCCTTCAGGATCGCATTGAGGAAGGTCGTCTTGCCCGACGACGTGCCGCCCGACAGCAGGATCGAATAGCTGTTCACGACGGCGAGACGGATGAACTCCTCGATCCGGCCGGCATCGAGATGCTCGCAGAGCCGCCGGTCGACCTCGGAAAGGGCGCCCTCCGCCGCGGTCTCCACTTTTTCGAACGATCCAAGCTTTCGGTAATCGTCGAGCGCCATCTCTTTGATCACCTGCTTGCGGATCGCGAACGCGCCTCCGCCTGTGGTCGCGGGCGGCATGACGCCCTGAAAACGCTCGCCGGTCGGCAGCGCGGCCGACAGCAGGGGTTGCTCCTCGTTCACGCTCTGGCCGGAGTGGCCAGCGATGCGCTCGGTGAGATGGCGGATCGCAGCCTCAGTGAGCTCGGGGACGTCGTGACGCTCCATGGCCGATTGGCCGAAGCGCTCGACCCAGACCGTGCCCGGGCCGTTGGCGCAGATCTCGACGACCTGGTCGTCGTCGAGCCAAGGCCGGATCGGCGCCAGCGCCCTATCGAGAAAAACGGTCAAGTGTTCCTCCAGCGTGCTCGTGGCGGAGTTCCCTCAGCGCCTCCTTCACCGGGTCGGGATAAAGTGACGAGAAGTCGAGATCGCGCCGGACGAAAACGATGATCTTCGTGCCCTGGTCGAGATAGATCGTCGGCGGGATGTTGATCGAGTTCTTCAGTGCCTCCTGAGCGATGTTGGTCAGGCTCTGCGAGACGTTCTGTGCTGCGATCTGACGAGCCTGGAGTAATTGCTGGTTGCCGCCGGTCTGCGTGACGAGACCTGTGGTGGGGTCCGTCGTAACGAAGCCCCCGTTGCCGTACCCATTGTTATTTTGGCCGTAAGAGCTCAAGAACTGCGAGACGCCACCGACGAGGGAGAGGACGGCCGCGGAGCCGAACCGCTCGAGGTAATGATTGTCGACGAACCCGGCATTGCCGGCACGACCCAGGTCGTCTGTGCCGTTCGAGCCGATCTGGACCGACACGCCGTCGGACCGTAGAAGTCGGGTCCACACGACAAAGACCCGCGTCTGTCCCTGGCTGAGCCCAGACTTGTACTCGCCGACGAGCCGGCTGCCGGCGGGGATCAGGACGCGGCGTCCGTCGAACGACCAGACGTTCTCCGCGGTCACGGCCCGCACCATGCCTGGCAGGTCGCTCTGGAGCGCCGTTTCCAGTACCCCGCGGATCATCGTGCCTTGGGCGACGAGCGCATCGATCCGATGGTTCTGCGTCGCTTTCGCCACCTCGACGCCGGCGTTCGAAACCGAGGCCAGAAAACGCCGGTTCGGATCGTCCTCCTGTCCCGCGCCAGACCGGTTGGCCTCGTCCGGATTGGCGGACTGGTCGCCTTGATTGGTGTGATCAGTAATGACCTGTGGCGCCCGGAAGCGTTCCCATCTTCGGCGCTCCTCTTCCTGGCGTTGACGTTCGAGCTCGGCGAGACGCTTCGCCTCATCATCGTTCGGCGGCGGAAGGGAAAGCTGCGTCTCCGGCGGCGGCGGTGCCGGCAACGCCATGGGCGGCGCAACTGGAGGCGGTAGCAAAACCGGTTCGGGCGGCGCGGCAGGCGCCTGTGGTATGACGATCGTGCCCTGGTTCGTCGAGGGCCGCGGCTCCTCTAGGGACGGTGCCGGAAACTGGACGGTCCTGAAATCTTCCTTGTCGGGCGTCGTCATGTTCGTTGGCGCGTGGCGCCCTGACGAATAGATCATCCAAGCGGCGACAAGGACGGCACCGACCGGGATGCCGATCTTGAGCAGTTTTCCGGATGCGGTGGATCCTCGGGCAACGGCGGTCGCCGCGGCCGCCTCGAGCTCGAGAGAACGATAGTCGGGTGACGTAGCCATGCATCAGCCTCCCGAGCGCGGCGTAGGTGCGCCGATGCGTTGCGGGGCGGAGGCCTCCAGACCGTTCGGCTCATGCAAATTGGTCAAGCGGCGGTTGAAGACGCAGGTCGAGTCCTTGCCGTTCCGGAGCGTCCACTGCGGGCTCACTTTGTCGACGACGACGAACGGACCCTCGGTCCGAAAATTGACGAGGCTTTCGTTGCGCTCGGCATCGACGATGTAGATCGCCGGCGTCTCACCTTCGAACCTGAACCAGGTCTTCGTGCCATCGTCGAAGACGGTCACGGGCTTGTTCACGGACGAGCCCTTGTAGCCGTAGTCGCTATTCGCATTTGCGATATTGAGATCTTTGAGATTTGGATTGGCAGCCCGCTCCTTTGCCGCCGCGAGAAGTCTTCCGTTGGCGTCGTCGTCGGGAAAGCGGAAGCGGACCGAATAGAGCTGTCCGTTCGCCGGCCGCGTGTTTGAGCGCAGGATAAAACTGTAGATCCGCTTGTCCGTGACGACGTTGAGGTTCGACTGCGCGTTCTTCTCAATCGGCTTCAAAAAGATGATGTCGCCCTTGCGATTGGGCTCGACCTTCCAGGCCATGGAATCACCCAGCGCCAGAGTCTCGATCTTCTCGTCCGTCTGGAGCTCGATCATCGTCGACGTGCCGTAGGTCGCGTCGATCGCCGTGACATTGTCCTTGTTGTAAGTGACGTTGCGAATGCGCGGATCGGCGCGTCCCGGCGCGGGCATGACCTCGGCGTGAATGGGAGCCGCCGCCAGGGCGAGCCCGACGGTGGCAAAGATCGGAAGTGAGCGCATCATGATTTCGGGGCTCCCACGGTGCCCGGAGACGGTGCCGTTTCCTGGTCCCGCCGGTACTCGAGGACCTGGAAGCCGAGCGGATTGTCGAACCGATATTCGTTTCGCATCGGGCTCGACGTGTAGCGAAAGCGCACGAGCGACACCCAGTTTCGGGTGGTGATGCTGACCGCCGACTTTTGCTCGGTCGAGAAGCGCACGAGGGCCGTGCGATTGTTGGGAAAGGTCACCGACTTGATCGAAACGGCGACTTCGGTGTTCGCGCCCAAAACCTTGACCAGGTTCTTCGGATTCGCCGGAGAATAGATCTCGGTCAGCTCGCGCGCGGCGTCTCCGGTCGCGAGAAGCTGGGCCAGATCGAAATTGTCCTTGAGCGCCTTGGGATCGTAGGTTTCCCGGGCCTTGATGTAGCGAACGACGTTGAAGGTCGTCACCGCCTCGTCCTGGGTCAGCGGACCCTCGGCCATCGGTCGCTTGACCTCGACGAACCCGGTCGCCTTGTCGACGACGACCATGTACGGCTCGTAGGTCTTCAGCGGCACGAGCAGCGCCAACGTCGCGAGGGACCCGACTGCGACGACCGACATAATGGTCGCGACGATCCAGGCGAGGGACCGCGAGTTGCGGTTTCGCCGCGCGATGTCGTGCTCCCAGGTCGCGCCCTCGACGTAATAGCGTCGGTCCACGCGATGCGGGTCCACGGTGGAGTCCACGCGGTGCGGGTCGACTGTCGGTTCGTCGAACTGCGGCTCGAATGCCCCTTCTGACTTGGTCATGATCCTCCCCCTTCCCTGCCCCTCACCGGCGGCGGTGCCGGGTTCCGGATCTGATCGGCAAGCCTCTGAAATTCCGCGGATCGCGCCCAGGACGCCGATCGCACGCCGACACGCGCGCGATGGCGCGCCGCCAGCTCCTCGCGGCGCGAGGTCGATGCGGGATTGAACGGATTGCGGACCGCGAGACGGGCGCTGTTTGCGGCCATCGCGAAGCGAAAGCCGCTGACGGTGGCTAGGACCGCGCCGATGCGCGCGCTCGAGATCGGCACACCGCCGGCGATCGCCGCCGCGACATTGTTGATCTGGCTGAGCAACAGGATGCCGACGATCGCGACGAGCACGACCGGGCCGATCGTCGCCCAGGTCGCCGACGTCGTGTTGGCGACGCCGTTCAGCGTGTCGATCGTCTGCTGGATCAGCGAGATGTAAAGCGCCAGGAACGCATAGACGAGAACCTGCACGAAGAAATATTGGACCAGCGCGCTGAGCCAGCCGCTGAAGAACCGCGTCGTCATGCCGAAGAGCAGCATGAGGATGAACAGCGGCGCCAGCGCCAGGAGCAGCCACAGAAAGAGCTTCGACAAGACGATCAGAAAGAGCGCGAAGCCGATCAAGATCGCCATGACGACGTAGAAGACCGCGCCAAAAATGTAGGGGCCCCAATTGGTGATGCCGGCGTTCTGCAAAAACGCCTGGGTCGCGTTGTTGGTCGTGTCCCACATGTTTTGCAGCGCCGTCTGGACGCCGTTGACCGAGGTCAGGTTGGCGGAGGTTCCAGTACTGTTGGCCGACGTCGCGGCGCTGAGCAGCGCGTTGCCGATCGCGGACGGACCGTCGTTCAAGCCATTGTAGGCAAGCGTCTGAAAATCGCTCCAGCTCGTCGCCATGGCGTAGATGAGGAAGGCACGAAACAGCCGGAACGCGTGGTCGGCCGGGCCGCCCGTGGCGGTCCCCTGCCAGATCCCGACACCCCAGAAGATCACGTAGAGGGTGAGCAGAAGCCCGGCCACGCCAGTTCCGCCGCCGGACGTGGCCGCGCTCGACAGCGCTTGGAAAGCGGTCGAGACGTAGTTCTGGCCGAGCTGATCGACCGAACTCAGAAACGTGGTGATGTTGAAGTTCGACATCGCCCGCTCAGATCGGCTTCATCGGGCCGCAGCGGTCGAGCGACCGGAACGGTTCCGGGGTCGACAGGCGCACCGAGGAATCGGCGTAGGCCAAGGGCTGACCACCCTCGTCGGGCGAGCAGGGCGCCTTGAGAGGCTTGTAGGCGCAACCCGAAAGCGCGACGGAAGCGACGGCCACGACGATGGTAAAACGGAGACGCGCTCTCATTGCGTGAACTTCATCGCGCGGGCCGCGGCCGACTCGGCCGCAATACGATCGAGGTTCGCCTGATTGGCCGCGGCCGCGGCATTGTTCACGACGCCGTTCAGCTCGTTGATGGTCTGGCCGGTTTGGATCTGAACCTGCGTGTTTTGGTCCACGCTGCCCTTGAGGTCGGGGGCCTGCCCGATTTGCTGGCCACCTTGCGTGAACGCCGAGGATCGGGTCTGCACGGCGCCCTGCGTCGACGTGATCAATCCAGACAGGGTGGCGGCGACGTTGACGGAGTTGAGATAGGCGGTGTCGACCGGATTGGTCTGTCCGCTCGTCATGCCGGTAATGCTCTGAACGAGCTGCAGGCCGTTGATCAGGGTCGAGACGATGTTTTGCGAGCCTGATCCCATTCCCGCAAAGGACAGCGTTCCGCCCGAGATGACGGAGCCGAGCGAGGGAGCCTGAGCCATCGAGAAGCCGCTACCCAGCGCCATCTGAGCCAAGCTCCCCTGCGCTGTCGAGGACCGATCCCCGGTGACCGCCTGCAGCGTTTTCTGCGTGTATTGCAGGATCTGCTGATCCGCGGTGAGAATCGCCTGGGTGCTCGTCGCGATCTGCTGCGCCTTGACCAGATTGGCGTTGTCGATGACAGGCACCTGCGCGCGAGCCATCGGGCAAACCAAAAAGAACGAAGCCGTTAGGAGGAAAACGGTCTCTTCAATTCGCGACATGGTGCGGCTTCTCATGGCGGGACTGCGCATGGTTGACTTCCTCAGGGAGCGTTGGAGCGAACAGATGCGAGAGCGGCGGCCACATCAGCGACCGACAGAGCCTTTGTCGCGGGCGCCCCCGACAGATTCGCCGCCGTCTGCAGGGTTTGGGTTTGCGCGGCTTGCGCCTGGATGCGCGCGAGATAGAACAGCACATTGCCGGCGCTATCGACGTATCGGGCTGTCACGCAGGCAGGGTCGGCCGGAAGACCTGGCGCTGTCGTGGAGCATGACATCGCGGCTCGACACGGGTCAGCAGCCGTCCCGGATCCCGTCATCCCTGCGGGACAGGCCGGGCTGCCGGAAACCGCCGAGGCAGATGAGGCGCCTGAGTTCATGCCGATCGCGGCGCGGCTCATGTCGCTCGTCATTGCCAGGTTGAGCGCGTTGAGCGCCGTGACCCAAAGATTGGCCGAGCCGATCGCGCCGTTCCATGCGAGATTGTTCTGCAGGCGCGCGCCACTGTTCATGTCGAGCGCGCCCATGACTGTCGGAGCCGTGCCGACCTGCTGACCGGCGGCGGTGAACGTAGATTGCGCGGCGCCGAGCGTCGACCGACTGGCGTCGAGGCCGGCGACGACATTCCCCGTCGAGTCGAACAAGGTTTGGCTGTTCAGCGTCGCGCCCTGCGCACCAGGCGTCGGCGTCGCCGGCATGTTCGGCGCGTAGGATTGGATCGCCTGACTTCCGGCGCCCGCTTGCGGCTGGACGGTCGGATCGGTGACGTTGGCCTTCTTGCCCGTCGTCACCGCGCATTTGACGCCGCTGTGGGCGTCCTGGCGTTGGCTGGTGATCGGGACGAGTTTGACAGTCGCGCCCGCGGTCGTCGAATGCTGCGTCAGCTGCACAGAGTCGATCGTCGGAATATCGGCGAGGGCCGGCTCTGCAAGCCCGCAAATCCCCATGAATGCGACGCAGCCGACAAAGATTCTCATCCGTCGCTCCGTCCCATGAAGATCGGCAGCCACACCGCGGGATCGTCGCCGACGCGGGCGCGCAAAGCCTCGAGCTCGGCGACGGTCTCGGTGCGCCCCGACAAAACCTTGATGATGTCCGGCATGCCGGCGAGGTTGAGCTTGGCGATGACGCTGTCGCGACCATGCTTGATCAGAAACGAGCGGCTTTCGGGAACTGTGCCCCGGATCCACGCGACCTCGCGCTCCGACAGCCGGAACGCTTTTCGGTAGCTCTCGTCATCCGCCTTCGGATTGGGAAAGAAGACGTTGGTCGCGGTCTGTTCGATGAGCGTGCTGGCCGAACTCGATCGCACGATATCGGCGGCCGATTGCGTCCCGAAGCCGATGATGCCGTTCTGCTTGCGGATCGTCTTCAGTTTGTCCTTGATGAAGAAGGCGAACACTGGGTCGTCGAGCAGCCGCCAGCCCTCGTCGAGGAAGATCATCACGGGCTCGCCGGTCAGCAGCTCTTCTGTGCGATGGAAGATGTACATGAGGGCCGCCGTGCGGATGATCGGGTCATCGAGCACGCGGGTCATGTCGAACCCGAAGATGCTCGAGAGGGAGAACTGATCGCTCTCGTTGTTGAAGAGCCAGCCGCGTTGATCGGGCCGCATCCAGCCCTCGAGCCGCGCGAGGAGATCGCCCTCCCCCGCCCGGATGCGGCCACGCAGCAAGGTCGAGAAGGCCTTGAGCGTGCGACCCTCCGGGCCGGCGCCGAGCACCGCACCGATCGCGTTGCGAATGACCTGCTCCTCGGAGGCGTTCAACTCGCCGCCATTCGCGGGTCGCAGCATGAAGCCGAGGAGTTGAAACAGGAACGCGCGGTTCGGCGCAGTGTCGGGCAGCGAAAGCGGATTGAAGCCGGTCGGCTCGCCGGGTGTCAGAACCTCGTATTGACCGCCCATGGCGCGAATGAAGATTTCGGCGCCGCGATCCTTGTCGACAAAGAGCAGCTTTGGGCGCGGCAGGACCCGTTGCGACTGCGCCGAGATGAAGGAAAGGAACACGGTCTTTCCGCTTCCTGACGGGCCGACGACGGTGAAGTTGCCGAGGTCACGGACGTGATGATTGTAGAAATAGGCCGTCTGCGATGTCGTCTCGAAGACAGAGATCGGCGGACCCCAATGGTTTCCGTCGGGTCGGCCGCTTGGATAATTGTGCAGCGACACGAAGCCGGCGAAGTTCTTCGAGGAGATGATCGATTTGCGGGCGATGTACGGAAAATTTCCCGGCAGCTGCGCCCAGAACGCTGGTTCGCAATTGAGATCCTCGCGGGTCCAGATCACCGAGCGATCGGTCAGGGCCGCGCCAACGGCCGTCACGGTAGCTGCCACCTCTGCCATCGTGCGGCCGAGGCACATGACCGACATGTGGTGCTCGCCGTAGATCGCCTCGGACGCGAGAAGCTCGTCGCGGGCCTCGTCGAGATGCTCGGAGACGATCGAGCCGGCCTCATCCGACATGTCGACCTGCCGCGCGACCCGGTCGATCTGTTTCGCCGCCTCCGGCCGGTCGACGATCGCAAATGTCTGCGTCGCGATGAACTCGTGCGGCACGCGCAACAGGTTGTCGAAGGAGCCTGGCCCGGTTTGCGCCGGGTACTCGCGGATCGAGACCATGGCGCCGAAGCGTGTGTCGCCATGACCGGCGCCGCGGATCTCGATCGCGTTCTTGCCGAAGAAGACGCGCTTCGTCGACAGCGCGTCGGACAGCGCGATACGGGGCAGGTGCATCGGGCGCGGCAAGCCGCCGTTGACGAGCTGTATGAGGAACTCGAGCGGCTCGGAGAACCAGATGCCGTCACGGCGGAAGACGCCCAGTTGGCGCGCGCCGTAGGCCGCAAGATTCTCGCGCACGGCCGTCGCAGCGTCGCGGAGTTCGGTCAACGCCGTCTGCGCGGCGACCGATTCGCCTTCCGCGTCTTTGCGGCCCAGAAACTTGGTCAGCATGGAATCGAAGGTGCCGGCCTGCCCCTGTAGTTTTCGGCGGACGATCGTGAGATAGATGTCGTTGACGAACATCCGGCGTTTCGAGAGCGCCGCGTCGTAACGCTCGTCGATCTCCCGGCAGAGCGCGTTGTCGAAAGTCGAGTCGATGCGCGGCTGAACCTCGCGCCGAATGATGTGTCCGGCGAGCGCAAAACGAGAATTGGCGAGCGTTCGCACCACGTCGTTTCGCGCGAGCAGACGCGAGTTGACCTCGCTCATGTCGGCCGTCTCGAAGGAATAGCCTTCGAGCTTCAGGATGGTCATCACCAAGCCGTCGCGGGTCTTGATGATGTGGTCGTCGACGTGGCGAGTGTAGGGAATGTGCGACGCCACCGGGCGCTCGCGCCGCGCGACGGCGCCGAAGGTCAGTTCATCGAGAAGGGCTTTCGCGACCATTCTTCTGCGCCTCACGCCGAATAGCTGTCGGCGGCCCAAAAGGCGCGCGAGCGGGGTGGGCACTTCGTCGACTTGACAAAGAAGATCTCAAAAATTCGGTCGTCCCGAAGCGTCAGCACGTACCCGATGAAGTGCAACGGGATCGCGATCAGCAGCATGAAGAGATTGTGCGAGACCAGGAAACAGACCGCCGACACGACGCCGTTGAACATGAAGTAGAGATACGGCACGCCCATAAGGGTCGGCGCCCGCGTGAGCGCCTTGACAAGGGGCGTGATCAACGGGTCCTCGAGGTCACGCTCGCTCATGACCCGACCGCCGATTGGAAGAACTGCACGATCTGGGCGGAGCCGAACACGAGCACGATGCCGAAGATCACGCTGCCGGCGATGCCCCAGGTCAGGCGGCCCGACCAGGCAAAGAACCCGCAGGCGATGACGGCGAGCGTCGCCAGGGCCGTGGCGATCGGTCCGGTCAGGGCCTGGACGAGCGTGGTGAGTGTCGACTGCACCGGCTGTAGCGTGCCGCCGCTCGATTGCGCCGCGGCTTCTCCGATCGTCACGAGGAGGATGGCGCCGCTCAGAAGTGTGGTTTGTTTCGAAAGCATCAGTTTTCTCCTTTTTGTTCGACATGCATCACGAAGCCGTCGCTCCACGGGTCGTGGGGTGCCGGTTTCGGTTCGGGTTTTGCCGGAGATCCGCTTTGCGGCGCCGGCGCGATTTCGATGATGTTCGGCGTCACCGCCGGGAAGGTCTTTCCTGCTCCGGCGCGCACCGAGTTCTGACGGGCGACCTGCCAAGTGACCGGCCACGTGTAGAAATCGTTCATGACGTCGGCGATGAAGCGAACTGTCTCCGGGTAAGGCGGAACCCCGCGGCTCTCCAGAACGGCCTTCTCGCCGGCGTTGTAGGCAGCCAGGATGAAGAACGGATTCTTGTAGCGATCGTGCAGGAAGCGGAGATACCGAATGCCGCCGCGAACGTTGTCCGCCGGCGCGCAGAGATCGACCTTGAAGCGCTGCGCCGTGTCTGGCGTGAGCTGCATCAAGCCGTAGGCGCCCTTGGGAGAGCGCGCGGAGGAAACGTAGTGGCTCTCGATCTTGGCGACCGAGAGCACGAACTCGGGGTAGAAGCTTTCTTCCGTGGCGATCCGGAGGACCAGGGCACGAGCCTGATCTGCCGGTAGGGATGCCGCGGCCGCCGAACATGTGGCTGCCTTCGATGGATCACCATAGGTCTGAGCCGCTTGGGCAGCGGTCGCCGCGACCGCCGTCAACAAGCCCAATCCTATCGTCGCCCTCGAAACCCGCATCACGTCCCCCGACGCTTCAAAACCTAATAGACAATAAATTGAATGTCGGTATGTTGGCAATCGGAAAGTGATGGAACCTTTTCGGATGTTGCACGGAGAAACACATGAGGCTGCTGAAACGCATCCCGATCGGCTCGATCGGTCGCGTCGCTTTGGTCGCTTGCGGTACGGCTGTTTCGATCCCTTCCGCGCAGGCTCAGGACGCATCCTTCGGCTGTAAGGTGCTGTTGTGCGCCGCTGCGAGCGCCCCTGGTTGGACCGCGATTCCCTACTGCGTGCCGATCATGGAAGAAGTTTTCCGCGAACTCGCGCTCGGAGGGTCATGGCCGACCTGCTCACAGGCAAACGACGGGCGTCCTGACGTCAGTCGCTTCACCGCCGCGCTTAGAGGCTATTGAGCATGCGCGTCACACTCGCAATTGCCTTGGTCGCATCGGCAACGGCGTCCGCGGCCTCCGCGGCTGCGCCGAGCGCCTGGTTCGCGGTGCCGGAAACCGCAGTGTACCAGACCGGGGACAGCTGGACGGATCACGGCGTAACGTACCGCCTTTATGGCGTCCAATCCTGCATCCGCGGGACAACTTTCACCAACAGTCACGGGCTGAAGCGCGATTGCGGCGAAGCTTCGCTCGCGATGCTTATCGCGCTGAGCCGGGACTTGCGGCCGCAATGCTATAAGGCGGCCGCGGTGGGCGAGACCAAATTCGTGTTCTGCATCGCCAATCCGAAGAGGGGCGCGGCCGCCGGAACAAGGATCGATCTCGGCACGGCCTTGGTCTCTACGGGATACGCCTTCGCGTCACTCCGTCCTGACGGCAAGCCGGTTCATATGCCCTACTTCGTTGCGCAGGTCGTCGCACAGCGAAGTCACGCGGGGCTGTGGGCTTTCCCAGACGTCCCGGAACCGAACACCATCATTCTTCGGGCTCTGAACGCCCAGCGGTCGAAGGCTGCGCAGCAAGTCGGGGCAGGGGTCCCCGCAGGCAGCCCGAACTGACGCCGCGATCCAGCAACTTCAACAAGGGGGGACTTCATGCGAACGACCAATCTCTTCATTCTTCGTGGTCGCGTCGGACAGGCGCCGAAAGCCTTCGCGAAATCCGCAAAAGTTTCGGTCGCGACGGATCGTGTCTGGACCGACGGAAAAGGCGTGCGACACGAGGACACCGATTGGGTGACGATCACGCTCCTCAACGAGAAGATCGCCGAGTGGGCGCTCGCCAACGTCGCCAAAGGCGACGCGGTCTACGCCGAATGTCGCGTCGCCGACGGTTCATACAAGAAGGGCGATGAGACGATCTACACCACCGACATCATCGCAAACGCTTTCCATAAGCTCGATCTTGGAGTCCGCGATGATGCCGCCGCTTGAACGGGCAACCGTGGTCGTCGCGGCGCTCGTTGTCGTGAGCGCCTGCTCCTTCAATGTCGGGAAGGCCCAGGCCGCCGATCGTTCCGACATTTATAAGCCCAACGGTGCGCTTCAGTCACCACCGTTACGTGTCGAAGTCATCGACGGGACGCGGTTCCGCGACCTCGAAACACACATGCGCTATCGCCTTTACGGTATCGCGACGTGCGTGCCCGGTCAGATCGCGAACCTTGGCAGGCAGGCGTGGCCTTGCGGTACAATGGCCACGGCGTGGCTTGTCTCCGCGACACTGAACCGATGGGTGTCCTGCACTACGCTGCGTCAGGTCGATGGGGTCAACCTCGCGCGATGCGCGTCCGCCGATCACGCCGACATTGCCGGCGACATGGTTCACGAGGGAATAGCTCTCACACTTCCGCCAACAAACGACGTTCCCTCCATCCGGGCCTATGTCGCGGCCGAGCGGGAGGCGCGCAAAGCCTATCGCGGACTGTGGGCGAGCAGCTTTCAAATGCCATGGCTGCATGGCGACTCGAAGCCCTCGGGTTCGATCCCGACCATTGCGAGCCGTGACAAATGAGAAAGCTCAACCTTCTCCTCTCCTGGACGCTCGTGTCCGCCATGGCAGGCTGCGCCGCCGCGCCTTCCACGCGTCCCGCCTACGCACCTCCTTCAGGTCCCGATGCTCTCTACGAACCCGCTCGCGTCGAACCGGGGCGCCTCGAATACGCCCCAGACCGGAGCACATTCGCTCCGGTCCTCACCGAGCGGCGCCCCTTTCCCACCCAGCCCCAAGCGAACGACGCTTATCGGCGATATCTCGCCGCGGCTCCGGTGCATGCCCAGCCGGGATCCCTCTGGCTGTTCGGCTGCAAGCCCGGCGCGCTCGATAGCCAGACCGCCCGTATCGCGCGCTATCGCGGCCCGGTCGTCCATTGCGCCACGGACGTTCTCGACGCCGCCGGCCGCCGCATCGCACGAGAGACCGTGAATTTCTACTACGTTGACAGGACATGGAACATGGCGATCGCCGATCCGCCCCGAACCTCCGTGCCCTGGCGCGGCGGCGAAAGCTCACCCAAGGACTTGTGGTGGTGGATCCCAGGGCGGGATCGGTACGAATGATCCATCCCCTGGGAGAGACGAAGCTTCGGAGGCTTTGCGCCACTGCTCGCGGTGCATGCCTTGCCGCGAGTCTGGCCGTGACGCCCTTCGCTCTGGCGCAGACTCCGACACCGAACCCTGAGGCTTGGCGTCCGATCTCGTATGCTGACCTCCAGCGTCCGTCGAGCGCAACGGCGACCTATGCCGACATCTGGAAGGATGCCATCGACGACAACAACCGTGCCTATCGCGCGCGTGGCGACACCCGTTTCGCGAGCGGTAACGCGCCGGTCACCGAGGCACACTTTGTCATCTGGAGCCCAGCGAAGTCGGTGGTGGTGAGCGTCCTCGACACGGCGACCGGATGCACGCTGAAGGACGTACACGCACTGATCTTGGCGACCATAAAACTCTGCCCGCTACGGATCGCCTTCTACGAGGGAATTCGACTGCGGACGATGGACGGCGGTCGAACGTGCTTCCTCGAACTCGCAAGGGGCACCGCCGTTGATCCCAATCGGGCGATCTCATACGCCGCGTACGACGTCTCGACCAAGACCGTCAAAACAGGGCTCGTCATCGATCACCAGGCGGTCGATGGTTGCTCCCAAACGATTCCGCTCTATCCGCGATGATGAAGCTGCTCACTTATCCGCAGCCGCGGCTGCGGTGGGAACGGTCAAAGCGGCTGTCTGGAGTGCTACGCTTGGGCTACTACGTTCAGGTCGATACTCCGTTTGGCGACAACCCATTGAATACCAGGAGGCTCGTGTGCTTTCCCTCATCCGAACGACCTTGATCGGAACAGCGTTGTCGGGGGTTCTTGTGATTGAGTGCCACGCTGCAACCGGAACCTGGCAGCCCATGACCTTCCACGATCTCCAGACGCGCTCGGCCGAGGATCCGCTGCAGACGCTCGTCTGGCCGGATGTCATCCGAGAGGCGAACGCTTACGTGACCACACAACTCAAGCGATCGTTGGAAGGTCGGAACGCACTCATCACCGCGCTGTCGTCGACCTACCAGCGAGGTCCCACGACAATCATCGTCAGCACGATCTCGACACGTGGCTGCGATAACGGCGCCAACGACAAAGGTGCGGAGATCGAAGCCTCTACCTGTCCCCTGCGCATCGTTAGCATCGAAGGCGGTAAAGTGGTTGCCGTCAAAACCGAGACCGGCTGCTATGCCGATCACGCGGACCCAGATCTGCCCCCAAGAATCGCTCCGACGATTCCTATACCCGATTTGATCCTGCGAGTGGAACTATCGCTTTTCACACGAGAGTCGGTGGACGCGAAGTTCCACGCTGCGCCCGCGTCTACTCCATCAGATAGCTTGTTCCTGGAGCACTCGACATGCGGACTCGGCTCGACAACTCAACGCTCGCGTCAATTGTATCCGTCGTTCTGCTGGCCGGCACGACGGAATCAGCGCTTCCCGGCCAAAGAGGGCAGTATTGTGATCAAACCAATTATTCGGCGCAGCAGATCACTGATGCTGTCAACAACTCGCCTCTGCGCGATGACCTGAAGGCGACCTCATGCTCGCTCGGCGGCCTCGGGCGCTTCGAGTCGGGCGGCAACAAGGGCGTCTACAACGGAAGCTGTTGCACCGGCATCTTCCAGCTCAACAAGCGCAACATCAGTGACTACGCCAATACGACGCCCCAGGGCTATGGCTGCATGTCACTCCAGGATCAAACGAACGCCTGGGCTAATCTCACCAACGCCGGGTATAATTCGCCTGCCGTTCGACAACTTGCCTCGATGTCCACCTTCGACGGCCAGAAGGTCGACGCGAGCTTCATCGGGGCCTGCATCCAACTCGGGACGGGAAACTGCCAGAAGATGCTCAACTCTGGCCATTGCTCGGGATTCTCCGACATCAACGGCACCACCATTTGCGACATGGCGAACAATGCGCGTGCCCTGGCAGATCCCAATTGCCAGAACGGACAGGCGGTCTGCGGTCCCTCCGGCCCCGGCGACTTTCCTTCCTCGACCGGTGTCGCCGCGAATCCGCCGACGGCCGCGAGCGCGAACGTCATCGTGGGGTCCAAAAACGTTTGAGCGGCGTCGCGGGCAACGGACCCGATGGAACAGTGGCGCCCCTCGCACGTACGAAGGGCGCCAAATCCCGGTTGCGCTCGTTGCACCAATCCTAGCGTGCAAACGGCGACAGCTGTTTCTCTGTGGAATCGGACAGACCGCCTCCGCGATAATGGGCATGAACGAGAGCCCAGAAGACAACTTCGTCGGATCGGCCGCCAAACAAGGCCTTCTGAATGACCCTTCCGATCAGCACGACCGCTCGCGCCGGATCGTAGCGCGCGTGCAATTCCTTCGCGATGAACTTTGTATCAGCCTTCCTGATCACTTTGCTCGTTCCCTTGTTTAAAGATTCAAATTGAGATTACGCGGCCCGGCGAACGGGAGCCGGGGTTGGAAGAACCGGATCATCACACCCGCGGGCCTCATGAAGCGTCGCGAGCGTTTCCCGGTTGAACGACATACGCAGCGCCACGATGTCTTCCCGACCGATGCGCTTGGGGAAGCCCAGCGGGCGAACGAAGAATCGAAGCTGCATGGCGATGACCATCAGCCGCGTGTCGATTGCAACGGTGACAGTGTCGACGTTGCGGGCCATGCCCCATTCCACGACGCCTTGCGTAAGCTTGAGGAACAGGCCGTTCGATTGGGGCCTAACCTCGCGACGCAGTGGCGCGACGCAAAACCGTGTCCATTCGGCGACCCGCGGCCCGCATGGCGGCTTCGTCTGGCACAGATCTTTGAGAACGCTGGTCAGAAGGTGCGGCCGGGTAGTGGGAAGCAGGCGCTGGTAGCCGACGATTTCGTCGTCACGTAGAAGGATCTGGTGGACGGCGTGCTCGTCGTCGAACTGATCGCGTTCGCATCCGTCCGCCTTGCGCAGATCGGTCCATTCCTTCTCTTCGACGAAGACAGAGTGTCGAAAGCGAAAAGCCCGTTCCACCAGGCTTTGATGCTGGTGGATATTGTCTCGGTCTACAACGACGAGCATTCTGTTTCTCCTGCGTGGTTGGCTCGATGCAGGAGTTCGCGAAATCTCGATGAATCCGCTATGGAACAAATGCCCATTGCAGCAACGGCTCGCGCGGCGCAGCCGATACCCGACGAACTCGACTACGCAACCGCCGAAAGCGGGCGAGAGGGTCATGCGGCCGTCAGGACCGCCGCGCCGCGCCGTTGCTTTCGATCGAGCCATGTGGCGAGAGGTTCGTGCTCCGCGCCAGCTCCACCAATAAGGTCGATGTGGGGATGATGGGTGCAACCGAAGCCGTCCCATCCAGGTGCCGACGCGGTGGCGGCAAAAAGTGTCGTATCAATCGAGAGAACACAGTGGCGCGCCAAGGTGTCGGTCGCATCGACCAACACGAGCAGCTGAACACGATCTCCGGCAGTCGGCGCCGCATTGGACATGGTCGATGGTCGCGCGGAATTCCGCACTCGTCCAACGCAAAAAATGAATCAGTCACCACCGATTGATTCAGTACGCCGATGGCCTCCGATAAGCGAAGACCGACGGAGACCAGGATTGCTTTTCCTTCTGGGCGCGAATCGAGTTCTGCAGGGCGCCTCCTCGCCTTCCGCGTAACCCCTCCGCTCTTCTCCAGCGCAGTTCTTTGGTCACGATCGTGGCCTTCCACGGTCAACCCGCAAGGGGTCCGCCATGCACGCATGCGGCCTTCGCGGCTGCGCCGTCGAGGTGACCGCGTCCACGATCCGGACGCTTCGGGCGCCTGTCGAGCGGGGATGATCCCGCCGCAAGACGGGAGCCTAAACAATGTCGCAGAATCTCAGCCTCGCCCAGCGTCACGCCTGGAACCTCGCCGAGACCCTGATGGTCTGCGTCGTTCTCTTCGAGTCGGACGGGGGATACGGCGTTCTGCCCTTCGATGAATTCGATGGCGACCCCACCTTGATCCTTTTCGAATACGATCCGTACCGCTGACCCACCGCGACGGGAGGCCGAGGCTCCCGTCGCCGCTTTCGCTTTGGTAGGAGAGGTCCTTGCTGTGCCTTTCGAGCCAAACGACGGCGTGCAGAAGGTCAGTGATGATGACCCTCGGGCTCGGCCATATGGAACGGAATCGCCTCCTCCTCGACACCACGCTTGAGGAAGAGTGTTGCGTCGAACTCGTGCGGCTCAGCCGGCGCGGAGGCGCTCCAAAAGGAGTGATGATCGTCGTTCTCCGGCAAGAGTAGCAGGGTCTCGTTCCCGCCAGGCCTCTTGATCACCACCGTTGCGCCGAGACCGTGCGAATGCTTCTGCACGGTGAGACGGAACCGCTCCCCTTCCGCCGTATAGACGATCTCGAGGAGTCCCTGCGCCAACCGCCCATCGACCTTGAAGGGTTCGGGCGCGTGATTGTGAGAGCTCGAGGTCACAGCGACCACGTCGCCCTGATCGAAGCGGACGTTCGTTACCGCCAGCGCCGGGATGTGGGCGCGCAACTCGCCTTGCAGCGCCGCCGAGATGGCGTTCGCCTGCGCCAAAGACAGCTGGTCGTCGACGGCGATCGTGACCTCGGCGTGAAGCTCGTGACCGAGCCAACGGGCCTTGGCGTCCGTCACCTTTCTAATGCCGGCTACGTGCTCGGCCGAATGGCGGATTTCCTCGGTGATACCGGGCTCGACGCCGTCGAGCATGCGGGTGATCACGGCGCGGGACGACTGCCAGACGATGCCGAAGATCGCAATGGTGATCAGGAGGCCGATGATCGGATCGGCGAGCGGGAAGCCCAACCATACGCCAATTGCGCCGATGACGACGGCGAGGCTGGTCAGCCCGTCGGTTCGGGCATGGTAGCCGTCGGCGATGAGCGCCGCGCTGTTCATGCGACGGCCGACGCGGATGCGGAAGACGGCGACGACCTCGTTGCCGAGAAAGCCGATGACGCCGGCGGCAGCCAGCCATCCAAGCTGTTGCACGGGTTGAGGATGGATGAGGCGTGAGATCGCCTCGTAGCCGGCAACGATCGCGCTGAAGAGGATGATGGCGACGATCATGATGCCGGCAAGATCCTCTGCACGTCCCAGCCCGTAGGTGAACGTCTTCGAAGGCTTGCGTCGCGCCAGCATGAAGGCGAACCACAGCGGGATCGCCGTCGTCGCGTCGCCGATGTTGTGGATCATGTCGGCGAGTAGAGCGACGCTGCCCGAGATGACGACAACGATCAGCTGGAGGATCGCGGTCACGGCGAGGATGGCGAACGACCATTTGATGGCCCAGATGCCCTCGTCGCTTGACGCGAGCGAGGGGTCGATCACGCCGTGGGTATGGCCGTGGCGCTTGCCGTCGTCATGTCCGTGGCCGTGGCCGCCATGACTCGAGGTTATGTCCGATCCGCCAAAGCCGAACCAGTCGCGAACGGTGTCAATCAATGTCGATCCTTACAGGTATTTGGCGAGGGCCTTGAATTCGGCGAGCGCGGACTTCGTGTTCTTGGCGGCTTCGCCGAGGCCGTTGCCGAGGCAATGCTCCATGTGATCCTGGATCAGCTCGCGCTTGGCATTCGAGATCGCGTTCTCGACGGCATGAAGCTGCTGCGCGAGGTCCACGCAGGAGCGTCCCTGCTCCATCATCGCGACGACCGAGGCCAGATGACCGTGAGCTCGCTTGAGCCGCTTAATGATGTCGGGATGGGAAGCATGTTGCATGTGATATCCTATCTAGGTGGATAGGATATGTAAACACAATCCGCCGGCATACTCCTGCCCATAAGGCTCCGGGCCGTCCTTCGAAGGGCCGAGCACGGAGGGATGAGTGCCTTCGCGACGCGCGACGGTCCCTCTTCACCGCGAATTACGGCTCGACAACAGGCGCATGGCGTTTGCCGTGACCAAAACGGTGGCGCCGGTGTCGGCCAGGATCGCCGGCCACAGCCCAGTGACTCCGGCGATGGTCGTCACCAGGAAGACGACCTTCAGGCCGAGAGCGATCGTGATATTCTGTCGGATATTGCCCATCGTCCGCTTCGACAGGTCGATCATCGCCATCACGTCACCGACGCGGCCATGCAGCACGGCAGCGTCCGCTGTCTCCAAAGCGACGTCGGTGCCCCCGCCCATCGCGATACCGACGTCCGCGGCCGCTAGAGCCGGCGCGTCATTGATGCCGTCGCCCACCTTGGCGACGGTCAATCCCGATGTCTTCATCTCGCTGACGATCCGCTGTTTGTCCTGGGGCAACAGGCCGGCTTTTATTTCGATACCCAAGTTTCTGCCGATGGTTGCCGCGGCACGCTGATTGTCGCCGGTCAGCATCACGACCTTCACGCCGGCTCGGACCAAGGCGTCGAGACCCGCCTTAGCGTCGGCGCGCGGTTCGTCCCGCAAGGCGACCAGACCGGCGACGGTGCCATCCACGACGAGGACGGACACGGTCTTGCCCTCGTCGTTCAGCGCGCCGATTGCTTTCTCGGTATACCTCGGCACCGGCGCGCGTTCGGCCGCTGCCTTCGGCGACCCCAGGAACACGGCGGCGCCATCGACCGTGGCAGTCACGCCCTGGCCTCCGACCGCCCGGGCGTCGAGCACCCCGGGGACGTCGATTCGCTTCGCCCGCGCGGCCGCCAGGATGGCCTTTGCGAGTGGATGGCTCGAGCCGGTCTCCAACGCCGCCGCGAGACGGATGACATCGGCTTCCGACCGGCCTACTGGGACGACGTCGGTCACCGTCGGCCTTCCCTCGGTGAGCGTGCCGGTCTTGTCGAACGCGACCGCATTGATCTTGCCGAGGGTTTCAAGGACCGCACCGCCCTTCAGGAGCAGCCCGCGCCTGGCGCCTGCCGACAGCGACGCGGCGATCGCCGCCGGCGTCGAGATGACTAGCGCGCACGGGCATCCGATCAGCAGGATGGCGAGGCCCTTATAGATCCAAGCTGACCAGATGCCGCCGAATGCTAGAGGCGGGACGATTGCAACAAGCGCGGCCACGAAGACGACGGCAGGCGTGTAATAGCGCGAGAAGCGGTCGATGAGGCGCTCGGTCGGCGCCTTGCTCTCTTGGGCTTCTTCGACAAGCCGGACGACTCGCGCGATCGTGTTGTCGGAAGCGGCCGCTGTAACCTTTAGACGGAGCGCGCCATCGCCGTTGATCGTGCCGGCGAAGACATTCGCGTTGGCGACCTTGTGCACCGCTGTGCTCTCACCGGTGACGGGCGCTTCGTCGACCGTGCTTTCACCGGAGATGACGATCCCGTCCGCCGGGATACGGTCGCCGGGACGCACCAGGATGGTGGAACCGACGACGAGCCGATCGGCCGCGACCTCCTCGGTCCCGCCTCCGCGTTCGAGAAGCGCCGTCTTCGGCACCAGATTAGCTAGCGACTGAATGCTGCCGCGCGCCCGTCCCGCCGCGACCCCTTCGAGCAGTTCGCCGACGAGAAAAAGGAAGACAACCGCGGCTGCCTCTTCGCCCGCACCGATGAAAACGGCACCTATCGCCGCGATCGACATCAGCATTTCGATCGAAAACGGCGTGCCGTTGAGCGCCGCAGCGATCGCGCGCCGCGCAATCGGAATAAGGCCGACCAGCATGGCGACGTCGAAGGGCCATGTGCCGAGCATCGGCACCAGCCGCCCGACCAAATAGGCGGCGATCAAGGCGGCTCCGCTGGCGATGGTCAGGCGGCCCTTTGGCGTCGCCCACCAGATGTTCCGCTCGCGTCCGTCGATCGAGGCGATCGGCGCTGGGGTTTCGGCGTGACCGTGAGCGCCGTGATCATGACCAGCGTGATCGCGGCCGTGGTCATGGTGATCATGTACGACGACAGGGGGCGGATTTAGGCCAAGGCTGGCCGTCTTGTCTCCACAGCAACCGCAAGTGTCCACGGCGGGTGGCTCGATACGCGCCGCGTCCGGCATCGGCGCGACTTGAAAGCCGAGCGCACGTACCTTCCTTTCGACGCTGGTGAGGTCGCCGTCGTCGAATGGACGATCGTCATCATGCCGCCCGAAACCGAGACCGAGACATCCTCTATCCCTCGGATCCGTCGCACAGCCGTGTCGATCTTGGTGGCACAGGATGGGCAGTCCATGCCATCCACACGGTAGCGCGTCCGGGTCGCGGCGGTCGTCATCGGTCGTTCCCTTGCATCTCGATGAGGCCGGGCTACATCCTCTAGCGGCTAGAGGAGCAAGCGAAAAATGAGCGGCGAAGCGGTGGCGATCGGCGATGCGGCGAGGAAGAGCGGAGTCAAGGTCCCGACGATCCGCTACTACGAGCAAATCGGCCTGCTCCCCGCCCCCGCGCGGAGCGAGGCCAACAGGCGTACCTACGGCGCAAACGACGTCCGACGCCTAGCCTTCATCCGGCATGCCCGCGAGCTCGGTTTCGAGATCGAGGCCATCCGAACGCTCGTGACCCTTCAGGACGAACCTCACCAATCCTGCGCCACCGCGGACGCAATCGCCCGATCCCATCTTAGGCAAACCGAGCAGCGGATCGCCAGCCTGACCGCTTTGAAAGTCGAGCTGAAGCGCATGCTCGCGGAGTGCGCGCACGGGCGTGTGGCGGAATGCCGGGTAATTGAAGTCCTCGCCGACCACGGCGAGTGTAGGCACGAGAGCCACTGATGTTCGTCATTTGGTCACCTGCTCCAGAACGAGCAGAGCGAGAAAACCGACGAAGAACATAGCCGTCACCCATGGGCGATCCGGCGTTTCGTGCGCTTCGACCAGAAGCTCTTCGGTGACCAGATAAAGGAGCGCGATCAAGCCGAAGGCAAAGAATCCCGCGACGATGGGGCTTGGCAGCGCCGCGACCGGTGTCGCGATAAGCGCGCCGATTGGAAGCAAAACGACGAGAGCGGCCGTAAGGCCGACGATCGCGGCACGCGAATTGACGGTCTCTTTGAGCTCGTTCGCGACAGTCAACCCGAGGAAGAGGATCTCGAGGGTCAAGGCGACCGTGAGGAGCAATCCGACCTTGGCGCCGGCCGTGAAGCCGATCCCGAGGACGAGACCATCGATCAGGATGTCGACGCCGACCATGGCCATCAGACCGACGGGTCCCTTGATCAGGCTTCCGACCTTTTCGACCAGCAGCATGACGGCGACACCGATGCCGCCGCCGACGACAGTCGCCACGGGCGAGCCGCGATGCATGACGTCCGGCAAAATCTCGCCCGCGGCGGCGGCAAAGACGACGCCCGCCGCGAAGTGCTGAATGGCGCTGACGAGCGCGGGTCCCGGACGAAATCGTACCGCCGCGACGGCGCCGACGACAGCGGCCGCGGCAGGGATCAGTGTGTAGAGCCAAGCGTCGTTCATGTCCGTCTCCAATTGTCGGCTTCGTAGCCTGTCGTCTCGAAGGCGAACATGGTTGCCCTGAACATCAAACCTGTTGCCGACTCAGGGCAAGACGCTCGCCGTCATGCAGGTGAGCGGCGGCTCGCAGTCGTTCAACGCCGTCAACCAGCTGCGCGTGCTCGGCCGTTGGATGAGGATGATCACGATCCCGAACCAGTCCTCGATCGCCAAGGCCTTCGACAATTCGACGAGGCTGGCCGCATGCTACCGTCGTCCTACTACGATCGCGTGGTGGACGTGATGGAGGAGCTGGTGAAATTCACGCTGCTGACACGTGGCGCGTCATGCTACCTGACCAGCCGCTACAGCAAGCGTAAGGAAGAAGCGGCGAAGCTCGAACAGCGCGTCAAGCTCAGCGCGATCTAATTTCAACTTTTGGCTCAAGCGAGCATCGGTATCCAGAAATAGTAGGCGTTCAGCATGTAGAGCCCCGACAGAATGAGGGTTGCACCGCCGGCCGCTTCAAATGCACGGCGATACCGATCACCGATGGTTCGTGAGTCTTCCAACCAGCCGACAGCGATCGCGCCCAAAGCGACGGGAATAGTTCTGCCTATGGCGAAAGCCAGGAGCAAGGCCGCGCCGAAAAGCTCCGACCCCAATGCCACCGCGACGCCGAAAAGCACGATCAGAGCCAACGTGCAAAGGACCGCCGCAAGCCGTCTCGTGCTCCTTCCCCGCGCCGGCCGCCCGGGGCAACGTTCTGGCTGTCCGTCTATGCCCGTGCATAGCCCAAAGGGATATTGCCGTCGGCTGAGTGGGAATCGAGAATATCGAGCACCGGGCATGCGGGCGTGGCGTCGCCCGTGCACCGCGCGACGGCACCGGCAAGAATGGCCTCAAGTTTCACCAGATCGGCCAGCTTCGTTCGAACGCTTGCAAGGTGCGCACTGGCAATCTCCCTCACCTCGGCACATGACGCCCGTTCGGGGGCGCCCAAGTCGAGCAGGGTGCGGACTTCGCTGAGCATGAACCCCAATTCTCGTGCGCGGCGGACGAACGCCAGCGTCCGAGCGTGGGTATTCCCGTAAACGCGTCGGCCGCCATCCGTGCGGGGCGGTGCCGGGAGCATATCGATCTTTTCATAGTAGCGGATCGTCTCGATATGCACACCGGTTCGGCGCGACAACTCACCGATTGAAAGGGCCTCGGCTCGCGCATCCGTGATCGAAGTCATAAAAATATCCTTGCTCCTGTAGTCACTACAGGATGCAGCATGCGTTCATGCCAATCAAGAACGATGTGCCATGAGCGAAACATACGGCGCTTCGAGCCGCCAAACGCCCCGCGCCCCGGCGCTGCCAGGGTAGGAAACGACAGCGGCCACAAGCAAAAACTCCTCGCGGCGGGCGGCATTCTCGCGGCGCTTGGTGCCGCCTCATGCTGCGTACTGCCCTTTGTCTTGTTTGCGCTGGGGATCAGCGGCGCATGGATAGGGAACCTGACGGCTCTTGAACCTTACCAGCCGGTCTTCGCGGCAATCGCTGCCGGTTGTCTCGGCTACGGATTTTACCTCGTCTATTGGAAGCCCAAGGCGGCCTGCGCCGAAGATTCCTACTGCGGCAGGCCAGGCTCCCAGCGCACGGCAAAGGCGGGACTCTGGATCGCGGCCGTTCTCATCGTGATCGCGCTCGGCTTCCCGAGGCTCGCCCCTCTGTTTCTGTAGAACACAAGGAGATATCCATGCTGCTTCGTCATCTGGCCGCTGTCGCGACCTTCGCGACCTTGTTGTCGCCCGGCTCGTTGCTGGCCGCCGAAAAGACTGTGGTTCTCAACGTCGATAAGGCGAATTGCAAACTCTGTGCGCCAATCGTCAAGCGCACCCTTTCGAGGGTCGAGGGCGTCAAGACAATCCAAATCGTGGAGGCTCGCGTGGCATCCCCCGCGGTCGCAAAGGTAATGTTCGACGATGCCGCGACGAACGTCGCCGCTCTCATCACGGCGACGACCAACGCCGGTTACCCGTCACACCTTGCGAATTGAGGACGGAACCGGATCGCACGTGAGCCAAAACAAGACCTACGATCTTATCGTCATCGGCAGCGGCACGGCCGCGCAGGTAGCAAGCTACTGTGTGCGCGCGGCGGGGCGGTCGGTCGCGGTCATTGATCACTTGCAGTTCGGCGGAACCTGCGCCCTGCGCGGCTGCGATCCGAAGAAGATGCTGATCAGCGGCGCCGAGACGATCGACATGGCCCGGCGCATGCGCGGCCGGGGCGTGGCCGGCGAACTCGCGATAAGCTGGCCAGACCTCCTCACCTTCAAACGCACCTTCACCGATCCCGTCCCGCAGAAGCAGGAACACCGCTACGCCGAGCAGGGCATCGATGCGTTTCATGGGAAGGCCCGTTTTGCCGGGCGCGACCTGATCGCGATGGAGGGTCAAATCCTGCAAGGGCGGCATGTGCTGATCGCCACCGGTGCGCGGCCGGTACCGCTTACGTTTGCGGGCGCGGAACACCTGATCGGTAGCGACCGCTTCCTTGAACTCGAAGAGCTTCCGGCGCGCATCGTCATGGTCGGCGGGGGTTACATCGCCGCCGAGTTTTCGCATCTCGCCGCGCGCGCCGGCGCGAAAGTGACGGTGCTGCAACGAGCCGATAAGATGCTTACGCAATTCGATCCCGATCTCGTCGGCTGGCTGATGGAGAAGTTCTCCGAAATCGGCGTCGATGTGCAAACCGGCACTGTCGTCGAGGCAGTTGAGCGTTTCGATCGCAGTCTCCGTGTGCATGCCCGGACGGGAAGCCAGGCGGTAACGATCGACGCCGATCTGGTGGTCCATGCTGCCGGCCGTGTCCCCGATCTTGCCGCGCTTGACCTCGCTGCGGCGGAGGTCGCCGTCGGGAACGGGCGACTTGTCCTGAACGAGTTCTTGCAGAGCGTGTCCAACCCGGCCGTCTACGCGGCCGGCGATGCGGCGGCCAAAGGGCCACCGCTCACGCCGGTTTCGAGCCACGACGGCAAGGTCGCCGCCGCGAATCTTGTCGAAGGCAATCGGCACCGGCCTGACTATCGGAGTGTGCCGAGCGTCGCCTTCACCCTGCCGCCGATCGCCGCCGTGGGTTTGGGCGAAGCGGAGGCGCGGATCGCAGGGCTTACGTTCCGGGTCAATCGCCAGAAGGTGCCGCATTGGTACACGGCGCGCCGCGTCGCCGAGTCCGTCTACGGCTTCAAGACCCTGATCGAGGAGGGCAGCGGGCGCATCCTCGGTGCCCATCTCGTCGGCCCGTACGCCGACGAAGTGATCAACATCTTTGGGCTTGCGGTTCGCCACGGGCTTACCGCCGACGATCTTAAGCAAACAATGTTCGCCTACCCGACCGCCGCATCCGACATCGGCGATATGCTGTAGTATGGAGGAGAAACTGCCGTGATCGCAGAATCCGTCATCACCTGCCCAAAGTGTAACGTGGCGAAACGTGAGACGATGCCGACCAATGCCTGTCAGTTTTTCTATGAATGCACCGGCTGCGGCTCCCTGTTACGTCCCAAAGCCGGTGACTGCTGCGTGTTCTGCTCGTATGGCGACGTGCCTTGTCCGCCGATTCAGGACGAGCGCGCGGGCGGCGAGGTGAAAAGCTGCTGCGGGGAAGCGGGCGGTGCCGGGTAAGGCCCGTCCCGCCGGTGATGGCTTGGGAGCGTCCGCCCCACGCGGGTCACGTGCTGCTACCGCCCGGGCTGCCTGGAAGATGTCTGCGTTGTGTTGGAAGCTTGCCGTCGTCCGTTCCGCGCGGCGGCTTTAACAGCGGTCTGAGAGTGAGAGAGGGGCTGGGGGTTTCGTGACGGGTCAGGAGGTCGGGAGAGCAGCTCCTGGCCGATCTGTCGCGGAGACCCCAATGACCAAAACGCCATCCAAGATCGTCTTCAGCGCCTCGCGAGACATTCCCTTCAACAAGCTCGTCCTCAGTCAGTCGAACGTGCGCCGGATCCAGGCCGGTGTGTCGATCGAGGAGTTGGCCGAGGACATCAGTCGCCGTACCCTGCTGCAGAGCCTGAGCGTCCGCGCCCTTCTCGACGGCGAGGGTCGGGAAACCGGCATGTTCGAGGTTCCGGCCGGCGGCCGGCGCTTTCGGGCGCTCGAACTCCTCGTCAAGCAGAAGCGAATGACGAAGACGCAGGCGGTGCCTTGCATCGTGCGGACCAACGGTTTTGCCGAGGAAGATTCGCTTGCCGAGAATGTTCAGCGGCAGGCGCTCCATCCGCTCGATCAGTTCCGCAGCTTCAAGACGTTGACCGAGAAGGGGTTGAGCGAGGAGGAGATTGCGGCGCGGTTCTTCGTCTCGGTCAACGTCGTGAAGCAGCGACTGCGGTTGACGGCGGTCTCCGAGACGTTGCTCGACCTCTATGCCGCAGATGGCATCACGCTGGACCAACTCATGGCCTTCACGGTCACGAGCGACCATGCGCGACAGGAGCAGGTTTGGGAGAGCCTCTCCCGCACCTACAACAAGGAACCGTACTATATTCGCCGGCTCCTCACCGAGAGCGCGATCAAGGTCTCGGATCGTCGCGCGCAGTTCGTTGTGTTTCGGCCTGCAAAACTGACCCCCTTATCGGGGTGATCGGCGTCCAAAACTGACCCCTTAATCTTGGCCTGTTGCGCTGTCCGTTTTGACGGCGGGCGGGCGGCGGGGATGTTGGTTGTGGAGACGGTCGGCCGGATACGGCGGGAGCATCTGGTCAAGGGCAAGTCGATCAAAGAGATCGCCCGCGACCTGAAGATCTCGCGCAACACGGTGCGCAAGGTGCTGCGCTCGGGCGAGACCTCGTTTGCTTACGAGCGCGAGGTGCAGCCGCGGCCCAAGCTCGGGCGCTGGAAGACCGATCTCGAGGCGATGCTCGCCCGCAACGCGACGAAGGCGGCGCGGGAGCGCCTCACGCTGATCCGGGTCTTCGAGGAGCTGCGGGCGCTCGGCTACGAGGGCGGCTACGATGCGGTGCGCCGCTATGCCAGGGTCTGGGCAAAGGGGCACGCGGCGGCGAGCGCGGAAGCCTATGTGCCGCTGGCCTTCGCGCCGGGAGAGGCGTTCCAGTTCGACTGGAGCCACGACATCGTGCTGATCGGTGGCGCGACGACGACCGTGAAGGTGGCGCACGTCCGGCTCTGTCACAGCCGCATGATGTTCGTCCGAGCCTATCCGCGCGAGAGCCAGGAGATGGTCTTCGACGCGCACGACCGGGCCTTCGCCTTCTTCAAGGGAGCCTGCAGGCGCGGCATCTACGACAACATGAAGACGGCGGTCGAGACGATCCTCGTCGGCAAGGACCGCGGCTACAATCGGCGCTTCCTGCAGATGTGTGCGCACCATCTCGTCGAACCCGTCGCCTGCACGCCGGCGTCGGGCTGGGAGAAGGGGCAAGTCGAGAACCAGGTCGGGCTTGTCCGCGAGCGCTTCTTCACGCCTCGGCTGCGCGTGAAGAGCTACGACGAGCTGAACGGCATGCTGCTCGACCGGTGCGTTGCCTATGCCAAGGCGCACCCCCATCCCGAGCAGACCGACCGAACGGTGTGGGAGATGTTCGAGGCCGAGCGCCCGCACCTCGTGCGCCACGCCGGCCGGTTCGACGGCTTCCATGCGCTACCGGCATCGGTCTCGAAGACCTGCCTCGTGCGCTTCGACAACAACAAGTACTCGGTCAGCGCCAGCGCCGTCGGACGACCCGTCGAGATCCAGGCGTATGCCGACCGCGTGGTGATCCGCCAGGACGGCCGCATCGTCGCCGAGCATAGCCGCGTCTTCGGCCGCGGCGCGACCATCTGCGATCCCTGGCACTACGTGCCGGTCCTCGCCCGCAAGCCCGGTGCGCTGCGCAACGGCGCCCCGTTCAAGGACTGGGTGCTGCCGCAGGCGATCGATCGCATTCGCCGCAAGCTCGCCGGCTCCGACGACGGCGACCGGCAGATGGCGAAGATCCTCGCCATGGTGCTCAGCGACGGCCTGCAGGCGGTCGAGAGCGCCTGCGCGGAGGCGCTGATCGAGGGCGTCTCGTCTGCCGACGTCATCATCAACATCGTCTCGCGGCAGCGCGACCCCGCGCCGCCGATCACCATCATGACGCCGGACGCGCTGACCCTCCGCCATGCGCCGATCGCCGATTGTGCCCGCTACGACAGCCTCAGAAGGATCTGACCCATGGAACGTCTACTGGAACGCACCGACATCCTCGACATGATGGGCTCGCTCAAGCTCTTCGGCATGCGCTCGGCCTTCGACGAGATCGTCACCACCGCCGTCAAGCGCCAGCACGAGCCCCAGCGCCTCGTCGGCGACCTGCTCAAGGCCGAGATCGACGAGAAGCTGGCCCGATCCATCAAGTACCAGATGACGATTGCCCGGCTGCCGCTCGCCAAGGACGTCGCCGACTTCGCCTTCGTCGGCACGCCGATCAACGAGGTCCTCGTGCGCGATCTTGCCGGCGGCCACTTCATCGCCGAGCAGCGCAACTGCGTGCTCGTCGGCGGCACCGGTACCGGCAAGACCCACCTCGCGATAGCGATCGCCCGCAGCTGCATCCGTGCCGGCAAACGCGGCCGCTTCTTCAACACGCTCGATCTCGTCAACAGGCTCGAGGCCGAGACCCGCGCAGGTCGTCAAGGACGCCTTGCGGACTATCTCACCCGCATGGACTTCGTCATCCTCGACGAACTCGGCTACCTTCCCTTTGCGCAGAGCGGCGGCCAGCTGCTGTTCCACCTGATCAGCCGCCTCTACGAGCGCACCTCGGTCATGGTCACCACCAACCTCGCCTTCGGCGAATGGCCCAGCGTCTTCGGCGACGCCAAAATGACCACAGCGCTGCTCGATCGCCTCACCCACCACTGCGACATCGTCGAGACCGGCAACGAGAGCTGGCGCTTCAAGAACCGAGGCTGAAGGGGGCTTGGGACCGCGCTCGCCCCGGCTCCGCAACCCCGACCAGCTTACGCCGGGGCGAGCGCTACTGAAGCGCCCGTGCAAGCGGCAACAGAGGGGTCAAAGTTGGACGCCGATCAGGGGTCAACATTGCGAGCCGATTGACATTCAGGTCACGTTGCAGACGCGGCCAATCCACCTTGGCTTTCACAGCAGCTGCCCTGATACCGGCGCTGTCGAGCCGCGCCGGCGAGGCAAGCAGCGCTCCATGGAAGGCGGCATGCCTGCCCTGCCACTGGCTCGCGACGGCCGCCCGGGACGCCTCACGGGAGGCGGGTCCGAATATTGGCCAATCCCGATACACGATCCGGACCTTCGGGTCGGAGCGAAGCAGCGCGTTCAGCACCGGCTCCATGCGACGGCAATAGGGGCAGTTGTAGTCGAAGAACTCGACAACGGTGACGTCATAGGCGGTGCCGGCCCGCTTGGGGGCTACGGGATCGTCGACGACTGCCTTGCGCGACAAATCAGGCTGCTGCTGCCCGACCGCAGGTGTCATCGGCACGGCGAAAGCAAGCGCGGCTAGAGCGCCGCGAAAGAGAAGGTTGCGGCGGTTCATCGGTGTTTCCTTGCCTTATCAATTCCATCGGCGAGCGCGGCGCGCGACAACTCTCCGAGCTGAAGCTGCACGATCGTGCCATTCGCGGCGACGAAGGCGGTTGCGGGATAGCCGGCGACTTCGAAGGCTCGGGAAAGCCTACGGTCGGGATCAAGCGCGACGTTGCCGGCACCGATGCCTTCGCGGGTAAGGAACTGGGTAACGGTCGCCGGCGCCTCACCCTGATCGGCGAGCAGAATCGGAACCTCTCCACGGCGCGACGCAGCAGCATCGAGCATCGGCAGCTCGCGCCGGCATGGGCCGCACCATGTCGCCCACAGATTGACCACGAAGGGACGACCCCGGAAACGATCAAGCGGGAGCGGAGCGCCGGATGGCGTCGTTAGGGCGAGATGATAGGGAAAGGGGCCGTAGGTCACGGGCGGGATCAGCGCCTGAAGCGTGAACCAGAGGCCGCCAGCTACGGCAAGCGCTGCCCAGCCTATCGCCAGAGCGCGCGTTCGGCCGAGCCGGAACGCCAGCGTTACCGCAGCGCCGGCGAGGCCGGCGACGGCCGAGAAGCCTCCCTGCCATATAGCTAGGATGGAAAGTGGAGCATCGGCGTAGCTCGCCCAATGCGTCGCGACATAGCCGATCCGGGCCGTCACCAGCCCGACGACAATAGCACTGGTCGCGACCATCGACACTCGCGGGAAGCGGAACCGTCCCGCCAGCGCCGTCAAACCGAGGAACACGGCGACGCACAGAACCGCCAATCCGCGATCGACCGCCATCATCAGCGGCCCGATGGCAATTGCGCTGCCCATCACAGAAACGCGCCTGCGCTCTTCCAGAGCATATAGGCTGCGACCACGAAGATCAGCATTGCGAAAACCGTGGTGAGCGTACTGCCCGTGCCCAGACGCTTAGCGATCCGCGTGCCGATCAACCCGCCGATAACTCCACCGCCGATGAAGGCGAAGGCGAGCGGCCAATCCACAAGCCCGGAGAACGCGTAGTTGGCAGCGGTCGTTAGCCCGAACGCGGTGACGGCGATCAGCGACGTGCCGACGGCGTTGAGGATCGGCATGCCCGTCGATCCAATCAGTCCGGGAACGATCAGGAAGCCACCACCGATGCCAAAGAAGCCTGAAAACAGTCCGGTGCCGAGGCCATAACCCAGCACCTTGGGCGCCTTCTCCCGGTTGCATTCTGCACCGGGATTACCAGCGTCACCCCGCCCGCGCAGCATCACAACGCCGACGACGATCATGACGAGCGCGAATAGAAAGAGGAGCTTGCCGCCATCGACGGCCTTGCCCGCGGTGGATCCGAGTAGCGCACCGATGACGCCGGCAGTCGCATACATGCCGCCGCACCGCCATTTTACGGTATGAGCCTTGGCATGACCGATCAGACCGGTCGCGGCATTGGCCGCCACGGCAAACGCGCTCGTACCGATGGCGAGGTGCGCGTCGGGAACGCGCACCAGATACACCATGAGCGGCACGGCGAGGATCGAGCCACCGCCACCGACGAGCCCGAGGGTGAATCCGACCAGGCTGCCGGACAAGGCGCCAAGCAGATACTGGATTGGTTCGAGGATCATGCCGCCTTGCCGATCTCGTGTGGAGCGGCCATCCACTCACGGCCTTTCAGCATGCCCTGCCAGTAGATCGGGGGCAGCATCCGCTCTTTCAGGAACCACGCGGTGCGCGTCGGACGCGTTCCGTCCAGCAGCCAGGATGGGAAGCTGGGCAGCAGCTTTCCGCCATAGCCGAACTCGGCGAGGACGATCTTACCGCGTTCGACCGTGAGCGGGCATGAGCCGTAACCATTATAATCGGCAACGGGGGGGCTGCCGTCGAGCGCGGCCAGCGCGTTGACTGCGACCACGGGCGCCTGGACGCGAGCAGCAGCGGCGGTCTTGGCGTTGCTGGTGCCAGCGGCATCGCCAAGGCCAAAGATGTTTTCAAATCGCTTGTGCCGCAGCGTAGTCTCGTCGACCTCGACGAAGCCGCTCGCAGCCGCAAGCGGGCTATTTGCGACGACCGCATGTGACACCTGAGGTGGCACGACATGGAGCATATCGAACTCACGTTCGATCCGCTCGGAGACGCCGTCCTGCTTGCGCTCGAACGTGGCGACGCGGCGATCGGCGTCGACCGCGACCAGGTTGGACTCAAGCCTGAGATCGATACCGTACTTCTCGACATATTCCATCAGCGCCGGGACGTAGGTCGGGACCCCGAACAGGGCTGCGCCGGCATTATGGAACTCGACGTCGATAGCTGGGAGAACGCCGCTATCCCGCCAGATGTCGCAGGAGAGATACATCGCTTTCTGCGGTGCGCCGGCGCACTTGATCGGCATGGGTGGCTGCGAGAACAGCGCCCGCCCCTGCCGCAATTCCTTGACGAGCTGGTAGGTGTAGGGTGCCAGATCGTAGCGATAGTTGGAGGTGACGCCGTTGCGGCCGAGAGCCTCAGGCAGCCCTTCGATCTTCTCCCACGCCAGGCGCAGCCCGGGCGCGACGACCAGAACGCGATAGGTCAATGTGTCACCGTCTTCGAGCTCGACCGTGTTACGGTCGGGGTCGATGGCAACGGCGGGCAACCGTACCCACTTAACGCCCTTTGGCATTATGTCGGATTCGGCCTTGCGCGTCTGTTCGGGAGTGAAGACGCCGGCCCCCACCATCGTCCAGCCGGGCTGGTAATAATGGTCGGTCGCCGGATCGACGACCGCGATCGTCACTTTGGCGTTGCGCTTCAGAATGCTGGAAGCGGTCGCGATGCCGGCGGCACCGCCCCCGATGATGACGATGTCGTAGGTCATTGATCAGCCCTTTCGGAACGGCGCTTCAGCGCAGGCGTGAGATCGGCAAGGTCGTACCCGGCTGCCTTTGCTTGGTCGACGATCGTCGCCGGGTCGGCGCGATCGGCCTCGGCCAACGCCCACAAGGTCGCCGCGCGCGTCCCGCTACGGCAGAAGCCGAGCGTCGGCTGTGGCAGCGTGGCTAGCGCCTCCTTCATGCGATCCGCATCGGCGTCAGTCGCCTTGCCCGGTACGATAGGGACATGGGCAAACGCGAGACCGTGGTCGCCTGCCATTCGGGCCATTTCTTCCGCGCTTGGCTGGCCCGCCTCCTCGCCGTCCGGGCGGCTTGAGATGATCGAGCGATATCCTGCCTTCGCGGCAGCGGCGAGGTCGTCTTGCGTCAGCTGGGGGGCGGCAGAGAAGGACGAGGTGATCTGCTTGAAAGCCATGTGATGTCTCCTGTCTGATCAGGCCGAACGGCGGGAAGTGAATGCAAAGCGGTGGACGGCAACGCCGAGGGCCATTGCAGCGATGAAGACCAGTGCCGGCAGAGGCTGGATCGCCAGTGCGGCAATGGCGGGACCTGGGCACAATCCGACGATGCCCCAGCCTATGCCGAACAAGGCCGCACCGCCGATGAGGCGCCGGTCGATCGGCGAGGTGGCGGGCGTGTGGAATTGTTCGGCCGCGATCGGGGTCGAGCGACGCCGCACGACGAACCAGGCTATCGCCATCGGCAGGATCGCGCCTGCCATGACGAACGCCAAGGTCGGGTCCCACGCGCCGGTGACATCGAGGAACGCGCGCACCCGCGCCGGATCGATCATTCCGGAGATGGCAAGGCCGGCGCCGAACAGCGTCCCGCTAGCGAGTGAAATGAGGTTCTGGCGCATCACAGTATCACCCCGGACAGACGCATGATCGTGACCGTGACGACGCCGGTCGCCATGAACGTGACGGTCGCGGCGATGGACCGGGGCGACAGGCGGGACAGGCCGCATACGCCGTGACCACTGGTGCACCCGGACCCAAGCCGCGTTCCGATACCGACGACCAGACCGGCGACGGCAATCAGCGAAAGCGATGCCGGAAAGCTGGCTTTCACGCCCAAACTGGCCGCAGCAATACCCGCGCCCAAGGGCAGACCCGCGGTAAAGAGCAGCGCGAGGGCCCATGGTGGACCTCCATCGGTAAGACCCAAAACTCTTGCGAACATGCCGCTGACACCGGCGATGCGCCCGTTGCCCAGCAGCATGATCGCCGCGGCGACACCGATCATCAGCCCGCCGATGAAGCCTTCGAGCGGCATGGCATGGGGAAAGCCTGGCATCACAGCGCATCCAGCGGAATTTTGAGGTAGCGGGTGCCGTTGGCTTCCGGCTCCGGCAGATGACCACCGCGCATGTTCACCTGGATCGAGGGCAGGATGAGCTTCGGCATCGACAAGGTGGCGTCGCGACTGGTCCGCATCGCGACGAAGTCGTCTTCGCTGACCCCTTCGTGGACATGCACGTTGCCGACACGCTGTGCGCCTACAGTCGTCTCCCAGACATATTGGTCGCGACCCACCGCCTTGTAGTCGTGGCAGAGGAACAGGCGCGTCTCGTCCGGCAGCTGCATGAGCCGGCGGATCGAGCGGAATAGCTGGCGTGCGTCGCCACCAGGGAAGTCTGCCCGCGCGGTGCCGTAATCGGGCATGAAGAGCGTATCGCCGGTGAAGACCGCGTCCCCAATCGCATAGGCCATGTCCGCCGGCGTATGGCCGGGCACGTGCAGCGCAATGGCGTCGATGTTGCCGATGGCAAAGCGGTCGCCGTCCTCGAACAGCCGGTCGAACTCGGAACCGTTGCGCTCAAAATCGGTGCCGGCGTTGAAGATTTTGCCGAACACGTTCTGAACCCGGATGATCTCACGACCGATCGCGAGCTGCCCGCCAAGCGCCTGCTGAAGATAAGGTGCCGCAGACAGGTGATCGGCATGAGCATGGGTTTCCAGCAGCCAATCGACCGTCAGTCCCTGATCCCGCACGTAAGCGATCACTGCGTCCGCCGACGCGGTTTTGGTCCGGCCAGCCGCGGCGTCAAAATCGAGGACGCTGTCGACGATCGCAGCCTTTTTCGTCGCCACGTCCCAAACGACGTAGGTCGCTGTGTTGGTAGGCTCATCAAAGAAGGACTGAACGACCGGCGATCCGGCCGCTTTTGCGCGTCTGATCTGGGCGTTGGCTTCGCTCAAAACCGGGTCCATGACCATCTCCATTTAAACAAACTCATGGTTTATGTAGCTGTGTAAGCGTATTGCGTCAACGGGGTGTTCGTGCCATTTGGGAGGAATGGAAATGATGGAAGCGAACATGCCGCGCTCGCTGCGCATCGGGGATGCAGCCCCGAACTTCACCGCCCGCACCACTCAGGGCGAGATTGCGCTCGATCAGTATCGTGGGCGCTGGATTGTGTTTTTCTCGCACCCTGCTGACTTCACGCCGGTTTGCACGAGCGAGTTTGTGGCCTTGGCTAAAGCGGCCCCTCAATTCGAGGAGCTGGATTGCGTATTGTTGGGGCTGTCGGTCGACAGCCTCTACTCTCATGTCGCCTGGCTTCGCGCGATCCACGACGTTTTTGATGTCGAGGTGCCGTTTCCGGTGATCGAGGATCCGTCGATGGCGGTTGGGTATGCCTACGGCATGCTCGACGAGCAGGCTGGCGATGCCTCAACGGTACGTGCAACCTACTTCATCGATCCCAAAGGCATTATCCGCGCACTCAGCTGGTATCCGATGAATGTCGGGCGCTCGGTCGACGAGATGCTTCGCACGGTCAGGGCGTTGCAGCGTTCGGCCGATGGCGAGGCCTATACGCCCGCTGACTGGCAGCCGGGCGACGACGTGCTCCTGCCTCCCGCTTTGCCGGGGAACGCAGGCGCCGACTGGTTTCACCAGACGAAGGCTGACCGGTGATGGCGATCTACCAGTCCCGCGCGCTTGCCGACGTTGCAGTCGAGAAGCTGCGCGTGTTCGCGCAGCCGCAGCGCCTTATGATCCTGTCCTATCTGCTGGGTGGCGAACGGCAGGTGGCGGACATCGAGGCGGCCACGGGCGTGACCCAACCAGCGCTCAGTCAGCAGCTTGCCGAGCTGCGGCGCGCCGATCTGGTGAAGACCAGGCGTGAGGCGAAGCAGGTTCACTACCGTCTTGCCGACGATGCAGCCGCACTGTGTGTGCGAACCCTGGA